>NZ_JBSFMT010000020.1:0-143340 GCF_053599695.1 Streptomyces sp. NPDC000878 | reverse complement strand
AGCGTGAGGGAAACGCCCGGTTACATTCCGAACCCGGAAGCTAAGCCTTACAGCGCCGATGGTACTGCAGGGGGGACCCTGTGGGAGAGTAGGACGCCGCCGAACAATCTTTGGAGGACCCCTGGTCCCAGCGTTCACGCTGGGACCAGGGGTCCTTTTTTGTTTTAAAATAGCTTGCGGTACCGAAGACAGGAGTCATCCATCATGTCCACCAACTCTCCCGACGAGCGCCCGGAGCGCGACCAGCGCCGCCGGGACAGTGGTGACCGCGGCGACCGTGGCGGGTACCGAAGTGGTCCGCGCCGCGACAGTGATCGCCGTGACAACGACCGTGGTGGTTCCGACCGTGGTGGCCGACCGACGGGTGGTTACGGCCGTCGTGACGACCGGCCGGCAGCTCCCCGTCGTGACGACCGGGGCGATCGGCCCGGTGGCGGTGCCGGTGGCGCCGGTGGCGGGTTCCGTCGGGATGACAACCGCGGTGGTGAGCGCGGTGGTTTCGTCCGCCGCGATGACCGTCGCGACGGCGATCGTGGGGCTCGTCCCGCTTTCCGGCGTGACGAGCGTTCGGACCGGCCGGACCGCTCGGACCGTCCGGCGGGACCCCGTCGTGACGACCGTGGCGACCGTGGTGGTTTCCGTCGGGATGACAACCGTGGTGGTGGCGGTGACCGCGCTGGCTTCGTTCGGCGTGATGACCGCCGTGACGATCGGCGTGATGACCGGCGTGATGACGATCGTGGTGGGTTCCGTGGTCGGAGTGACGACCGTGGGGATCGTGGTGGCTTTGTCCGTCGGGACGATCGGCGTGATGACCGTGGTGGCCGTCCCGCCGCCGGCGGTGGCGGTGGGTTCCGCGGGCGGGACGACAACCGTGGCGACCGTGGGGGCCGTCCTGTAGGCGGCGGTTTCCGGCGTGACGACGACCGCGGTGGGCGTCCTGCCGGTGGTGGCGGTGGCTTCCGTGGACGTGACGACCGCAGGGACGACCGACGTGACGACAGGCGCGATGACCGTCGGGACGGTGACCGTCCCGCCTTCCGTCGTGATGACGATCGTGGTGGGTTCCGTGGTCGGAGTGACGATCGCGGGGATCGTGGTGGCTTTGTCCGTCGGGACGATCGGCGTGATGACCGTGGTGGGCGTCCCGCCAGCGGTGGGTTCCGTCGCGACGACGACCGCGGTGACCGCGACAACCGTGGCGACCGTGGAGGCCGTCCCGCAGGTGGCGGATTCCGGCGTGACGACGACCGCGGGGGCCGCCCTGCCGGCGGTGGCGGTGGGTTCCGTGGACGTGACGACAGCCGTGGTGACCGTCCCGCCTTCCGGCGTGATGACGACCGGCGTGAAGGCGACCGTGGCGGGTTCCGCCGCGACGACAGCCGTGGCCGGGACGACAACCGTGGGGATCGCGGTGGCTTCGTCCGGCGTGACGACGATCGCGGTGGGTTCCGTGGCCGGAGCGACGACCGCGGAGGCCGTCCTGCCGGTGGTGGCGGTGGCTACCGTGGGCGTGACGACAATCGTGGCGACCGTGGAGGGCGGCCCAGCGGGGGCGGCGGCGGTTACCGGGGACGTGACGACCGTCGGGGCGATGACCGGCGTGACGACCGGCGCGGTGGCGGGTTCCGTGACGAGCGTGACCGGGACCGCGAGCCGATCAAGCGGCTGCCGATCCCCGAGGACGTCACGGGCGACGAGATCGACAAGGACGTACGCCAGGAGCTGATGAGCCTGCCCAAGGGGCTCGCGGAGGAGGTCTCCAAGAACCTGGTGATGGTCGCGCGGCTCATCGACGAGGACCCCGAGGGTGCTTACGGGTATTCGCGGGTGGCTCTGCGGCTGGCCTCGCGCGTGGCCGCCGTACGCGAGGCGGCCGGGTTCGCGGCGTACGCGACCCAGAAGTACAGCGAGGCGCTGGCCGAGTTCCGTGCGGCTCGGCGGATGACCGGCAACGTCGAACTGTGGCCCGTCATGGCCGACTGCGAGCGTGGGCTCGGGCGGCCCGAGAAGGCGCTCGACATGGCCGGGGCGCCCGAGGTGCACAAGCTGGACAAGGCCGGTCAGGTCGAGATGCGGCTCGTCGCTGCCGGTGCCCGGCGTGACATGGACCAGCTCGACGCGGCCATCGTGACCCTGCAGAGCCCCGAGCTGGCCTCCAACTCCGTACAGCCGTGGACCGCGCGACTGCGGTACGCGTACGCCGACGCGCTGCTGGCCGCCGGGCGTGAGGACGAGGCGCGCGAGTGGTTCGCCAAGGCCGTCGAGTCCGACAAGGACGGCAGCACGAACGCCTCGGACCGGCTCGCCGAGCTGGACGGGGTGGAGTTCGTCGACGCCTTCGACGAGAGCGAAGACGAGGACGAAGACGGAGTTGCGGACACGGACGAGGATGTGGACGCGGGCGTGGACGGGGTCGAGCTTGTTGACCTCCACGACGAGGACAAGGGCGTCGAGTCTGTGTCTGTCGAGGCCGAGTCCGTCCAGGTCGACTCCGTCGAGACCGGGACTGTCGAATCGGTTGAGTCCGCCGGCGACAGCGCCGATGGTGACGACGATTCTTCGGACGAGCTTCGGTAAGCAGTGACAGTGAAGGGCGGGATCCCGGTCAGGGGTCCCGCCCTTCTGCGTTTCGGCTTGTTTCAGTGCGCCAGGGTGCGCAGGACCAGGCCCGAGGCCGGTTTGGGGCCGAAGGACGTCGACTTGCGGGGCATGGTGATGCCCTGGCGGGCCAGGTCCCGTACGACCTCCTCGCGGACCGGGTGCATCAGGACGGCCGTACCGCCGTCCTGTTCCGCCTTCTCCACGGTTGCCGCCGTGTCGTGGATGTACGCGATGTGCGCCGGTGAGTCCTCGGGGATGTGCCAGATGTGGTCGAGGAGCGTGGCGTGCAGGACCGTCGCGTCCAGGGTGCGCCAGGCCTGCGGGCGGTCGGCCGGGATCGTACGGGTCAGGAGGGCCTCGTCCGGGTGGTCCACGAGGTGGAAGGCGCCGTCGCCGGCCAGGAGGAAGGCGTTGCCTGCGGTGGCCGCCTCCGCGAGGGCGCTGAGTGCTTCGGAGAGGGGGGCCTTGAGGTGACGTACGCGGAAGTGGCCTTCCAGGGACGCCAGGGCCTCGGCGACCGGGAGACCGTGCAGGAGGCGGTGGATCGCGCGGACCCGCAGGGGGTAGCGGGCGGTGTCCACCAGGAGCACCAGGCCGTGGTCCCAGGGGCTGGGGGACGGGTGCTCCGCGCGTAGACGCAGATACGTCGCCCAGCGGTGGTGGCCGTCGGCGATGAGGGCCTGGTGGTGTGTCAGGTCCGTCTGGATCCCGGCGAGTTCGGCGGGGTCGGTGATCGCCCAGAGGCGGTGGCCGAAGCCGTCCTCCGTGGTTGTCGACAGGAGTGGAGGGCGGAGAGCCGCGCGTTCGACCACCGCGCTTGTGCTGTACGGCGACACGCCTGCGGAATCGTTGCTGCGGTAGGTCAATAGGAGGGGTTCCAGGTTCGCGGAGGTGGCGCGCATCAGGGCCGCGCGGTCCGCGACCACGTGCGGCATGACGTCCTCGTGCGGCAGGACGACGCCCTCCGACGGCTCCGACAGGCGCAGGGCTCCTATGACCCCGCGTTGGAGGTGGCCGGTCGTGTCGCGCTGCTCGTAGACGTACAGGGCGGGCTCGGGGTCGGCGGTCAGGATGCCCTCGGAGAGCCAGTCGTCGAGGGTGTCCGCCGCCTGTTCGTTGCGGATGGACGGGGTCGCCGCCTGGGGGAGGATCAGCCGGACGATGTTGTGCGGGTCGGCCGATTCGAGGTGGATCAGGCCGTCCGGGCGCACGATGACGTCGTACGGCGGAGAAGTCACGGCTGCAAGGCTGCCGACCCGGTCGGGGTCGTAGCGCAGGCCCCGGAAGGGGGTCAGTTGAAGGCCCATGCGAGCCGGTACGTCCGCGGGACCTGCAGTGTTCATTGGTGCATCGTAGGGCTGTCAGTGGCATGGGGGATGATCGGGGGAAAGCCGGGCGAACGAGGAGCGATGCACAATGAGCCAGACCGTCAGGACGCGGCCCGAGGGCAGTGCGCGGGCGCTGAGCGAGGCGTACGACACGGCGCTGCTCGACCTGGACGGGGTGGTGTACGCGGGGGGCAGTGCGATCGTGCACGCCGTCGAGTCGCTCGGTGTCGCGCGGGACGGCGGGATGCGGCTCGCCTATGTCACCAACAACGCGCTGCGTACGCCGGACGCCGTGGCCGAGCACCTCACCGAGCTGGGCATAGCGACCGAGGGCTCGGACGTCATCACGTCGGCGCAGGCCGTGGCCCGGCTGATCGCCGACCAGGTGCCGGCGGGCGCGCGCGTGCTGGTGATCGGCGGCGAGGGGCTGCGGGTCGCGCTGCGCGAGCGGGGACTTGAGCCCGTCGAGTCGGCCGAGGACGGGCCGGTGGCGGTCGTGCAGGGGTACGGCGGGCCCGAGTTGCCCTGGGGGCGGTTCGCGGAGGCGTGCTTCGCCATCGCGCGCGGGGTGCCCTGGTTCGCGTCGAACACCGACCTGACGATCCCCAGCGCGCGCGGGATCGCGCCGGGCAACGGAGCAGCAGTGGAGGTCGTGCGCATCGCGACCGGCGCCGAGCCGCAGGTGGCGGGCAAGCCGCTGCCGCCGATGCACCGGGAGACGGTGCTGCGGACCGGGGCCGAGCGCCCATTGGTCGTCGGTGACCGGCTGGACACGGACATCGAGGGCGCGTTCAACGGGGACGTCGACTCGCTGCTGGTACTGACCGGCGTCACGGACGGCGCACAACTGCTGGCCGCACCGCCGCAACACCGGCCCACCTACGTCGACGCCGACCTGCGGGGGCTGCTGACCGGCCAGCCGGAGGTGACGCCCGCGGGCGAGGGTTTCCGATGCGGGGGATGGACGGCGACCGCGGGGGAGGAGCGGCTGGAGCTGGAAGGGGACGGTGAGGCACTCGACGGCCTGCGCGCACTGTGCGCGGCGGCCTGGACGGCGGCGGGCGACGGCGTGTGCGGGCTGGACGGGGGGAAGGCGCTGGCGCGGCTGGGGTTGTGAGGGTCCGCGCCGCGGGGTTGGCCGGGGAGACCCGAGTCGAAGGCTTGGAGCCGGAGGGCTGGGCCGAGAAGCGGGTGTCGGCGGATCGGGAGCCAAGAGACTGGCCGGGAGCCAAGAGACTGGCCGGGAGCCGGGAGCCGGGAGCCGGGAGCCGGGAGGCCAGAGTTGAGGAAGTCGCGCCGGGAGGCTGGCCCCGGGATTCGTGCGCAGCGGCCCCACCCGTGGACGGACGCCGAGGCGATTGCGAGGGTAGGCTAACCTAACCTGGTGTTTGTCGACAGTCCTCCTGAGCAGCGCGCGGAGATTGCCCCCGCGCCCCCGAAGCGTCAGGCGATACGGGCCGTTGGACTCCTCGTCTCTCTGGGGATCCTGGTTCTTGTCGCCCTCGCCAGCATCGCGATCGGGGCGAAAGAGCTGTCCCTGGAACAGGTCTGGCACGGGCTGTTCCAAGACTCGGGGACCTATGGGGACGTTGTCGTCGGTGAGCGGGTCTCTCGGACGCTTCTCGGGCTGCTTGCCGGTGCCGCGCTCGGGTTGTCCGGGGCCGTCCTGCAGGCGCTGACCCGTAACCCGCTGGCCGATCCCGGGCTGCTCGGCATCAATGCCGGTGCCTCGGCCGCTGTCGTCACCGCCATTACCTTCTTCGGCGTCACCTCGCTCGGCGGCTATGTGTGGTTCGCCTTTCTCGGGGCCGCCGCCGTCGGAGCGCTGGTCTGGTTCCTCGGGGGCGGCCGGGGGGCCACGCCCGTGCGGCTCGCGCTCGCGGGCACCGCGATCAGCGCCGCGCTCTACGGCTATCTCCAGGCCGTGATGATCACGGACGACGCGGCGCTGAGCCGGATGCGCTTCTGGACGGTCGGTTCGCTGGCCTCGGCCACCGACGACACCATCACGCAGGTCCTGCCGTTCATCGTGGTCGGTACGGTCCTCGCGCTGTGCCTTGCCCGGCCGCTCAACGCCGTGGCCATGGGCGACGACACCGCCCGCGCCCTCGGCGCCAACCTGAACCGCACCCGCGCGCTGTCCATGGCCGCCGCGACCGTGCTGTGCGGGGCCGCGACCGCCGCCTGCGGTCCGATCGTCTTCGTCGGGCTGATGGTCCCGCACGTCGTACGGTCCTTCACCGGGCCCGACCTGCGCTGGATCCTCCCGTACGCGACTGTCCTGTCGCCGGTGCTGCTGCTCGGCGCCGATGTCATCGGGCGGATCGTCGCCCGGCCCGCCGAACTCCAGGTCGGCATCGTCACCGCGGTCATCGGCGGCCCGGTCTTCATCTTTCTCGTACGACGGCGGAGGACGGCGCAGCTGTGAAGAGCAACTCTCTTGTCCGGCCCGCCCGGGGCGTCGGCCGCGCCGACCGTGTCGTGCGGACCCCCGGCGGGCTCTCCCTCCGGCTGGACGCGCGTGCGCTGGTCGTCGTCGTGGCGCTGCTGCTGGCCGCGCTCACCGCGAGCGTGGTGCTGATCGGCACCGGCGACTTCCCGATTCCCGCCGGGGATGTCATCAGGACGCTGCTGGGCGACGGGAACGCGGGCCAGGAGTTCATCGTCAACGAGCTGCGGCTGCCGCGCGTCCTGGTCGGGCTGCTGGTCGGGGCCTCGCTCGGGCTGGGCGGCGCGCTGTTCCAGTCCATCTCCCGCAATCCGCTGGGCAGTCCGGACGTACTCGGCCTCAGTCAGGGCTCGTCCGCCGGTGCGCTGGTCATGATCGTGCTGTTCTCCGGGAGCGCCGGCGCGGTCACCCTCGGGGCGCTCGTCGGGGGGCTGGTGACCGGGCTCGCCATCTATCTGCTCGCCTGGAAGCAGGGCGTGCACGGGTACCGGCTGGTGCTCGTCGGCATCGGGGTCTCCGCGGTCGTCACGGCGGTCAACGGCTACCTGATCACCAAGGCGGACCTCGTCGACGCGGCCCGTGCGGTCGTGTGGATGACCGGTTCCCTCAACGGGCGTGGCTGGGACCAGGTCTGGCCGCTGCTGTGGCTGTGCGCGGTCCTCGTACCCGTGGTGCTCGTGAACGGGCGGGCGCTGCGGATGACGGAGATGGGCGACGACGTGTCGTACGCCCTCGGGGTGCGCGTCGAGCGCGTGCGGCTGGTGCTGATGCTGGCCGCCGTGCTGCTCACCGCCGCCGCCACGGCCGCCGCGGGCCCGGTGGGCTTCGTGGCGCTGACCGCGCCGCAGCTCGCCCGGCGGCTGACCCGCTCACCGGGACCGAACCTGGTGCCGTCCATGTGCATGGGCGCCACCCTGCTGATCGTGGCCGACTGGGCCTCGCAGCGGCTCTTCGGCGCCGATCAGCTGCCCGTGGGGGTGGTGACCGGGGTGCTCGGCGGGCTGTATCTGCTGTGGCTGCTGGTCACGGAACGGAAGGCGGGGCGGATATGAGCCGGCCGGGCGAGTCAGGAAAGAGCGACTCCGCGAACGAGAACGTCAAGAAGGGCACCAACACCGTGAACCGCCTGTCCGCCGAGAACGTCACCCTCGCCTACGACCAGCGTGTGATCGCCGAGCAGCTGTCGGTGGAGATACCCGACAACTCCTTCACGGTCATCGTCGGCCCGAACGCCTGCGGCAAGTCCACGCTGCTGCGCGCCCTGTCGCGGATGCTGAAGCCCAGCGAGGGCCGGGTGCTGCTCGACGGGCAGCTCATCCACTCGATGCCCCCGAAGAAGGTCGCCCGGACCCTCGGGCTGCTCCCGCAGTCGTCGATCGCGCCCGACGGGATCACCGTCGCCGACCTGGTGGGCCGGGGCCGCTACCCGCACCAGGGCATCCTGCGCCAGTGGTCCCACGACGACGAGCGCATCGTCCAGGAGTCCATGGAGTCGACCGGCGTCGCCGAACTCGCCGATCGCTATGTCGACGAACTCTCCGGCGGTCAGCGGCAGCGCGTGTGGATCGCGATGGCGCTCGCCCAGCAGACCCCGCTGCTGCTCCTCGACGAGCCGACCACCTATCTCGACATCCAGCACCAGATCGACGTCCTCGACCTCTGTGCCGAGCTGCACGAGGAGCAGGGGCGGACCCTGGTCGCCGTACTGCACGACCTCAATCACGCCGCCCGGTACGCCACGCATCTCATCGCACTGCGCGAGGGCTCGGTCGTGGCCGAGGGTGCGCCGGGCGACATCGTCACGGCCGGGCTGGTCGAAGAGGTGTTCGGGTTGCGCTGTCAGGTCATCGACGATCCGGAGACGGGCACTCCGCTGGTGGTTCCGGCCGCGCGCAAGGCCCGTACGAAGGCGGCTGCGGAGGCTTCCTGAGGCCCAGGCTCCTCCCCAGGTCGGCTACAGAAGCTTCCTGAGGCGGAACAGGTCCCGCAGGCCCGCCTCCAGTTTCACGCGGCCCGAGCCCCAGGCCTTCGCGAAGTTCAGCTCGCCGGCGACCAGGGCCACCAGGTCGTCGCCGGACATGGTGAGCCGGATCTCCGCCTTCTCCCGGGGCGGGCCCTGGAAGGTGTCCTGGACCTCGATACGGCCGCCTTGCAGGCGTCCCGCGAAGGTGACGTCCAGATCGGTGATACGGCAGCTCAGCGAGCGGTCCAGGGCCGCCGCCTCGCGTGCGTCCCCGGTCGCGCCCGCCATGTTGTCCGAGAGCTTGTCGAGTGCGCTGCGGCACTCCTCAATCGTGGCCATCGCGAACGACGGTACCTCAGCGGTTCGAGGTAGCGTCGGGGCATGAACGACTCAGTGCCCCCGGCCGAAGGTCCGGCGGAGACACCGGTTCCGGATCCGGCTGCGGATGTGGTTCCGGATGTGGTTCCAGAGGCGGCCGTCGAACCCGGGTACGACTCCGGGCCCGCGGACGACGACCCCGCCGCCCCGGCCCCGCTGAACGTCCCCCGCGCCCCCACGGGCGACGCCGAGGTCGACGCCCTGCTCGACCGGCTCGGTGACGCCGACCACCTCGCCACGGACGGCCATGTCGAGGTGTACGAGGATGTACACCGGGGGCTGCGCGACACGCTCACCGCGCTCGACGCCCGCCCGGGACCTCCGGCGCCCCCGACGACGTACGGCAATAGGAGCTGAACCGAACGTGGCAGGAGTGGCACGCCGCCGTCTTGACGCCGAGCTGGTGCGGCGGAAGCTCGCCCGCTCGCGCGAGCACGCGAGCCAGCTGATCGCCGCCGGGCGGGTCACCGTCGGCAAGGCCGTCGCGACCAAGCCCGCCACCCAGGTGGAGACCGCCGCCGCGATCGTCGTCGTGGCCGACGACAGCGATCCCGAGTACGTCTCCCGGGGCGGCCACAAGCTCGCGGGCGCCCTGGAGGTCTTCGTACCGCAGGGGCTGAAGGTCGGCGGCCGGCGGGTGCTGGACGCCGGCGCGTCCACCGGCGGATTCACCGACGTACTGCTGCGCGCGGGTGCCGCGCACGTCGTCGCGGTCGACGTGGGGTACGGACAACTCGCGTGGTCTCTCCAAAGCGATGAACGCGTCACCGTCAAGGACCGTACGAACGTACGCGAGTTGACGCTCGAAGCGATCGATGGGGAACCAGTGGATCTTGTCGTGGGGGATCTGTCCTTCATCCCGCTCGGTCTCGTGCTGCCCGCCCTTGCGCGGTGTGCGGCGCCCGATGCCGATCTGGTGATGATGGTCAAGCCACAGTTCGAGGTGGGGAAGGAACGGCTGGGGAGTGGAGGAGTCGTACGCAGTCCCGAACTGCGTGCCGAGGCGGTACGTGGAGTTGCCGCCCGCGCAGGCCAGTTGGGCCTGGGCGTACAAGGTGTGACCGCCAGCCCGTTGCCCGGGCCGTCGGGGAATGTCGAGTACTTTCTGTGGCTGCGGGCCGGCGCACCCGAACTCAACCCGGCCGATGTTGACCGTGCAGTGGCGGAGGGGCCTCGTTGACTCAGACCCGAGATCGTACTGTTTTCCTGCTCGCCCACACCGGGCGGCCGGCCGCGATCAGAAGCGCCGAACTCGTCGTCCAGGGGCTGTTGCGCTCCGGAATCGGGGTGCGGGTGCTCGCGGCGGAGGCGGCCGAGGTGCCGCTGCCGCCGGAGGTGGAGCTGGTCGAGGAGGCCACAGCTCAGTGCCTCGACGGGTGCGAGCTGCTCATCGTGCTGGGCGGTGACGGCACGCTGCTGCGTGGCGCCGAGTTCGCCCGGGCGTCCGGGGTGCCGATGCTCGGCGTCAATCTCGGCAGCGTCGGGTTCCTCGCCGAGGCCGAGCGCGACGACCTCGACAAGGTGGTCGACCGGGTGGTGACGAAGGCGTACGAGGTCGAGGAACGGATGACCGTCGACGTCGTCGTGCACCAGAACGGGAACATCGTGCACACGGACTGGGCGCTGAACGAGGCGGCCGTGCAGAAGGTGTCCGCGGAGAAGTTGCTCGAGGTTGTGCTGGAGATCGACGGGCGGCCTGTTACCGGGTTCGGGTGTGACGGGATCTGTCTGTCCACGCCTACCGGGTCCACCGCCTATGCCTTCTCGGCCGGTGGGCCTGTGGTGTGGCCTGAGGTGGAGGCGCTGTTGATGGTGCCGATCAGTGCGCACGCGTTGTTCGCGAAGCCGTTGGTTACTTCGCCGGATTCTGTGCTTGCTGTGGAGGTTCTGCCTCATATTCCGCCGGGTGTTCTGTGGTGTGACGGGCGGCGGACTGTGGAGTTGCCTCCTGGGGCGCGGGTGGAGGTTCGGCGGGGGGCTGTGCCGGTTCGGTTGGCTCGGCTGCACCATGCGTCGTTCACGGACCGGCTTGTGGCCAAGTTCGCGCTGCCGGTGTCCGGGTGGCGAGGGGCGCCTCATTAGCGCTTTGTAGGGGGTGGCGGGGATCTGTGCGCGTGTGCAGGTTCATCGTGGCTTGTCGCGCAGTTCCCCGCGCCCCTAAAAACATCCACTCACCCGGGTGATATGTGAAGGCCGATTGTCATTCGTTACCTGCGGGTTCTCTCATTCGAGGTGGGGGGCGTCGCACTTGGGGTGGCTGACCTCGTATGGTCGTGTTCGTGTTGGAGGAGATGCGGATACGGTCGCTCGGCGTCATCGACGATGCGGTCGTCGAGTTGTCGCCCGGCTTTACCGCCGTCACCGGTGAGACCGGTGCGGGTAAGACCATGGTCGTGACCAGCCTCGGGCTGCTGCTCGGTGGGCGGGCCGATGCGGCGTTGGTGCGGATCGGGGCCAAGAACGCGGTCGTGGAGGGGCGGATCACCGTGCCTCCGGGCGGTGCTGCCGTCGTACGGGCCGAGGAGGCCGGCGCCGAGCTGGACGACGGGGCGCTGCTCATCAGCCGTACCGTTTCCGCCGAGGGGCGCTCACGGGCGCATCTGGGCGGGCGTTCCGTGCCTGTGGGCGTGCTGGCCGAGCTGGCCGACGAGCTGGTGGCCGTGCACGGGCAGACCGACCAGCAGGGGCTGCTCAAGCTGTCCCGGCAGCGGGCGGCGCTCGACCGGTACGCGGGGGACGCGGTCGCCGCGCCCCTCACCAAGTACGGGGAGGCGTACCGGCGGCTGAGGGCCGTCTCCGGCGAGCTGGACGAGATCACCACGCGCGCGCGGGAACGGGCCCAGGAAGCCGACATGCTGCGGTACGGGCTCGATGAGATCGCCGCTGTGGAGCCGCGCGCCGGTGAAGACGTCGAGCTGGCCGAGGAGGCCGAGCGGCTCGGGCACGCGGAGGCGCTGGCCTCGGCCGCGACCGTCGCGCATGCCGCGCTCGCCGGCAATCCCGAGGACCCCGAGGGCATCGACGCCGCCACGCTCGTCGCGGGCGCCCACCGGGCTCTGGAGGCCGTACGGTCGCACGACTCCGCCCTGGCCGCGCTCGCCGACCGGATCGGCGAGGTCGGCATCCTGCTCGGGGACGTCGCCGGGGAGCTGGCGGGGTACGCCGACGACCTGGACGCCGATCCGCTGCGCCTGGCGGCCGTCGAGGAGCGGCGGGCCGCCCTCACCGCGCTGACGCGGAAGTACGGCTCCGATGTGGCCGGTGTGCTGACGTGGGCCGAGGAAGGCTCCGCGCGGCTGCTCGAACTCGACGGCGACGACGAGCGCATCGGTGAGCTGACCGCCGAGCGGGACGCGCTGCGCGGCGAACTGGGCGGGATGGCCCAGGCGTTGACGGACGCGCGGGCCGAGGCCGCCGAGCGGTTCGCCGCAGCCGTGACCGCCGAGCTGGCCTCGCTGGCCATGCCCCACGCGCGCGTGTCGTTCGAGATCCGCCAGACCGAGGACCCGGAGGGGGTTGAGGTCGGCGGGCGTACGGTCGCGTACGGGCCGTCCGGTGCCGACGAGGTCGAACTGCTGCTCGCCCCGCATCCCGGGGCGCCCGCCCGGCCCATCGCCAAGGGCGCGTCCGGGGGTGAGTTGTCCCGCGTGATGCTGGCCGTGGAAGTCGTGTTCGCGGGGACCGATCCGGTGCCCACCTATCTGTTCGACGAGGTCGACGCCGGAGTGGGCGGCAAGGCGGCCGTGGAGATCGGACGGCGGCTGGCCAAGCTGGCGAAGAGCGCACAGGTCGTCGTCGTGACGCATCTGCCGCAGGTCGCCGCGTTCGCCGACCGGCAGTTGCTGGTGGAGAAGACCAACGACGGGTCGGTGACCCGGTCCGGCGTGAAGGTGCTGGAGGGCGAGGAGCGGGTACGGGAGCTGTCGCGGATGCTGGCCGGACAGGAGGACTCGGAGACGGCGCGGGCACACGCGGAGGAGCTGCTGGCGACGGCCCGGTCGGACGGCTGACGTTCGAACAGTTGACGGTTAGTGGGTTCTCTCTCACTCGTGTGGGTGACACCCCGCACCCCTCCGTGGTTCGGAACACCCGTACGTACTGGCATCCTTGAAAGAGCACGGAAAACCCCCTGTACCGGGAGGAAGCCGCGCGGTACACCCCTTCCGCCCGATCCTTCTGTACGTTTCTCCGTGTCCTTCTTCATGTCCCTTCTTCGTGACCGCCCGACGCCGAACCAGGAGCCCCCGGCCACGTGAGCCCCGTGACCAGCCACTCACCGCACGGCCAGTCGCCGCTGCGCACCGTCCAGGTGCTCGGCGGCGGCAACGCCGGCAGCAGCGCGCACGTGCGCTCGCTGGCCGCGGGGCTCGTCGCCAGAGGCGTGCGCGTCAGCGTGTGCGCCCCCTCGGATGCCGACAGCGCCTACGACTTCACGGGCGTCGGCGCCGAACACGTGCCCATCCCGCGCAGCAGCGACCCCGCCTCGGTGGCGGCGCTGCGCGCGGCCTGTTCGAACGCCGACCTCGTGCACGCGCACGGGCTGCACGCCTCCTTCCGGGCCGCCCTCGCGCTCAGCGGGCGTCGCACCCCCCTCGTCGTCACCTGGCACAACCGCGCGTACGCGGAGGGGCCGCGCGCCCAGCTGCTGCGGGTCCTTGAGCGGCGGGTCGTGAAGGCCGCCGCCGTCGTCCTCGGGACCTCCTCCGACCTCGTGGACCGGGCCAGGCGGCGCGGGGCGAGGGACGCCCGGCTGTCCGCCGTAGCGCTGTCCGCGCCGCGCGGGAGCATGGGGTGGGACGAGTCCGAGCGGTCCAAGACACGGGCCGAACTCGGCGCCACCGACCGCCCGTTGCTGATGGCTGTCGGCTCGCTCGACCGGCACCGGGGGTACGACGTCCTGCTGGACGCCGTACACGCGTGGCGTGGTCTCGATCCCGCGCCGCTCCTCGTGATCGCCGGGGAGGGGCCGCTGCGGGCGGAGTTGCAGGGCCGCATCGAGAACGAGGGGCTGCCGGTCCGGCTCATCGGGCGCCGTGACGACGTGAGCGAACTGCTCGTCGCCGCCGATCTCGCCCTTCTGCCCAGCCGTTGGGAGTCGCGTTCCGTTCTCGCCCAGGAGGCCCTCCACGCGCGCGTGCCGCTGATCGCGACCGCCGTGGGCGGCGTTCCGGAGCTGGTCGGGGACGCGGCCGAACTCGTGCCGTACGGCGACGCGGCGGCGCTCGGCAGGGCCGTCGTACGGCTCCTCGGGGATCCGGAGCGCCAGGAACTCCTCCGGGAGCGGGGCGTGCGGCAGATCGCCACCTGGCCCACCGAGGACGAGACCGTCGCCCAAGTGCTCAGCGTCTACGACGAGTTCACCCAGCCCCGGCTGCTCTCCTAGCGGGCGCGCCCGGGTCAGGTCACGTGCCTGCGGGCCCGCAGGGCCAGGCTCAACGCCAGTACCGTCTGCGGGTCGTCCAGGTCCGTGCCCAGCAACTCCCCGATCCGCGCGAGGCGGTTGTAGAGCGTCTGGCGGTTGAGATGGAGTTCACGGGCCGTCTCCGCCTTACGGCCCGCGTGCGCCAGGTAGGTCTCCAGGGTGGGCAGCAGCGGCGGCTTGGAGCGCTGGTCGTGGGCGCGCAGCGGGCCGATCGCGCGGTCCACGAAGGCCGCCAGGTCCGGCTGGTCGCGCAGCCGCCACAGCAGCAGGTCGATGTCCAGGCGCCGGGCGTCGTACCAGGGGCGGTCCGGCAGCCCCTGGGCCGCCGTCGCCGTCTCCGCCGCGTGCCGCAGGCCCGCCGAGGCCGCCGCCCAGCCCCCGGCCACCCCGACCACGACGACCGGCGGCTGCGCGCCCGGGCGCTGCATCCCGGCGCGCTCCACACCGGCCCGTAGTGCCGTCGCGACCCGGTCGGCGACCGCCGGGCGCTCCGACTCCGCGCGCAGGCCCACGAGCAGCGGTACGCGCCCCTCGACCGGCCGTACGCCCAGCAGCAGCGGCACGCCCACCGACGCCAGCTCCTCCGCGACCGCGCGGGCCAGCACCGCCCAGCCGCCGCCCGGTGACAGCGTGTCGCCGAGCCGCATCACCACCGGCAGCAGCGGGCCCGAGCCGGGCTTGAAGCCGAGGACGCGGGCCTGCGCGGGCGCGGCCTCCGCGTCGACACGGCCCTCGGCGAGGTCGGTGAGGAAGTCGCCGCGGCCACGCGCCGCCAGCTCCTCCTCCTGGCGGGCCTGCATCAGGACGACGGCCAGGATGCCCGCGGCCCGTTCGGCGGCGATGCGGTGCACGGGGGCGAGCGGTTCGAGGACGGGCAGCAGGACCAGACGCGCGCGGACCGAACCGGTGCCGTGGCCGCCCCCGGGGACGTCGACGAGCACGGAACCGGCGGGCGGCGGCGCGTCCTTCTGCTGGGCGCGCAGGCCCTCCCACACCTGGAGCGGGTCGGCGCCCTCGGGACCGGCCCCGGCGGCGTACAGGAGCTGGCCGTCCGTCGTCTCCAGGAACACCGGGTTGCCGCTGAAGCCGGCCAGGATGCCGAGGACCTGCGGAATGCCGCCGCCGCCCAGCAGGGCCTCCGTACAGCGCTGGTGGACCTCCTCGGCCCGCTGGAGCAGCGCGTAGTGGCCGTTGACGATCTCGGTGTGGATCTCCTCGGTGACGGCCACGAACGCCACCTCGCGGTGCAGCTGGACCAGCGGGAGACCGGTCGAGCGGGCCGTCTCCACGAGCGCGGCGGGCAGCCGGGTGAAGCGGGGGCCCAGCTCCACGACGAGCGCCGCGATACCCCGCTCGGCGAGCGTACGGACGAACGCGCGCTGCTCGGCCGGGCGGGTGCCGAGCCCGTACCCGGTCGTCAGGAGCAGCTCTCCGCCCTTGAGCAGCGAGGCGATGTGCGGGACCTCGCCCGCGTGCACCCACCGCACGGTCCGCCCCAGCCGGTCGGCGCCCGCCAGGATCTCCGGCAGCCCGCTGCGCAGCCCCGGCAGCTCAAGGGCCCGCCGCACGGTGATGCCGGCGCCCCGGGTCTCCAAACGGCTGTCCGTACGGCTGTCCATGCAGCGGACGCTACCTGCACCGACGTACGGACGACGACTCGCGCATCGGTGGCCGTCGGCAGGTCGGCTACGCCGGAACGATGTTGTGGTTGAAGCGGAACACGTTGTCCGGGTCGTACTGGCGCTTCACCGACGCCAGCCGACGCGCGTTCTCGGCGCCCAGGCCCGCGATCACGCGCTCCGCGCCCTCGTCGCCGATGAAGTTGAGATAGACCGCGCCGCTGCTCCACGGCCGGACGGCGGTACGGACGTCGCGGACCCACTGGACACAGCGCTCGTCGTCCGCCGGGTCCTCCCAGACGCCGAAGGGGTGCACGGCCCAGGGGGAGTCCCGGTAGGGGACCGGGTAGTCGGCCGGGCCGTCGGCGATGGCGCCGCCTAGCGGGAACAGCACGTGCTGGGTCCCGGTGGGCACCGGAAGGGCGTCACCGAGGGCACAGAAGACGTCCACGAAGTCGTCGGGGGCGCTCGTCAGGTACTCCGCCGACCAGTAGTTCCGCATCCCGGGCGGGTCGTCGAGCATGCACTGGAGGTCGGCGTACGGGATCGCGGTGACGATCGCCGCCTCGTGCGGCAGCGCCAGCAGCGGCTCGGCGAGCTTGCGCATGTCGGCCTCGGCACCCGCGTACGTCAGCAGCGCACAGCACAGCAACTGTCCGACCAGATGCGGGGGGACGAACTCCTCGGGCGGGCCGGTGAGATGGATGATCGCGCCGCTCGCCTCGTCCGGGCCGGCCTGGATCACCTCGCGGTAGGTGCGGGTGACCTCGCGGGCGAACTCCGGGAGGTAGAGCAGCAGCGCCATGGAGAACGCGGGCAGCTCGTGCAGTCTCAGGGTGAGCGAGGTGGCGACGCCGAAGTTTCCGCCGCCGCCGTGCAGGGCCCAGAACAGCTCCGGGTTCTGCTCGGCGCTCGCGTGCAGGGCGGTGCCGTCGGCGGTGACCAGGTCGACGCCGATGAGGTTGTCGACGGCGAGGCCGTGGGTCCGGTCGAGCCAGCCGCTGCCGCCGCCGAGCACGAAGCCGGCGACGCCGGTCGTGGAGACCCGGCCGCCGGTGGTCGCCAGCGCGTACGGCTGGGTCGCCCGGTCCAGGTGGCTCATCAGGGCCCCGCCCTGGACCCGTACCGACTGCGCCGCCCGGTAGACGGTCACCTCGTTCATCCGGCGCAGGTCGATCACCAGACCGCCGTCGTTCACGGCCATGCCCGCGACGCTGTGGCCGCCGCCGCGGATGGCGATGGGCAGGTCCAGGTCACGGGCGAAGCGGACGGAACGGGCTACGTCGGCTTCGTTCGCGCACTGCGCGATCACCGCAGGTCGCCGGTCGATCATGGCGTTGAAGACGGCGCGGGTGTCGTCGTACCCGGGGTCGCCCGGGGCGAGTACCTCGCCGGTCAGATCCTCGCGCAGTGCGGTGAGGGCTGCGCCTGCCTTTGAGGGGGAGGCCATGGCGGTCCCCTTCCGATAAGGGGCATTTGGTGCATCCAGCGTATGCGCTTTGCCACGAGGGCGCCGTTTTCAGGTGCGGCGCCGTCGTGACTGGTCGCGCAGTTCCCCGCGCCCCTGAAAGCCTGGGCGTCGGTGTCTAGCCGCCGTACGCTCCCGACGCCGTCAGACGCAGGGCCGTGTCGATCAAGGGGACGTGGCTGAAGGCCTGGGGGAAGTTGCCCACCTGGCGCTTGAGGCGGGGGTCCCATTCCTCGGCCAGGAGGCCCAGGTCGTTGCGGAGGGCGAGGAGCTTCTCGAAGAGTTTGCGGGCCTCGTCGACCCGGCCGATCATCGCGAGGTCGTCCGCCATCCAGAACGAGCAGGCGAGGAACGCGCCCTCGTCGCCCGGCAGACCGTCGAGGTTCTCCTCGCCGCCCGAGGTCGGGTAGCGCAGGATGAAGCCGTCCGAGGTGGACAGTTCGCGCTGGATGGCCTCGATGGTGCCGATCACGCGCTTGTCGTCGGGGGGCAGGAAGCCCATCTGCGGGATGAGGAGCAGGCTCGCGTCCAGCTCCTTCGAGCCGTACGACTGTGTGAAGGTGTTGCGCTCCTTGTCGTAACCCTTCTCACACACGTCCCGGTGGATGTCGTCGCGCAGTTCGCGCCACTTCTCCAGCGGGCCGTCCGCGTCGCCGGACTCGATGAGCTTGATCGTGCGGTCCACCGCGACCCAGGCCATGACCTTCGAGTGCACGAAGTGGCGGCGCGGACCGCGCACCTCCCAGATGCCCTCGTCGGGCTCGTCCCAGTGCTGCTCCAGGTACCGGATCAGCTTCAGCTGGAGCAGGGAGGCGTAGTCGTTGCGGGCCAGACCCGTCATGTGGGCCAGGTGCAAAGCCTCGGTGACCTCGCCGTACACATCCAGCTGGAGCTGGTGCGCGGCGCCGTTGCCGACCCGGACGGGGCCCGAGTTCTCGTAGCCGGGCAGCCAGTCGAGCTCGGCCTCGCCCAACTCCCGTTCGCCCGCGATGCCGTACATGATCTGCAGGTTCTCCGGGTCGCCGGCGACCGCGCGCAGCAGCCACTCGCGCCAGGCGCGGGCCTCGTCGCGGTAGCCGGTGCGCAGGAGGGAGGAGAGGGTGATGGCCGCGTCGCGCAGCCAGGTGTAGCGGTAGTCCCAGTTGCGTACGCCCCCGATGTCCTCCGGCAGGGAGGTGGTGGGGGCGGCGACGATCCCGCCGGTCGGCGCGTACGTCAGTGCCTTGAGGGTGATCAGCGAGCGGACGACGGCCTCGCGGTAGGGGCCGTGGTACGTGCACTGCTCGACCCACTCGCGCCAGAACTCCTCGGTGGCGTCGAGGGACTGCTCCGGCTCGGGCAGCGCGGGCGGCTGCTTGTGTGAGGGCTCCCAGGAGATGGTGAACGCGATGCGGTCACCCGGCGCCACCGTGAAATCGGCGTACGTCGTCAGGGACTTGCCGTACGTCTCGGCGGTGGTGTCGAACCACACCGAGTCGGGGCCCGCGACGGCGACCGTCCGCCCCTCGTGCTTGTGCACCCACGGCACGACCCGGCCGTACGAGAAACGCATGCGCAGGGCCGAGCGCATCGGCACCCGGCCGCTGACGCCCTCCACGATGCGGATCAGCTGGGGGGCGCCGTCGCGAGGGGGCATGAAATCCGTCACGCGGACCGTGCCGCGCGGGGTGTCCCACTCGGATTCGAGGATCAGCGAATCGCCCCGGTAGCGGCGGCGTGCCGCGGTGGGGGGTTCTGCGTCCGTCGCGTGCGCGGGGCCGAGGCGCCAGAAGCCGTGCTCCTCGGTGCCGAGCAGTCCCGCGAAGACGGCATGGGAGTCGAAGCGGGGCAGGCACAGCCAGTCGACTGTGCCGTCCCGGCAGACCAGCGCGGCGGTCTGCATGTCTCCGATGAGTGCGTAGTCTTCGATGCGCCCGGCCACGTGCAACTCCAGTCGAACGGCCACGTCGCCCCCCGTAGGGAAAAGAAAGGGGGGTCTCGCTCTTGCGGTCAAGGGTTCGTTGTAAAGCGTCGTTGAGAGGTGGAGCAAACACCAATCGGTGCTCAACGGACTGACGAGCTCTCGTTGTTCCGGGGTTACGGGCGGGGGTGGTGCCGTGTTGCCGGCCGGGCTCGGCAGCGAGTGTCCGAGGAGCATACGACGCACGCAGATGATCCGCGTGCCGCTCTCGACAACCCGGGTCCGCTGAACGAGTGAAGCTCGGGTGAGCGGGCACAGTTTCGGGTGAGCGCTGGACGAGGTGATGGTGACTCGTGTACGGGATGCGTGTCCGGCTGTGCGCGGAGCGTGGCCGGAAGCCTTCTCCCCGGGTCGCTGATACCCTGGTAGCCCGTGGACCGGTGGGCACGAAACCCCCGAACCGCAGCGACGGCTCCTCCAGTGAAAACCCGGAAATCTCCGGGCCGGGTGGCCGTACCGCACCCCAGACCGCGACCACGGGAGCCCCGCCTTGGCCATGACACCCGCTGCTTTCCGAAACAGCAACGCCACGACGACCAAGCACATCTTCGTCACCGGGGGTGTCGCCTCCTCGCTCGGCAAGGGTCTGACGGCCTCCAGCCTCGGCATGCTCCTCAAGGCGCGCGGCCTACGTGTGGTCATGCAGAAGCTCGACCCGTACCTGAACGTCGACCCGGGCACGATGAACCCCTTCCAGCACGGTGAGGTGTTCGTCACGCACGACGGCGCCGAGACCGACCTGGACATCGGCCACTACGAGCGCTTCCTCGACCGCGACCTCGACGGCTCGGCCAACGTCACCACCGGCCAGATCTACTCGACGGTGATCGCGAAGGAGCGGCGCGGCGAGTACCTCGGCGACACCGTCCAGGTCATCCCGCACATCACCAACGAGATCAAGCACCGCATCCGCCGTATGGCCACCGACGAGGTCGACGTCGTCATCACCGAGGTCGGCGGCACGGTCGGCGACATCGAGTCGCTGCCCTTCCTGGAGACCGTGCGCCAGGTCCGCCACGAGGTCGGCCGGGACAACGTGTTCGTGGTCCACATCTCGCTGCTGCCCTACATCGGCCCCTCCGGCGAGCTGAAGACCAAGCCGACCCAGCACTCGGTCGCGGCCCTGCGGAACATCGGTATCCAGCCGGACGCGATCGTGCTGCGTTGCGACCGCGAGGTCCCGACCGCGATCAAGCGCAAGATCTCCCTGATGTGCGACGTCGACGAGGCGGCCGTGGTCGCCTGCCCCGACGCCCGCTCGATCTACGACATCCCCAAGACCGTGCACCGCGAGGGCCTGGACGCCTATGTCGTCCGCAAGCTGGACCTGCCCTTCCGGGACGTCGACTGGACGACCTGGGACGACCTCCTGGACCGCGTCCACAACCCCGCCCACGAGATCAACCTAGCCCTGGTCGGCAAGTACATCGACCTGCCCGACGCCTATCTCTCGGTCACCGAGGCCCTGCGCGCGGGCGGATTCGCCAACCACGCGCGCGTGAAGATCAAGTGGGTCACCTCGGACGACTGCAAGACCCCGGCCGGCGCCAAGAAGCAGCTGGCGGACGTGGACGCGATCTGCATCCCGGGCGGCTTCGGCGACCGGGGTGTGTCCGGCAAGGTCGGCGCGATCCAGTACGCCCGTGAGCACAAGATCCCGCTGCTCGGGCTCTGTCTCGGCCTCCAGTGCATCGTCATCGAGGCGGCCCGCAACCTGGCCGGCATCGAGGACGCCAACTCCACCGAGTTCGACGCCGCCACCGCCCACCCGGTCATCTCGACGATGGCCGAGCAGCTCGACATCGTCGCGGGCGACGGCGACATGGGCGGAACGATGCGCCTGGGCATGTACCCGGCCAAGCTCGCCGAAGGCTCCATCGTGCGCGAGGTGTACGACGGCAAGGAGTACGTCGAGGAGCGCCACCGCCACCGCTACGAGGTCAACAACTCCTACCGCGCCGAACTGGAGAAGAAGGCCGGCATCCAGTTCTCCGGCACCTCCCCGGACGGCAAGCTCGTGGAGTACGTCGAGTACCCGCGCGACGTGCACCCCTACCTGGTGGCCACCCAGGCCCACCCGGAGCTGCGCTCCCGCCCGACCCGGCCCCACCCGCTCTTCGCGGGCCTCGTCAAGGCCGCCGTCGAGCGCAAGACAAGCAAGTAACCCAAGGGCGATACGGTGACCGGGGTGCGCGCCCTTTGGGGTGCGTGCCCCGGTTTCTTTGGCACGTGCGGGATGCGGGAGGACAAGTCGACATGACCACCATCAAGGACACTCCGGAGGAGTGGGAGATCCGGGCGACGGAGACCCCCTTCGTGGGCAACAAGACCTCCGTGCGCACCGACGAGGTGGTCATGCCCGACGGCTCGGTCGTGGGCCGCGACTACCAGGTCCACCCCGGCTCCGTGGGCGTCCTCGCCCTCGACGACGAGGGCCGGGTCCTGCTGATCCGTCAGTACCGCCACCCCGTCCGCCAGCGGATGTGGGAGATCCCGGCCGGGCTGCTCGACGTACCTGGCGAGAATCCGCTGCACGCCGCCCAGCGCGAGCTGTACGAGGAGGCGCACGTCAAGGCCGAGGACTGGCGGGTGCTGACCGACGTCTACCCCACGGCGGGCGGCTGCGACGAGGCCGTACGGATCTTCCTGGCCCGGAATCTGTCCGAGGCCGAGGGGCAGCGCTTCGAGGTCGAGGACGAGGAGGCCGACATGGAGCACGCGCGCGTGCCCGTCGGTGAACTGGTCCGGGGCATCCTCGCCGGCGAGCTGCACAACAACTGCCTCGTCGTGGGCCTGCTTTCGCTGGTCGCGGCCGAGCAGGGCGACGGACTCGACGCCCTGCGCCCGGCCGAGGCGCCCTGGCCGGCCCGGCCCTTCGAGGCCTGAGACACCGGCGTGGGCCAACTGCCGACTCCGGTGTGACCATCGCCTGATCCGATCGGGCGACCTGCCCGTCGTGCTCCGCACAGATCGTCGCAGAGCGTGAACTAGGCTCTGGAAACGCCCGAACCGGAGTCCCGGCGGGCTTGCGCGTGCAGGTGGACGGGAGTGTGGCCCGTGGCGGATCAGGCGGTGGACACAGACGGCACGAAGCTGTCCGGAAACGATCGGCCGCCCGCTCCCACGGTCAGTCAGTTCCTCGGCCGGACAAGAGAGTTGAAGGAACTGCGCGCCGACATCGAGCGCGCCGGACTCGACACCCTCGCGGGCCGGAAGGCGCCCCGCGCGCGCGTGCTGCTCATCGCGGGCAAGCCCGGCTCGGGCCGCAGCGCCCTCGCCGAGGAGCTGGCCCGGCAGGTCGCGGACAGTTACCCGGACGGTGTCCTGCGCGCCCGGCTCGCCGAACCCGACGGCACCCCCGTACCGACCGAGCGCACCGCTCGCGAGCTGCTGGCCGTCCTGGAGCTGCCCACCCCGCCCGGCGCCGACGAGGACGAGCTGTCCGAGGCGCTGCGCGACGCGCTGGCCGACCGGCGGATGCTGCTCCTGCTCGACGACGCGGCCGACGCCGAGCAGGTCGACGCGCTGCTGCCGGACAACCCCGACTGCCTCGCCGTCGCCGTCTCCGGAGGCCCGCTGACCGGCATCTCCGACGTCCGCCCGTGCACCCTGGGCGGCCTCGACACCAAGTCGGCCGTGGAGCTGCTCGGCCGCTTCACGGGGTCGGTGCGCATCACCGTGGACCCGCGCGCCGCCGAGAATCTCGCCGAGGTGTGCCAGGGGCAGCCCGCCGCGCTGATGCTGGCCGGCGGCTGGCTCGCGGCCCGGCCCAAGGCGGCCGTCTCCGACCTCGCCAAGCAGCTGCACGCCGAGGGCGACGAGGGCACCGCCCTCAGCCGCGTCTTCCGCCTCGTGTACGCCTCGCTGCCCACCCCGGCCGCCCGGATACTGCGACTGCTCGCGCTGGCCCCCGGCGGTCTGGTGGACCCGCAGACGGCCTCCGCGCTGGCCGGCTGCTCGGTCGGCGGGGCCCGCGCCACCCTGGACGACTTCGTCGCCCTGAGCCTCCTGACGGCCGTTGACTCGCCGCTGCCGCAGTACGAGGTCCCCGGCTGCCTGCTGCCCCTGCTGCGCCCCCTCGCGGAGTCCCAGGACCGCCCGGCCGAGCTGCAGCTGGCCCGCGCGCGGATGCTGGAGCGGACGGTACGGCTGCTGGTGTCCTGCCGGGCGATCACCGAGACCGACAGCCCGCTGGCCCGCGAGAAACTCCTCGGCACGCCCGACTCGCTGCGCTTCCCGAACCCGAGGGCGGCGGCGGACTGGCTGACCATCCGCAGGCCCGCCCTGCTCGCTGCCGCCCAGATGGCCGTGGCCGACGGGGAACTGGACACGCTGGCCCGCCGTCTGATGTCCGCCCTGGTCAAGGCCATGGTCGCGCACATCGGCACCCAGGCCGCCGCACCCGACCTGTACGGCGTCCACCGCCTCGTCCTCGATGTCGCCGAACGCCGGAAACTGCCCCGCGAGCGGGCCGCCGCCCTGCTGAACCTCGCCGACCTGGACGCGCAGACCGGACGTACGAACGACGCACTGGCCCGCTACCGGGCCGCCCTGGACGCCGGACGCGAGGCGAACGACCCGTACGCGACCGGGCGCGCGATGGAATCCGTAGGGGGCGCACACCAGGAGCTGGGGGACTACGACCGCGCCGCCGACTGGTACGGGCGTGCGCTCGCCCAGCGCCTGGCGCGCGACGAGCGCGAGGACGCCGCCCGGCTGTACGGCCGTATCGCCACCGCGCACACCTACGCGGGCCGCTACGGCGAGGCACTGCGCAACTGGCGTGCCGCGGTGGCCGGTTACCGCAAGAACGGCGATGTGGCCGCCCACGCGCGCGCGTTGAGCGAGCTGGCGCGGGTCCAGGAGTACGCGGGACGGCCCGAGGAGTCGCTGCGCACCTGCCAGGAGGCGGTGGAGTGGGCGCGGCGCGCCGACGACGTACGGCTGCAGGGAGCGCTCCAGCTGCGGCTGGCCGACACGCTGGAGCACCTCGGCGATCCGGCGGCGGCGCGGCTGCACCGGGGCGCCGCGGAGCGGCTGCTGGGCGACGATCCGGAGCCCCAGGAGAGCGAGCCGGAGTCCCCCGAGGATGATCCGGACCCGGAACACGGTGCTAACACCTACGAAATCCGCAGTACATCAGTCGAAGATTGATGCATTGAAAGGCTAGACACCGAGAACGCCTTCATTAAACTGGCTCTACCGCGCCTTCTCCTGCGGTCTCCTGGTGTGCCCCCGCACGTCCGGGTATGTATTGCTATGCCCCCACACCCTCTGAGCCAAGGACCGTGATCGACGTGAAGGTCGGCATCCCCCGCGAGGTCAAGAACAACGAGTTCCGCGTGGCCATCACGCCCGCCGGTGTGCACGAGCTGGTGCGTCACGGCCACCAGGTCGTCATCGAGCGCGGCGCCGGCGTCGGCTCCTCGATCACGGACGACGAGTTCGTGGCCGCGGGCGCGCACATCCTGCCCACGGCCGACGAGGTGTGGGCTACCGCCGACCTGCTGCTGAAGGTCAAGGAGCCCATCGCCGAGGAGTACCACCGCCTCCGCAAGGACCAGACGCTCTTCACCTACCTGCACCTGGCCGCGTCCAAGGCGTGCACGGACGCGCTCGTCGAGTCCGGCACCACGGCGATCGCCTACGAGACGGTCGAGCTGCCCAGTCGCGCGCTCCCGCTCCTCGCCCCGATGTCCGAGGTCGCGGGCCGCCTCGCCCCGCAGGTCGGCGCCTACCACCTGATGCGCTCGGTCGGCGGACGTGGCGTGCTCCCCGGCGGTGTCCCCGGCACACAGCCCGCGCGGGCCGTCGTCATCGGCGGCGGCGTCTCCGGCTGGAACGCCACGCAGATCGCCGTCGGCATGGGCTTCCACGTCACGCTGCTCGACCGCGACATCAACAAGCTGCGCGAGGCCGACAAGGTCTTCGGCACCAAGGTCCGGGCGATCATGTCCAACTCCTTCGAGCTGGAGAAGGCCGTCCTGGACGCCGACCTCGTGATCGGCGCCGTGCTGATCCCCGGCGCCAAGGCCCCGAAGCTGGTCACCAACGAACTCGTGTCGCGGATGAAGCCGGGGAGCGTTCTCGTCGACATCGCGATCGACCAGGGCGGCTGCTTCGAGGACTCGCGCCCCACGACCCACGCCGAACCGACCTTCCCGGTCCACGGATCGGTCTTCTACTGCGTCGCCAACATGCCCGGCGCGGTGCCCAACACCTCGACCTACGCGCTCACCAACGCCACGCTGCCGTACATCGTGGAACTCGCCGACCGTGGCTGGGTGGCGGCGCTGCGCCGCGATCCCGCCCTCGCCCGGGGTCTCAACACGCATGACGGCAAGGTCGTCTACCGCGAGGTCGCAGAGGCGCACGGGCTGGAGCACGTCGAGTTGGACTCGCTGCTCGCCTAATGGTGTCACCTGACGTTCCCGGCCGTTCCGCAGGGGCTCCCGGTCGACAAAAAGACCAAGTCATCAGCGGGTAAAAGGCGATACGTCAACAGGCATCGTCAACGCCCCGCGCCCCGCCGGACCTTGCCCGACAAGGTCCGGCCGGATGTGTGTATGGTCACTTTGCGACACTCGTTCAACTCGCCTCGAACGTAACGCTTCAACCGATTCGCGCACCGGTGAAACCTGCCGTGCGACGGCCGTACGCCCTTGACAGAGGGATGTTTCATTGCCGACACATCGGGCCCGGTACGGCGGATTGTGTTGCTGCGAACGGCCGACACGCCATAGAGTCGCCAACCGTCGGCATGGTGCCACGCTGACCTATCGAGAAGTTACCTGGTCACCAAGGAGGTAAGACGACTTGTGAATGAGTCGACATTTACTCCCGGGGGTGGTCAACCAGGAATGCCGGCGCGGGGCTCGGGCCCCACGGGGCTCGCGGCTGTCGGCTCCGTCGCGGTCCGCACCTTCGCAGCCCACCAGGGTCACCCGATGCCGGTGGTGACTCAGCCCGCACACATGAGCATGGATGGCCATCACGTGAACGCCATGGCCGGCGACGGTAGTGGCGGGGTCCACAACCACTTCGCCGACTACGACGAACTGCCCGACGGGCACTTCTACGACCCCGACGCCGAGTACGAGCCCGATCCGGAGTACGCGGCCACGCTCGCGCCCGACGCGGCCCGACAGCGCCGTGAGCGCATCGGTCCCACCGGACGCCCGCTGCCGTACTTCCCGATCCCGGGTCCGCTGACCAGTCACGGCCCCGCGACGATCGTCGCGATGTGCAACCAGAAGGGCGGCGTGGGCAAGACCACGTCGACCATCAACCTGGGTGCCGCACTCGCGGAGTACGGACGCCGGGTCCTGCTGGTCGACTTCGACCCGCAGGGCGCCCTCTCGGTGGGCCTCGGCGTGAACCCGATGGAACTCGACCTGACGGTCTACAACCTGCTCATGGAGCGGGGGATGTCCGCGGACGAGGTCCTCCTGAAGACCGCGGTCCCGAACATGGACCTGCTGCCGAGCAACATCGACCTGTCGGCGGCCGAGGTGCAGCTGGTGTCGGAGGTCGCGCGCGAGTCGACGCTCCAGCGCGCCCTGAAGCCGCTCATGGCCGACTACGACTACATCGTGATCGACTGTCAGCCCTCGCTCGGCCTGCTCACCGTGAACGCCCTGACGGCGGCTCACAAGGTGATAGTGCCTCTGGAGTGCGAGTTCTTCGCACTGCGCGGTGTCGCGCTGCTGACGGAGACCATCGAGAAGGTCCAGGAGCGGCTGAACCCGGAGCTTGAGCTGGACGGGATCCTCGCCACGATGTACGACTCGCGCACGGTGCACAGCCGTGAGGTGCTCGCACGTGTCGTCGAGGCCTTCGACGACCACGTCTACCACACGGTCATCGGGCGCACGGTCCGCTTCCCGGAGACCACGGTCGCCGGTGAGCCGATCACCACGTACGCCTCCAACTCCGTCGGCGCCGCCGCCTATCGCCAGCTCGCCAGGGAGGTGCTCGCCCGGTGTCACGCCGAGTGAGTCTGCCGGGGGCCGACGAGCTGTTCCGCACCACCGGGGGCATGGCGCTCCAGTCGTCCACGCCCAGGCGCCAGGCCAACGGCGAGGCCCGCGTGCCGGCGCCCGCCGGCGAGAGCGACGGGGCCGCCGCCACGGAGGACGCGCCGCACTCGGTGCCCGTCCAGGGCGGTGACGGCGACGGCGACGAGCATGTCGCCGCCGGCGCGGACTCGTCCGATGCCGGGGAGTCGCGCAGCCGGGGGGCCACCGCGGAGCGTTCGGGGCGGCGGCAGGGCGAGCAGGAAGGTTCTGCCTCCGGGCAGGGGCCCTCGCCGCAGTCGGTGTCGGCGTCCCGTAAGCGCGGCGGACGGGCTGCCTCGCGGCGGCCCAGCGGGCGCGAGCGGCACGACGAGAAGATCACGGTGTACGTCTCCGCCGAGGAGCTGATGGACCTGGAGCACGCGCGTCTGGTGCTCCGGGGCGAGCACGGGCTCGCGGTCGACCGCGGCCGGATCGTGCGCGAAGCGGTCGCGGTGGTGCTCGCCGATCTGGAGTCCCGTGGGGACGCGAGCATCCTCGTACGACGGTTGCGCGGGCGCTAGCGGTAGCCTGCGGGGCCATGACCTCGAACGACGCCCCCGGCCCCGGCTCCGCCGGTCGTCGGCGTGTGCTGGGGCGGGGGCCGGCGGGCTCGCCGCCGGTTCCGGTCGAGGAGCCCGTCGAGGCTCCCGAGGAGCCGGTACGCGAGGAGCCGGCCGAAGTCGTTCCGGTGGGCGAGGAAGTACCGGGGCCCCCGGTTCCGCCGGTGGAGCCGGTACCCGAGCCGGAGCCCCCGGTTCCGCCCGTGGAGCCGGAGCCGCTTGCCGAGCCTGTCGCGCCCGCCTTGCCTGCCGAACCCGATGACGGGGTCTTCAGGATTCGGCTGGCCAACTTCGAAGGTCCCTTCGACCTTCTCCTCCAGCTGATCTCCAAGCACAAGCTCGACGTCACCGAGGTCGCCCTCTCCAAGGTGACCGACGAGTTCATGGCCCACATCAGGGCGATGGGCCCGGACTGGGATCTCGACCAGACGACCGAGTTCCTGGTCGTCGCGGCCACCCTGCTGGACCTGAAGGCCGCGCGGCTGCTGCCCTCCGCCGAGGTCGAGGACGAGGCCGACCTGGCCCTCCTTGAGGCACGCGACCTGCTGTTCGCGCGGCTGCTCCAGTACCGCGCGTACAAACAGATCGCCGACATCCTCAGCCGCCGCCTCGACGACGAGGCCCGGCGCTACCCCCGTACCGTCGGACTGGAACCGCACCACGCCGAACTGCTGCCCGAGGTCGTCATCAGCATCGGGGCGGAGGGGTTCGCGAAGCTCGCCGTGAAGGCGATGCAGCCGAAGCCCAGGCCGCAGGTGTACGTCGACCACATCCACGCGCCCCTGGTGAGCGTCCAGGAGCAGGCCGGGATCGTGGTCGCGCGGCTGCGGGAGCTGGGCGAGGCCACCTTCCAGGACCTCGTCGACGACACCGATGACACTCTGACCGTCGTAGCGCGCTTCCTGGCCCTGCTGGAGCTGTACCGGGAGAAGGTCGTCGCCCTGGACCAGGAGACCGCCCTGGGGGAGCTGGTGGTGCGCTGGACGGGCGGGGAGGGCGACGAGGCGCCGACGGTCACCGACGAGTTCGACCGGCCGCCAGAGGTGGCGAAGGAGAAGGCGCAGGAGGAGGAGAAGGCGTGAGCGAGGACACCACCGAGGTGCCGGCCGGGCTGCGGACCGTCGCCGATCTCGATCTCAGGCCCGCCCTGGAGGCCGTCCTCATGGTCGTGGACGAACCCGCGACCGAGGAACACCTCGCGAAGATACTGCAGCGGCCCCGGCGGCAGATCGCGGACGCCCTGCGCGCGCTGGCCGACGAGTACACCGTCCAGGGGCGCGGTTTCGAGCTGCGGATCGTCGCCGGGGGCTGGCGTTTCTACTCCCGGCCCGAGTACGCGGCGGCCGTCGAGGGCTTCGTCCTGGACGGCCAGCAGGCGCGGCTCACCCAGGCGGCGCTGGAGACGCTAGCGGTCGTCGCGTACCGCCAGCCGGTCAGCCGCAGCCGGGTCTCGGCGGTCCGCGGAGTCAACTGCGACGGGGTCATGCGGACCCTGTTGCAGCGGGGTCTGGTCCAGGAGGCGGGGACGGAACCCGAAACAGGTGCGATCCTGTACACGACGACGAACTACTTCCTGGAGCGAATGGGCCTGCGAGGCCTGGACGAACTCCCGGAGCTCGCACCCTTCCTTCCGGAGGCGGACGCGATCGAGGCCGAGACGCAGGAAGGTGTTCCGTCGTTCGATCCGGACGCTCCCGATGCTCCGGGTGCAGACGACGCAGACGACTAGACGGAACTTTGATGCGAAGCAGTAGCGGCAGCGGTAGCGGCAAGAGCGGTGGCGGGCGCGGTAACTCTCGCGGCGCCGGCAACGGCGGGGGCGACAGGCGGGGCCAGGGTCAGGGCCAAGGGCGTGGTCAGGGGCAGGGGCGTGGCCCGAGCCAGGGTCAGGGACGTGGTCAGGGCCAGGGTCAGGGACGTGGTCAGGGCCCGAGCCAGGGCCAGGGACGTGGCCAGGGCCAAGGTCAAGGTCAGGGCCAGGCCCAGGAGCGTCCCAGCAAGCCGCGTCCCGAGGAGCGCCGCTACGACGTGGGACCGGCCGCCACCCCGGACGGTCCGAAGTCCGGGCGCGGTGCCTCCGCGCGCGGAGGTGCCAAGGGCGGGCCCAGGCAGGGCCACGTCGGCACCGGACGGGGCCGCTGGGTCCCGTCGACCTCGCGTGAGTACGACGCGCGGGCGGAGGAGCGCAACCGGGAGCGGTACGCCGACAAGAAGGACGTCAATCTGCCCAAGACGTTCCCGGGCGCCGAGCAGGAGGGCGAGCGGCTCCAGAAGGTCCTCGCGCGCGCGGGCTACGGTTCCCGGCGGTCCTGCGAGGAGCTGATCGAGCACTCCCGCGTCGAGGTCAACGGCGAGATCGTGGTGGAGCAGGGGCTGCGTGTCGACCCCGAGCACGACGAGATCAAGGTCGACGGGCTGACGGTGGCCACGCAGTCGTACCAGTTCTTCTCGTTGAACAAGCCCGCGGGCGTCGTCTCCACGATGGAGGACAACGAGGGCCGGCAGTGCCTCGGCGACTACGTGACGAACCGCGAGACGCGGCTCTTCCACGTCGGGCGGCTCGACACCGAGACCGAGGGCGTCATCCTGCTCACCAACCACGGTGAGCTGGCGCACCGGCTGACCCACCCCAAGTACGGCGTGAAGAAGGTCTACCTCGCGCACATCGTGGGCCCGATCCCGCGCGACCTGGGCAAGCAGCTGAAGGAAGGCATCCAGCTGGAGGACGGGTACGCGCGTGCGGACCACTTCCGGGTGGTCGAGCAGACCGGCAAGAACTACCTCGTCGAGGTCACCCTCCACGAGGGCCGCAAGCACATCGTGCGCCGCATGCTCGCGGAGGCCGGCTTCCCGGTCGACAAGCTGGTGCGCGTCGCCTTCGGTCCGATCACCCTGGGCGACCAGAAGTCGGGCTGGCTGCGCCGGCTGTCCAACACCGAGGTCGGCATGCTGATGAAGGAAGTCGATCTGTAGCAGTACCGGGCGCCTCCTGAGCGCCTCTTGTCTCGTCGGCCGGTTCCGGAGTTCTCCGGGGCCGGCCGCACGTGTCTGCCAGGAGGGCCGCCGGCGGACGCCTGGGCGCACTGGAGGGGATGCGGTGCCTTCCGGGTCCCTCTTGGCCTCGCGAACCCTCCTGGGCGCCTGAGGGGCCGCTGAGGGGCTTTTGGCGTATGGGAGTCGTCAAGAAGGCCTGTGCGGCATGCCTGAAGGCTTGTGCGGGGTGCCCGCGCTCTTTATAGTCGGTATGACTATTGGTCATGGTGACCATTAAGGGTGACTGTGGAGGGAGTGGGCGGGCGTGACCGCACCTCTGAACGGAACGGCGCGGGGCCGGGCCCCCGCGGGGTACGACAAGTACGCCTTCGAACCCTTCGCCGTCACCGTCGATCTGGCCGTCCTCACCCTCCGCGCGGGCGCGCTGCACGTGCTGCTCGTCGAGCGCGGCCACGAGCCGTACGCCGGCCACTGGGCACTGCCCGGAGGCTTCGTCCTGCCCGACGAGTCCGCGGAGACGGCGGCCCGGCGCGAACTCGCCGAGGAGACCGGCCTGTCGGACGTGTCCGGGCTGCACCTGGAGCAGCTGCGCACCTACAGCGAACCCGACCGCGACCCGAGAATGCGGGTCGTGTCCGTGGCCTTCGCCGCGCTGCTGCCGCACGCGCCCGAACCGCACGGCGGCGGGGACGCGGCGCAGGCCCAGTGGCTGCGGTACAACGCGCTCGGGCCGCTCGCCTTCGACCACGACCGCATCCTGGCCGACGCCCACGACCGGGTCGGCGCCAAGCTGGAGTACTCCTGCATCGCGACCGCCTTCTGCCCGCCCGAGTTCACCCTCGGCGAGCTGCGGCAGGTCTACGAGACCGTGTGGGGCACCGCGCTCGACCCGCCCAACTTCCGCCGCAAGGTGCTCGCCACGCCGGGCTTCGTCGAACCGGTACCGGGCGCCGCACGTCTCACCGGCGGCCGGGGCAAACCCGCCGCGCTGTACCGCGCGGGCACCGCGACCACCCTGCACCCGCCGCTGCTGCGCCCGACCACGTCGGTGTCGCCCGCCTCGCCTCCGTCGTCGCCTTCGGCCTCCTCCTCATCCGCCTCCTCGCCGTCTCCCGCCTCACCGTCTCCCTCGTCACCGTCACCGACGTCACCGGAAGGACGCCCCGAATGACCACCACGACCGTCAGGAAGCGTGCCGCGAGCGGGGCGTTGATCGGGCTCGCGCTCGGCGACGCCCTGGGCTTCCCGACCGAGTTCAACGACATCCCGTCCATCCTCGCCAAGTGCGGTCCATGGCGGCAGATGGAGCTGCCCACGCCCGCGATCGTCACCGACGACACGCAGATGACGCTGGCGCTCGCGCACGGACTGCGCGCGGCGACGGACCGGGGGCTGCTCACCCCGGCGGGGATGGAACGGCCGGTGCGCCAGGAGTTCGTGAAGTGGTTCCGGTCGCCGGACAACAACCGGGCGCCGGGCCACACCTGCCTGGTCGCCTGCAACCTGCTGGAGAACGAGCGGTTGCCCTGGCAGGAGGCCAGCCAGATCGGTTCGAAGGGCTGCGGCGCCAACATGCGCGTGGCGCCCATTGGCCTGCTCCCGGGTCTGAGCGACGAACAGCGCGCGGGCGCCGCCCAGTTGCAGGCGGCCCTCACCCACGGCCACCCGACGGCCCTGGCCGCGTCCGACCTCACCGCGCACGCCGTACGGCTGCTCGCGCAGGGCGCCGACCCGGGCGTACTGGTGACCCTGCTCCGTACGTACGCGCACGAGAACCGCAGCCGCTACTACCACCGCTGGCTGGGCGACCTGTGGACGCACAGCCACGATGCGAGCCCTGAGGAGTTCATCGCCCGCGGCTGGGACGAGTGCCTGGAGATCCTGGACCGGCTCCAGCGCGCCGTCCGCACCGCCTCGCCCGAGGACGACCCCTGTCTCGCCACCGGCGCCGGCTGGATCGCCGAGGAGGCCCTGGCCACCGGCCTGCTGTGCTTCCTGCTCTTCCCCGGCGACCCCCTCACGGCCCTGCGTCGCGCCGCCTGCACCTCGGGCGACTCGGACTCGATCGCCTGCCTGACCGGAGCGTTTGCCGGTGCCTGGCACGGCACCGATGCGTGGCCCACGCGCTGGGCGGACCGGATCGAGTACGGGGGTGACCTGCAGACGCTGGGGGCACTCTGGGACAGCTGACGGCTGAACGGTGCGGTGTGTCGGTGCGGGCCTTGCTGGGGGCTGTGCCCCCAGACCCCCCTTCGGCCTGAACGGCCTCGTCCTCAAACGCCGGACGGGCTGGAAATACCTGCCGGCGCTTCAGCAGATGCGCGGCGTGTGCGGACCAGGAAGTCCTCCACGCGTCGTCGGTCCGGCTCCTCCGGGAGCGGGCTGTGGTGGGACGCCTGTTCCGCCTCCGTCGCCAGGTGGTTCATCCGGGACTCGATCTCCGCCCACGGCACCTCGCCCCGCTTGACCTCCAGCAGCCGCTCGCGCGCGTCGCCGACGTCGATCGTCAGCGTGCCCGTGCGCAGCAGGTCGCGGCAGCTCATCAGGAGTCGCAGCAGGTGCATCGCGTGCTTCCAGCGCGGGGCGCCGTGGACACGGACGTCCGCCTCCAGCTTCTTGTGCTGGCCGAGCGCGTAGCCCGCGAACGTCTCGTGCGCCTGGCGGGAGAGGAACGCCTCGCGCAGGGCCAGGAGTTCGCGGCCGGTGTCGTCGGCGTACTCCACGAGCGGGGAGTGGAGGCACTCCAGGATGTTCGGGTTGGCGCGCAGAGCCAGTGTGCAGAAGCGTTCCAGCTCCCAGCTGAACTGCTCCTCCGCGGGGCCCTCCACATGCGTGGGCGGCTTCTCGAAGCGCCAGAACAGGGGAGTGGGCGCGAGGAACACCCCGCGCCGGTCCGTGTCGCTGCCGTCCGTCGCCAGGCCGAAGGCGCGCGAACCCATCACACAGGCGTAGACCGTGTGGTCGCGTACGAGGGCTTCGGCGAACGCGGGGGTCTCGGGGGCTTCGGCGGGGGCGGAACGCGGGCGCATTCACGGGAGCGTACGCGCGGCGCTTACGCCAGGAGAATCGAATTTCCCGAGACCGTGATCTTCTTCTCGGCCAGCGGCTGCGTCGCCGGAGGGTTGGCCACCGAACCGTCCGTGATGCTGAACTTGCTGCCGTGGCAGGTGCAGTTGATCGTGCCGTCCGACACGTTCGCCACCGGGCACTTCTGGTGCGTACAGATCGAGGTGAACGCCTTGAACTCGCCCTCCTTCGGCTGTGTCACCACGACCTGCTCGTCCTTGAAGATCTTGCCGCCGCCGACCGGGATGTCGGCCGTCGTGGTCAGCTCCTGCCCGGGGGAGGTGTCCGCGCTGGACTCGGTGGACGAGGATTCGTTGCCGTACTCGCTGCATCCCGCTGTGAGCGCCGCCGCGCCCGTCGCGAGGAGGACCGTGCGTCGCGTCGGGCCTTGCGTCATGTCGTCACTCCGAAATTGCGGAAGAACCAGAGGGCGGATGTGAACCAGACGATCGTCAGGACGGTGAAGACCAGCCCGCCGACGACCGGCAGCAGCCAGCCGGGCAGTCGATCCCAGCGAAGCAGCAGCATCTTTGCACTGAAAGCACCGAAGAAGAAGCAACCCAGGAGGGAGTGCCACATCACGCGTGAATCGTATGTTTGATATCCGAAAGCGTACAGACAGTGCACCGCCACCGGGACCGCTGTCAGGAACGCGATCCGGCCCGACCAGCGGTGCAGCGTTCCCGACCAGCTCGGGCCCGGCAGCTTCCCGTACACCATGGCCGCCGACGCGACCTGGACGAGTGCGAAGCCGAACGCCGTCGTCGCGAGCCAGGACTTCACCGCGCTCGTGCTGCTGAATCCGGCCAGGTTGAAGGCGGTGCCCTCCGGGTCGTGGACCTTGCCGTACACCCCCAGGGCCAGCGCCACGGCGGCGGCGACGAGAGCCGGGACGAGGTAGCGGGCCGCGCTCGGGCCGCCGGTGGCCGGCGGGCGCGGCGGGAAGCTCTGGGTGGCGGCGTTCGGGTCCACGGTCATGTTCGGCTCCCTGTCCCTGTACCTGTCCCTGGTGGCTTGAGGCGGTGCGTCACGGGGTGACCGGGCGGGCCGTCAGCCGCTCGCCGTCGATCGTCACCGCGCCGGTCTCCGGGTCGATCCGGGGCGCGGGGGAGGGCTTGCCGTCGCGGTTGAGGATGCCGACCTGGTCCCCGGTGGACAGCACGATCCAGCCGCCGTCGATCTCGGCGTCCCGGACGGTCGCGGTCGCCCGGTAGAGCCCGGACGGTTTGACCGCCTTGTCGGCGGTGAAGGCGTAGTGCCCGCCCTCGATGTCGACCGTGCCGCGGATGCTCTTGCTCTTGAGGGTGCCGTTCAGTACGGAGCCGCCCTTGCCGGTGAGCTTCATGGAGCCGTCGGCCTCGACATCGCCCTTCAGCCACGACTCCTTGTCACGGCCGTCGCAGAAGTACGCGATCGCCCTGCCGTCGCGCAGCGAGACCGACACCGCGGCGGAGTCGTCGTCCGTACGGCCCGCGTAGTCGGCGTTCGGTGCGGGAGCCTTGGTGGGCGACGGGGACGGAGAAGGGGTCGGTGGTGGAGACGCCTTCGTCTTCGTCGGTGCCGGTGACACCTTGTCGGCGGGTGTGTCCGCCTGGGACGTGGACGCGGGCTTCGTCCCTGTCGTCGCGTTGAGCGACAGCATGAACAGGGCCAACAACAGTCCCGCGAGCAGTGTGAAAAGCGGTCCGGTGCGCTTCATCGGGCCTCCCCCGAGGCGAGCTTCCTGCCATGAGAGCGGACCCGGGCCCCCGCGTCCAGAGCGCGTGGGCGTGTTCGCGGCCCAACTCGCGGATTGGGGCGAATCGGGTGACATTGGCAGGGCCCCGTGCGCGTTGTGGGGCGTGTCTCAGGGGGCGGGCGCCGAACGTCCGCCGCGCGCGGGCTGACTAGGCTGGATGCGCCAAGAGCCGATACGTAGATCCGAATATGCATATCGGCTTCGAATATGTACGTCAGCAAGGAGCATCACTGTGGCGGTACGAGCGGTCCGGGGCGCCGTCCAACTGGATCGGGACGAGGCCGGGCACATGGACGAGCGGGTCAGCGAGCTGCTCACCGCGGTCCTGGAGCGCAACAGCCTCACCGCGGACGACCTGATCAGCGTCTGGTTCACGGCCACCCCCGACCTGCACAGCGACTTCCCGGCCGCCGCGGCCCGCAAGCTCGGCATCGTCGACGTACCGCTGATCTGCGCCCAGGAACTGGACATCGAGGGCGCGATGCCGCGCGTGGTCCGCATCCTCGCCCACATCGAGTCCGACCTGCCCCGTGCCGACATCGCGCACGTCTACCTCGGTGCTGCGGCGGCCCTGCGCAAGGACATCGCCCAGTGAGAACCGCACTCGTCATCGGCACGGGCCTCATCGGTACGTCCGCCGCCCTCGCGCTCGTCTCGCGCGGCGTCGTCGTCCACCTCGCCGACCACGACCCCGAGCAGGCGCGTACGGCAGCCGCCCTGGGCGCCGGTACGGACGAGGCGCCCGAGGGCCCGGTCGACCTCGCGATCGTCGCCGCGCCGCCCGCGCACGTCGCCGGTGCCCTCGCCGACGCGATGCGCCGGGGTGTCGCGCGCGGCTACCTCGACGTGGCCAGCGTCAAGGGCGGACCGCGCCGCGAGCTGGAGGCACTGGGCCTCGACCTGTCCTCTTACATCGGTTCGCATCCCATGTCGGGCCGCGAGAAGTCGGGCCCGCTGGCCGCGACCGGCGACCTCTTCGAGGGGCGCCCCTGGGTGCTGACGCCGACCCGCGACACCGACACCGAGGTTCTCAACCTCGCCCTGGAGCTGGTCTCGCACTGTCGTGCGGTCCCCGTCGTGATGGACGCGGACGCCCACGACCGGGCCGTGGCCCTCGTCTCCCACATGCCCCACCTGGTCTCCAGCATGGTCGCCGCGCGGCTGGAGAACGCGGAGGAGGCCGCCGTACGGCTGTGCGGGCAGGGCATCCGGGACGTGACCCGGATCGCCGCGTCCGACCCCGGTATGTGGATCGACATCCTCTCCGCCAACCCCGGGCCGGTGGCCGACCTCCTCACGGACGTCGCCGCCGACCTGGAGGAGACGGTTCAGGCACTGCGGTCCCTCCAGTCCTCCGACGAGGAGAAGCGCCGCGCGGGCGTCTCCGGGGTCGAGGACGTGCTGCGGCGCGGGAACGCGGGGCAGGTGCGGGTGCCCGGCAAGCACGGGTCCGCTCCGCGGGCTTACGAGGTGGTGGCCGTGCTGATCGACGACCAGCCTGGGCAGCTGGCCCGGATCTTCGCCGATGCGGGGCGGGCGGGGGTCAATATCGAGGATGTGCGGATCGAGCACGCTACGGGGCAGCAGGCGGGGCTTGTGCAGTTGATGGTGGAGCCGAAGGCTGCACCGGTTCTTTCGGCTTCGCTGAGGGAGCGGGGTTGGGCGATTCGGCAGTAGGGGGTGCCCGCCGTTGCTGGGGGCTGTGCCCCCAGACCCCCCTTCGGCCTGAACGGCCTCGTCCTCAATCGCCGGACGGGCTGGGAGGCCGGGCCGGCGCTTGAAGAGGCACCGTACGAGCTGGGAGTGCGAGCCGTCGTCGAGGAGGCACCGCACAAGCCTGGGGCACGCGGCATGGAAACGCGTGCGGCCGGACGAGTGACCCGCACCCAGTAACCTTGTCCGGGGCACCAACCGCCCCCACCCCGCCACCCCGGACCAGGAAGGTGCCCCCACAGTGGAACGCGCCGCAGTGATTGTCGCCATTGACGGCCCCTCCGGCACGGGCAAGTCGAGCACGTCCAAGGCCGTTGCCGCGCAGCTCGGGCTCAGCTACCTGGACACCGGGGCCCAGTACCGGGCGATCACCTGGTGGATGGTGACCAACGGGATCGACATCACGGACCCCTCCGCGATCGCCGCCGTGGCCGGGAAGCCCGAGATCGTCTCCGGTACGGACCCGGAGAACCCGACGATCACCGTGGACGGCACCGACGTCGGCGGCCCGATCCGCACCCAGGAGGTCACCTCCAAGGTCAGCGCGGTGAGCGCCGTGCCCGAGGTGCGGGCCCTGATCACCGAGCTGCAGCGGTCCATCGCGGCGTCCGCCGAGAAGGGGATCGTCGTCGAGGGGCGGGACATCGGGACGACCGTGCTGCCCGGCGCCGACCTGAAGATCTTCCTCACCGCGTCCCCGGAGGCGCGTGCCGCCCGCCGCAGCGGTGAGCTGAAGGGCGCCGACGTCAACAGCACTCGAGAGGCGCTGCTGAAGCGGGACGCGGCCGACTCCAGCCGTAAGACCTCACCGCTCGCCAAGGCGGACGACGCCGTGGAGGTCGACACCTCCGAGCTGACCCTCCAGCAGGTCATCGAGTGCGTCGTCACCCTCGTCGAGGAGAAGCGGGACGCGAAGTGAGCGACCCGTCGAACGTTCCGTCGGAGCGCGGTGCCGAGGTCGGGCGGCGCATCGGCGTCGGCCTCATGTACGGGCTTTGGAAGCCGCGTGTCCTGGGCTCCTGGAAGGTGCCCGCGACCGGGCCGGTGATCCTCGCCGTCAATCACTCCCACAACATCGACGGGCCGATGGTCATCGGCGTCGCACCCCGGGCCTCGCACTTCCTGGTCAAGAAGGAGGCGTTCATCGGCCCGATCGCCACCTTCATGCGCGCCACCGGCCAGCTGGAGGTGGACCGCTCGACGGCCGACCGTACGGCGATCAGCCGGGCCCTGGGTGTGCTGGCGAACGGCGGGGTGCTCGGGATCTTTCCCGAGGGCAGCCGCGGTGACGGCGACTTCGCCTCGCTGCGCTCCGGACTCGCCTACTTCGCCGTGCGCAGCGGTGCGCCCATCGTTCCGGTGGCCGTTCTGGGAAGCACCGACCGGCGCGGACGGTTGATAAAGGCACTGCCCCCGCTGCGCAGCCGCGTCGACGTGGTCTTCGGCGACCCGTTCGAAGCGGGCGACGGCAGCGGGCGGCGTACACGCGCGGCGCTGGACGAGGCGACCACACGTATCCAGAAGCACCTCACCGCGCACCTGGACAACGCCAGACGGCTCACCGGCCGCCGGGAAAACGCCGAGCGCCCCGCTGAGCGCTGAGCGACACTTGAGTACTTGAGCAGTTTGAGTAGTGGATCACCCGATAACGGGGGGTTTCACCGATCACCACGATGAACGAGGTACGGACTTCATGAACGACCACATTCCCTCCGAGGGCTCGGGAGAGTACGAGCACGGAGAGCTTGGCGATGCCGAGTACGCGGAGTTCATGGAGCTCGCCGCGGTGGAAGGCTTCGACATCGAGGATGTCGAGGGCGCGATCGACGAGGCGGGACACGGGCCGCTGCCCGTCCTCGCCGTCGTCGGGCGGCCGAACGTCGGCAAGTCGACGCTCGTCAACCGCATCATCGGGCGCCGAGAGGCTGTCGTCGAGGACAAGCCCGGCGTCACCCGCGACCGCGTCACCTACGAGGCCGAGTGGGCCGGGCGCCGCTTCAAGATCGTCGACACCGGCGGCTGGGAGCAGGACGTCCTCGGTATCGACGCCTCCGTGGCCGCGCAGGCCGAGTACGCGATCGAGGCGTCCGACGCGGTCGTCTTCGTCGTCGACGCCAAGGTCGGCGCCACCGACACCGACGAGGCGGTCGTCCGGCTGCTGCGCAAGGCCGGCAAGCCCGTCGTGCTGTGCGCCAACAAGGTCGACGGACCGAGCGGCGAGGCCGACGCCACGGCCCTCTGGGCCCTCGGGCTCGGTGAGCCGCACCCCGTCTCCTCGCTGCACGGCCGAGGCACCGGCGACATGCTGGACGCCGTCCTGGAGGCGCTGCCCGAGGCGCCCGCGCAGACCTTCGGCGCCGGGGTCGGCGGCCCGCGCCGCATCGCCCTCATCGGCCGCCCGAACGTCGGCAAGTCCTCGCTGCTGAACAAGGTGGCGGGCCAGGAGCGGGTCGTCGTCAACGAGATCGCGGGCACCACCCGTGACCCGGTCGACGAGCTGATCGAACTCGGCGGTGTCACCTGGAAGTTCATCGACACGGCGGGCATCCGCAAGCGCGTCCACCTCCAGCAGGGCGCCGACTACTACGCCTCGCTGCGTACGGCCGCCGCCGTGGAGAAGGCCGAGGTCGCGGTCATCCTGATCGACGGCTCCGAGAACATCTCGATCCAGGACCAGCGCATCGTCACCATGGCCGTCGAGGCGGGCCGCGCGATCGTCCTCGCCTACAACAAGTGGGACACGCTCGACGAGGAGCGTCGCTACTACCTGGAGCGGGAGATCGAGACCGAGCTGGCCCAGGTCGCGTGGGCGCCCCGCGTCAACGTCTCGGCGCGCACCGGCCGCCACATGGAGAAGCTGGTCCCCGCGATCGAGGCCGCCCTCGCGGGCTGGGAGACCCGAGTCCCGACGGGCCGGCTGAACGCCTTCCTCGGCGAACTCGTCGCCGCCCACCCGCACCCGGTCCGCGGCGGCAAGCAGCCGCGGATCCTGTTCGGCACCCAGGCGGGCACCAAGCCGCCGCGGTTCGTGCTCTTCGCCTCCGGCTTCATCGAGGCCGGCTACCGCCGCTTCATCGAGCGCCGTCTGCGCGAGGAGTTCAGCTTCGAAGGCACGCCGATCCACATCTCGGTGCGGGTGCGCGAGAAGCGCGGCAAGAAGAAGTAGCGGTACGACGTTCTACGTGACTGAGGGCGGCTCCGGATCGGAGCCGCCCTCAGTCACGTGCAGGTGGTGGTGCTCACAGGCCCCGGCGCGGGCCCGGTGGCAGCGCCGCCGGGATGTGGGTCATCCCGGTGTAGTGCTGCTGCCGGGCGCCCGTCTGCCACACGGCGGTCGCGGTCGCCGTCTGCGTCTGCCCCTGCTGCGCGTCGAGTTGACCGACCCGCTGCCACACGGACGGCTGGCCGCCGCCGGTGCGCGCACTGAACGCCCCCGCGCTGTAGGCGCTGTACGAACCCGACCCGAGCGAGCCGCCGTACGAGGCATGGCCGTTCGGGCTGCTCCCGAAGGCCGTGAAGTTCAGCTCCTCCTCGCCACTGCGGTCACCGGGCCGCGACCGAAAGGACTTGCCGTACTCGGCATAGAGCGCGTCGTAGATCGGCGTCGCCGACGGGCCGCTGGAGTAGGACTGGCGGCGGGGAACATCGTAGGTGTGCACACACCTCCAAACGACCCCAAAGCCGAACAGATGCGGCCACTATCCCGATTTTGCAGGGCGCGAAGCGCCCGCAAAAGGGGCGCGGGGAACTGCGCGACAAGCCACACGCGACCGAGAGCCGCCAACGCACCGAACCACCCCACCCCTACAGCGTCACGTCCCCGCCAGCGGCAACGCACTGGCAACCAACTTGCCGACCCCCGCCGCCTTGTCCAACGCGCCCCGCAGCAGATCCTCCCGGGGCTGGCGCCCAATGGACCCCACCGGCGCCGCGAACATCAGCACCTGCTGATGCTTGTTGGCGGCGGCCCGCCAGCTCTCCGTGACCTGGAGCGGCTGGTGCGCCTGCCACCAGGCCACCGCCGAGCCGCCGTTCGGACCAGGCTGGAGTACGGCGTGCAGCTGCCCCGCCGCGAGCAGCACCGACCAGCCGTGCAGCACGGGCGGCACCTCCGTCAGCTCGGTCAGCGGCATGAAGCCCTGCTCGATGAGGAGCGGCAGGAAGTCGTCGCCGGCGCCGGTCGTGCCGGGGCGGACGATCGGGGCGGTCGGTTCGACGACCAGGGCGGGGTGCAACTCGCCCTCGATCAGGACGAGTCCGCTGGTGACCCCCAGCACGGCCTGCTCGGGCGGGGAAGTCGGGGCCTCCTCGTCGGCGTTGATGGAGCGGACCGCGCCCTGGAGCTGCTCCTCGGTGACCTGGACGACCTGCGACGGCAGGCAGCCCGCGTGGGCGAAGGCGAGGACGGCGGTCTCGTCCCCGATGAAGAGGACGGTGCTGGTGCGCTCCTGGGCGGAGTCGCCCGGCGTGCGGCAGGAGGTGCAGTCGTAACTGCCCGGGGCGTTGTCGCCGGCGAGCAGCCGGTCGGCTTCTTCGTCGCCGATCTCGGCGCGGACCTCGTCGCTGACATCGAGCATGCGCGGCACGGGTGGCTCCCTCGGGATGCGGTACGTGGCGGGGCCGGGTCGCCCCCGGCCGGTGGGCCCGGACAGTCCGGGCTCATGAAGATGACAACGGGCGATCTGTGGCGGGGGTCACGCTGCATGCCGAACGGAATCGAACCATCACATGCACACGGTCACGTTGGGTACGGAATCGGACACTCCATGTCAAGTAACGGACAGGTTACGGAAGTTGGTTTGGTGAACTGACTCACAGTTTGTCCGAGTAGCTGGTCGACAAATCAGGAAATGCACGAATGAAGTGGGTGGCCGGAATTCGCCGATACCTACGGTAACCCTGAACTGGCCTGGGAGAACGGGGAGTTGGTTGATAACGCCTCGTCAGGGTCCATAGATTCCTCCGCCGTGTGCACCTAGCACCGCTCGGGTGGGTCCGCCGGCCGCGCAGAACCAGACATCGCGCAGCACCACCGCCGACGGACGGGGCGGAGTGTGCCGACCGCGTCGATGCGCGGCCGACGCGTTCCGGTCAGGGGGAGCCCGGGTCCGTAGAGAGGGATCTACATGTCCGAATGTGCCGATAGTTACACCCGTAAGACGCGCAAGACGGCGGTCCTCGCCGGGGCGGCCCTGCTCGCCCCTCTTGGACTGCTGGCCGCGACCGGCAACGCCGCGGCGGCGGACAGCGGGGTGTGGGACCGCATCGCCCAGTGCGAGAGCGGCGGCAACTGGCACATCAACACCGGCAACGGCTACTACGGAGGACTCCAGTTCTCCGCGAGCACCTGGCGTGCCTACGGCGGTACGGCCTACGCGGCCACCGCCGACGGGGCCACCAGGAGCCAGCAGATCTCCGTCGCCACCAAGGTCCAGGGCGCCCAGGGCTGGGGCGCGTGGCCAACCTGTTCGGCGCGCGCCGGAGCCTCAGGGAGCGCTCCCGCCGCATCGGGCTCCGACTCGGGCGGCACAGAGTCGACGAAGAAGGCGACGAAGAAGTCGACCAAGAAGGCGACCGGTTCCGGTGAGTCCGCCGCGTCCAAGGCCCCGTCGAAGGCGCCCGAGCGTGCGCCTGCGCACACCGGCCGCAGCTCGTCCCGGGGCGACGGTGACTACACCGTCCGCGCGGGCGACACCCTGAGCGGCATCGCCGCCCGGTACACGACCACCTGGCAGCACCTGTACGCCGCCAACAAGGCCGTCATCGGCGACAGTCCCGACCTGATCGTGCCCGGACAGAGGCTCGACATCTGAGCCGCTCCCCCTGCGTCGGGCACGGTGCCCCACCCGGTCCGGACCGGGTGGGGCACCGGCGTGTCACCTCGACGGGCCGGCGAGTTCGGCGGCCTCTCCGCCGAACACGACCGCGCCCCGGCGGAGTTCGTACACGAGGGCCCGATGGCCGTGGAGGACGGGCGGCAACCGCTGCTCGGCGACGATCACGCAGGCGTCCAGCGCGCTCAGCAGCCCGTACGTGTGGGCCGCGACCGCCGGTGACATGCCCTGCGCGGGCTCGTCGACGAGCACCACGCGCGCGCGTGCCAGCAGGGCGCGGGAGAGCGCGAGCATGCGCTGCTCGCCGCCGGAGAGGGTGCCCGCGCGGCGCGACAGCAGAGGCTTCAGCTGCGGGTAGGCGTCGAGCGCGGCGGCGGGGTCGGCGGCCGTCAGTTCCAGGTTCTCCCGGACCGTCAGCGACCCGAACACGGCCTGCCGTTCCGGCACCAGGCACAGTCCGCGCCGGGCCCGCTCGTACGCCGGTACGCGGGTCACGTCGACCCCGTCCCAGACCACCGCGCCCCCGGACAGCGGCACCGCTCCGGCGAGGGCGCGCAGGGCGGTCGTACGGCCGGAGCCGTTGCGGCCCAGCAGGACGGTGAGGCCCGGACCGGGGGCGGTGAGGGAGACGCCGTGCAGGGCCTCCAGCGGGCCGTACCGCACGCGCGCGTGCCGCAGGGCGAGGGTGGTCATCGGCCCACCGTCGCTTCCAGGGCGGCGAGGACCTGGCCGGGCGGCCCGGACGCGACGATCCGGCCCGCCGTCAGGACGTGGACCTCGTCGGCCAGGTCGGCGACCAGGTCGAGGTCGTGCTCGACGACGAGCAGGGCGGTGCCGTCGGCGGCGAGGGCCCGCAGCACGCGGGTCAGCGCGGCGACTTCGGCGTTGTCGAGACCGGCGGAGGGTTCGTCGAGGAGCAGGACGCGCGGGCTCCCGGCGAGTGCGCGGGCCAGTTCGACGCGGCGCAGGGTGCCCGTCGGCAGGTCGGCGGCGGGCAGCGAACGTACCGGTCCGTCGAGGCCCAGGAGCCGCAACGCCCGTTCCACCGCCGCCGGATCGGTGACATGGCCCTGTTCGGCGCCCACGCGGACGTTCTCGGCCACCGTCAACGACGGGAAGACGGCCAGCTGCTGGAAGGTCCGGGCGACACCGAGCCGGGTGCGGGCATGGGCGGAGAGCCGCGTGATGTCCCGCGCCCCGAAAAGCACCTTCCCGCGCGTGGGACGCACGGTTCCGGCGAGACAGTGGAACAGGGTGCTCTTCCCGGCCCCGTTGGGCCCGACGACCGCGGTGACCCGGCCCGGCCGGACGTTGAGATCCACCCCGTCGAGCGCGGTGAAGCCGTCGTAGTGGACGTGGAGGCCGCAGGCGCGGAGGAGCGGTGCGGGGGAGGAGCCCCTGGGAGCGGCGGCGGCCCGAGGAAGCCGTTGGGGAGACGGGGCGGTCGGGGGAACCGGGAGGGCTGGAGCGGGCGGGCCGGCGGTCGGCCGTGCGCCCTCGCCCACCAGCCGTCCGTGCGGTGCGGCCTCCGGCTGCCCGTGCCGTGTGCCCCCCGATCGTCCACGCCCTGCGGCCTTCAACCGCCCCCGCGCGGCAACACCCAGAGGCGTCAGCCGCGCCGCCCGTCCCGGCCGCAGCCGTCCCGTCAGCGTGCGCAGGGCCTCGTACGGGCCGCCCGGGAACCGGCCCACCAGGGCCGCCAGGACGCCGATCAGGGCCGCCGCCACGCCACCCCGCGCGCCCGCGTCCAGGCCCACCAGCAGTGCCGCGGCCGTCAGTGCGCCCAGGGTGCTGTCGGCGCCCAGGACCACCACTGCGGCGAACCACAGCAGCCCGCGTACGGGGTCGAACGCGCCGGGGTCGAAGGCGCGCAGGCCCATCGTGAGGAGCGAGCCGCCCAGGGCGGCCAGGGCGGCGCCCGTGACGAAGGCCAGCAGCTTCAGGGACGGGACCCGTACTCCCGCCGCCGACGCGCCCGGCTCGTGGTCCCGCATCGCGGCCAGGGCCCGGCCCGTGCGGCCCGTCCGCAGGAAGCGGGTGGCCAGCAAGGCGACCGCCAGCAGCGCCAGTTCCAGGACGTAGTACGCGCGGTCGCCCTCGAAGCCCGCCGGGCGGTTCACCGTCAGGCCCGAGGTGGCGTACGGCTGCGCGAAGACGAAGCGGCTCACCCCGACGCCCACCGCGAACGTGGCCAGCGCCAGCGCCAGACCGTGGCGGCCGATCGCCGGCCAGCCCGTCAGCAGGCCCAGGGGAGCCACCAGGAGCACCGCCACCGCCAGCGCGGCCAGTTCGGGGAGCCGGGGCAGGCCCGGGAAGCGGCCGGCCGCCAGCAGGGCCGTGAAGAGGGCGCCCAGGCCCGCGTACGCCGCCTGGCCCAGCGAGATCTGGCCACCGCGGCCGGTCACCACCACCAGGGACAGCAGCACCACGCCCAGCGCCGGCACCTGGACCGACGTATGCAGGTCGGAGCCCGCGAAGCCCAGGGGGAGCAGGAACAGCACCCCTGCCACGATCCACGCGCCCGGCGGGGTCGGTGTGCGGGTCGTCGCCGCGCGCGGGAGCGCGTCGCGCGTGCCGATGCCGGGCAGGACCAGCGCCGCGACCAGCAGCGCGACCACGAAGAGGTTGGTGCCGACGGCCTGGAGCAGCGGCTGGGCCCAGCCCGACGGGTGAAGGCGCGTCAGCTGGCTCTGGGCGACCCCGATGCCCAGGGCGACCAGCACCGCCACCGGGAGCGAGCGCATCCGGGCCGCCACCGCGACGGCCACCACCTCCATCACCAGCAAGGGCATGCCGTACGGGTCGAGGCGGACGTACGGGGCCAGCAGTACGCCCGTCAGGCCCGCGGTGAACGAGCCGAACGCCCAGCCCGCCGCGGCCACCCGGTCCGCGTCGACGCCGTTCAGCACCGCCAGCTGCCGGTCGTCGACCACGGCGCGCAGCTCCCGCCCGAACCGCGTCCACCGCGTGACCACGCCCACGGCGACGGCCAGCACCAGGGCCACCGCCAACTGCCCCCACGGATCGGCCGACACCAGCTCGGGCGCGTCCGCCCGCGCCCCCGGGCCCCACACCAGCGCGGCCCCGCCCACCAGCAGCACGAACACGCCGATCGACGCGACCAGGGTCTGCGCCGGATCGCCGCCCAGGACCGCGAGCGGCCGGAACACGAACCGTTCCAGGGCCATCCCGATGGCGGGGGCCAGCACGCACAGCGTCACCAGGGCGCCGAGCCACAGCGGCCAGCCCCACTCGACCGTGCACTGCCGCAGCGCGTACGCGCACACCATCGCGATCGCGCCGTGCGCGAAGTTCAGCACGCCGGTCGCGCGGTGGGTGACGATCAGACCGATGCCGGTGAGCGCCGCCGCGCTGCCGATCGAGAGACCCGCGAGGGTGAGGTCGTACGTCAGGGACGCCATCGGTCAGTCGTCCGCCGAGTCCGGCTCGCAGATCGGGCAGGGGGCGAGTTCGCCGGTCGCCAGGAGCTTGCCGTCCACCGGCACCGCCTCCGGCTTCCCGGCGACCAGCGGGCAGTCCGCGCGGTGCCACAGGGTGCCGCCCGGCACCATCAGCAGACGGCCGCTGACGGCCACGGGAGCGGTGACCGGCTCTCCGGGGGCCTCGGCGGGCTCTACGGCCACCAGGAGGCCGTACAGCTCCTCCACGCGGGCCGCGGCGAGCGCGTCGCGGCTGTGGGCGAGGAGAACGGCGCCCGCGACGATCAGGGCGGCCCCGGGGACCGTGCAGGACGCGAGGTACGGCAGCTGCCGCTCGGCGAACCGCTCGCCCGAGACGCCGTACCAGCCGAGCACGCACAGCACCGCGCCCGCCGCCAGCGCGGCCCAGCCCGTCCAGAGGACGGGACGCACGGTCCGCAGTTGAGCCGATCGAGCTGTCTGCATCCTTGGCTCCCACACGTCGTGTGTCCTGGCTGTGTCCGTCCAAGCCGGCCAATCGCTTGCACTATGCCCGCTGTCAGCTGACCCTGAAAGCACCGGGCACGCCTGGCCCGGACCGACACCCGGTGGTGAGCCAGATGGTTCTCGGGAGCGACCTCAGGCGGGGGAACGCACGGCGGGGCACGGCCATCACGGCCGCCCTCCTGCTCTTCCTCGGCCCGGCCCTCGCGGCGTGCAGCGACGACGGCGGCGGCGGCGGAGGTGACGCGACGACGTCCACCCCGTCCGTGTCCACGGAACCGACGGACGCGGCGGAACCGACCGAGACGTCCGCCGAGCCGACCGGCGACGGTCCGGCCGACCCCGTCGCGGCCGAGAAGGAGATCCGGCAGAACTGGGTGAAGTTCTTCGACCCGGCCGTCTCCCTCAAGGACAAGCAGGCCGTCCTGGAGAACGGCGACAAGCTGGGCCTGCTGCTCCAGGCCTTCAGCGGCGACCAGCGGGGCGGACAGGTCGAGGCGAAGGTCGACGAGGTCGAGTTCACCTCGCCCACCGCGGCCAACGTGAGCTACGCGCTCCTCCTGGAGGGCGCCACGGCCCTGCCCAACGCCTCCGGCACCGCAGTCGAACAGGACGGCACCTGGAAGGTCACCGTCAGTACGCTCTGCGCGCTGGTCGGGCTGAGCGGCAATGCGTCGACGGCTCCGGGGTGTTGAGTCGGCGGCCCTGGGGCTGCTCCTCCTCCTGAGCGCGGCCTGCGGCAGCCGCCTCCCGGAGAGCGACTTCGAGCACCGCGGTACTTCGACGACAACGCCGTCGGCCGGTACGACGCCCCTCCGCGTCGGCATCATCGCCAGCGCCACCAGTCCGGTCGGCGCCGCCGCCTTCACCGGCCCCCGCGACGGCGCGAAGGCCTGGTTCGAGCGGCTCAACGCGCGCGGGGGCATCGACGGCCGCCCGGTCGAGGTCCGGCTGTGCGACGACGGCGGCAGCGGAGTCGGCAACAACGAGTGCGTGCACAAACTGATCGACGAGGACAAGGTGGTCGCCCTGGTCGCCACCACCGCCCTCGACTACGCGGGCGCCGACCTCGTCTCCCGCGCGCGCGTGCCCGACATCGGCGGCCAGCCCATCGGCGCGGCCTACGACACCTACCCGCACCTGTACAGCGTCTACGGCAGCCTCGCGCCCCGGAACGGCACCCCGGGCTGGGGCGGGCAGCTGTACGGCGGCACGGAGGTCTACCGGTACTTCGCGCGGGAGCACGGGGCCCGTACGGCCGCCGTCGTCTCGTACAACCAGGCCGCCTCGGCCGCGTACGCCCGGCTGGTCGCCCAGGGTCTCAAGGCCGAGGGCTACGACGTGGTCACCGAGCAGGTCGACTTCGCGCTGCCCAACTTCCGCGCGGCGGCGGCCGACCTGAAGCAACAGGGCGCCGACCTCGTCTTCGACGCCCTCGACACCCACGGCAACGCCCAGCTGTGCGAGGCGATGGACGAGGTCGGCGCCGAGGTCACCGCCAAGGTGACGAACGTACAGAACTGGACCTCCGCCGTCCCCGAGGACTACAAGGACTCCCCGCAGTGCCGCAACGCCCTGTGGGCGACCGGGTCGAGCCGCAACTACGAGGACACGGAACAGGCGGCCGTACGGGAGTTCCGGGACGCGACCGAGGGGCTCAAGACGCATTCCCAGTGGCAGCTGGAGGGCTGGGCGGCGGCGAGGTGGTTCACGGACGCGGCGAGGTCGTGCACGGGAACGGGCATGACGCGCGCGTGTGTCGACGACTTCATGAACCGCAGCGAGGGGTACACGGCCGACGGGCTGCTGATCCCGGTGCGGTTCGAGCGGCTGGCCGAGCCGCCGAAGACGCGCCGGACGTGTCTGTCGGTGGCCCGGTGGCAGGACGGGAAGGGCTGGGTCTCGCAAGGAGACATGAACGCCGACTGCTTCGACGTACCGCAGCTGGCGTACCGGCCATGACTGTTGAGGACAGTGGCTGTCCGCGACCGCTGGCAGACTCGGTCCCATGTTGGAGACCTCGGCACGACTCCTGCGCCTGCTCTCGCTGCTCCAGGCCCACCGCGACTGGTCCGGCGCCGATCTGGCCGACCGGCTCGGGGTCACCCCGCGGACCGTGCGCCGGGATGTCGACCGGCTGCGTGAGCTGGGGTATCCGGTGAACGCGAGCCCCGGCACGGGCGGTGGCTACCAGTTGGGCGCGGGCGCCGAGTTGCCGCCGCTGCTGCTGGACGACGACGAGGCCGTCGCCGTGGCCGTCGGGCTGCGGACCGCCGCCGGGCAGGGCATCGAGGGCATCGGCGAGACCTCCGTACGGGCACTGGCCAAACTTGAACAGGTGCTGCCCGACCGGCTCCGCCGGCGTGTCGGGGCCCTGAACGCCTTCACCGTGCCGATGCTGCGCGGGCCGCAGCCCTCCGCCGTCGACCCGGCCGTCCTCATCGAACTCGCCCACCTCTGCCGGGACACGGAGCGGCTGCGCTTCGAGTACCGGGGACACGAAGGCGCCGTCTCCCGCCGTACCGTCGAACCGCACCGCCTGGTGTGCACCGAGCGGCGCTGGTATCTGGTCGCCTGGGACGTCGACCGGGCCGACTGGCGGACCTTCCGCGTGGACCGCATCACGCCGAAGCCGCCGCACGGACCGCGCTTCGCCCCGCGTACGCCCCCTGCCGACGATCTCGCCGCCTATGTCTCCCGAGGTGTCTCCACGCGCGCGTACGCCTCGCACGCCGTCGTCCGGCTGCTGGTGCCCCTCGCGGAGGCCGCCGAGCGGATCTCGCCCTCCGCCGGGACGCTGGAGCCGGACGGCGAGGAGGCCTGTCTGCTGCGCACCGGGGCCGCGAGCCTCGATGTGATGGTCGTCCACGTCATGCTGATGGGCTTCGAGTTCGAGGTGCTGGAACCCGAGGAACTCGTCGATGTGATCAGGACCGCCCGGGACCGGCTGTCCCGCGCGGTCGCACGATGAAGTCGTGGTGCGGGGGTTGTGTGTGGAAGTCGTGCGCGTTCCATGTCTTCTTTCGCCGGGGTGGCGCGGAGATGTGTGGCATCAGCATGTATGGCGCGTGTAGGGAGCGCGTAAGGCGCTGGCGTGGAGATGAGCGGCGCAATTCGCTGTCCCCGAGTCGTCCTTCCGGCGTTCTTGGACGGGGTTTATCGGGGGCTCTCCGAGGGATGGCGAATTACCTGCGCGTGATGATTATCGCTTGAAACGGGTGTCGTGATCTTGTGACAGAAGCGTGACCGCAGTTGTACCGAGAGATACGTGGCTGTCCGGGGCCGGGCTTCCCCCGGCCGCCCGTGGGCGCCTACGGTGACGGGCATGGCATCGATTCCCAGGCCCGAAGAACCCCAGGACCATCCGGACTCGTACATCGGCCTCGACTCGACACGGGCCGAGCGGCTCGCCCGGGAGCGCGGCTGGTCCGCGGTGCGGTCGCTGCCGCCCGGGGCGATCATCACCATGGAGTACCGGTCGGGGCGGCTCAACTTCGAGATCGCCGACGGCAGGGTGACCCGCTGCTGGAAGGGCTAGGGCCTGTCCGGCGGATCAGGCTCCAGGCCCGCCGGCGCGTCCCTGTGGCTCAGCCGCTGCCGGGCAGCGGGCGGGCCGAGGGGGTGCCGGTGCCGCGCGGGGCACGGTCCGCGTGCGGTGGGCGACGGCTGCCGGCCGGGGTCACCGGGGTGCGCTCCGAGCGCGCCGCGTGCGGATGGACGGGGTGGGCGGGCGCCCGGGACGAACGGGCCGCCGGGGTGGTGTTCTCGCGGGCCGTGGCCTCTTCCTCGGCGGTCGCGTGCGGCCCCAGCAGCGCGGGCGTGCCGACCCGGGCCGGTACGGGCGCCGTGCCGATGCCGGTGCCACGGGCGCGCCAGCGGTCGCGTAGCGACAGGAGCCAGGTCTCGGCGCGGGGGATCAGCGGCTCGAACCACGGCAGCGCCAGCAGGACCAGTAGACCCGCGACCCAGCCCAGGACGACATCGCTCAGCCAGTGCGTACCGAGGTAGACCGTGGTGAGGCCGACGCCGAGGGACATCAGCGCCGAACTGGCGGACAGCCAGCGCCTGGCCAGCGGGCCGGTGGCCAGATAGGCCAGGATCCCCCAGGTCACCACGGCGTTCGCGGTGTGACCGCTGGGGAATATATCCCCGCCCATGCCCATTTCGTTCGAGCCGATGGTGGTCGCGTAGTGCGGTCCGAGCCGGCCCATGCCGATCTTGGCTGCACCGACCGTGATGTTGAGCAGCAGCAGTGCGACGCCGAACACGAGCAGCGGGCGCAGGGTGTGCTGACGCCAGGCGCGCCAGCCCAGCCAGGCCGAGATCATCACGGCGGTGGGGCCGCGCTGGCCGAGCACCACGTAGTAGTCGAGGAACGCGTGGATCTCCGGCCACTGCTGGTAGGGCCGGAAGAACATGACCTGCCAGTCGAGCCGGACCAGCCACGAGGTGATCACGACGGCCCACACGGTGGCGAGATAGAAGGCCAGGGTCGCGACAAGGAGCGCGATCCTGTGCCGGCTCATCTTCGGCACATCCATGTGGGTCGGCCGTTCCGGTTCCCGGTCCAGCCTCGCGAACACCCGGTCCAGACGGGCGAGGTTTCCTTCGGTACTCACTCAATCGACGTTACAGCGAGTGAGCGCAGTTCTCCGCCCAATCTGCGGCTTTGTAATGACGATGTGATGTGGGATTCCTCTCAGGATGATGTTTAATTCCGCAGAATCGCTATTGAGAGGCGCACCTTCCCTTCTTTTTCATTGATCATGCGGCGGGCTTGTTTTATGGCCCTTTCGAATTAGTTCACCGTGCGGTCGTCCGGAATTCGCCCACCGGTCAGGGCGGACCGGAGCCGTTCAGCCAGAACGCCCCGTAGACCGCCGAGGCCACCGCGACGACGCCCGTCACCAGTGCCGATCTGGACGTACGCAGCCGGGCCAGCGCCCGGGCGAGCGGCAGCAGGAGGGGGAAGGCGGGCAGCAACAGGCGCGGTTTCGAGCCGAAGTAGCTCGACGCGCACAGGGCGAGCAGGGCGACGACACCCGCGTACACCAGCAGCGGCAACGGCTGGCGCTGCCGTACGCAGGTGACGTACAGCCAGATCAGCAGGCCCACGCCGACGATCAGTCCGACGCCGGCCGGCGCCGACGGGAACGACGTGAACTTGTCGGCGACGAAGCGGGCGAAGGCGGCGCCGCCGTCGAAACCGTTGCGCCAGCCGGCCTGGACGTCGAGATAGCCCAGGGGGCCCTTGCCGGTGCGATGGCCGACCCACAGGACGTATCCGGCGGCGCCGAGCGGCGCGATGAGCATGGCGAGGGCGCGTCGCCAAACGGGCGCGCTGTCCGATGCGGGCGCGCCTCGGTCCCGTACGTACGAGACGCCTCGGTCCCGTACGTACGAGGCGATGGCCGCCGTCCACACCGCCGCCACCACCGCGAGGCCCACCGGGCGGGTCAGGCCCGCCAGCAGGGCCAGGGTGCCCGCCGTCAGCCAGCGGCCGGTGAGGACCGCGTACAGGGACCAGGCGGCCAGCGCTGTGAACAGTGACTCGCTGTACGCCATCGACTGGACGATCCCGACCGGCAGCACCGCCCACAGCAGCACCGCGCAGACCCCGGCCCGGCGGCCGTACACGTGATCCGCGACCGCGAACACCCCCCACGCGGCGGCGATCGACGCGAGGACGCTCACCGCGAAGCCCGAGTCGGCGTACGACATCGGGGTAACCGAGGCCAGAAGCCGTTCCAGCCAGGGGAGCAGCGGGAAGAAGGCGAGGTTCGAGTGCACATCGCCGTTGGGGAGACGCACTTCATAGCCGTAGCCGAGTTCGGCGACCCGGGTGTACCAGACCGAGTCCCAGCGGGCGGTCAGCAGCTTGTACGCGCTCTTGTCCCGCGCCGCGCTCCACACGGCCAGCGCGACCAGGCCCAGCAAACGGACGGCCGCGTACCCGAGGAGGGCGGGCGCCGCTCGGCGGAGCGTGGGAAGCGCGGGGGGCGGGCGGGTTCCAAGATCTGTCACCGGTCGATTATCGAGGGCGTACGGAACGCGGACGGGCGCGGAGGCGGGCGGCCCGCCGGGTGCGTGGTGTACACCACACGGGTTCCGCGGGCGCGTGAGAGGTCCGCCACTTTTCGCCGCTGCGAACTCGCGTACGCTGTCGGACCACTCGCTATTCGCCGCGCGGACTGAGGACACCGCTCCTCCTCAGCCGGAGCCCCGGGGAGTCCCCACCCCGCGGACCGCCGAACGCGAGGGAACCTTGGAGGTACGTACATGTCCGGGACGACCAGGGCTGCCGCTGCGCTGCGCCGCCGGGCGGCCGGGGCCGGTGCCGGAGCCAACCGCTGGGTCGTCCTTCTCGTCCTCTGCACCAGCCTGCTGCTCGTCGCGGTCGACGCGACCGTGCTGCACGTGGCGGTACCCGCCGTCAGCGAGGATCTCCGGCCCGGCGCGATAGAGCTGCTCTGGATCGTCGACGTCTATCCGCTGGTCTGCGCCTCGCTGCTGATCCTGTTCGGCACGCTGGGCGACCGCGTCGGCCGGCGCCGGATCCTGCTCCTCGGGTACGCGCTGTTCGGCGTCGCCTCCGCTCTGGCCGCCCTCGCCGACAGCGCCCAGGTGCTGATCCTGGCCCGGGCGCTGCTGGGTGTCGGCGGCGCGATGATCATGCCCGCGACGCTCTCGATCCTGCGCCAGGTCTTCCCCGACCGGCACGAGCGGGCGCTGGCGATCGGCGTCTGGAGCGCGGTGGCCGCGGTGGGCGCGGCGGTCGGGCCGCTGCTCGGCGGGTTCCTGCTGGAGCACTTCTGGTGGGGCTCGGTCTTCCTCGTCAACATCCCGCTGATGCTGGTCAGTCTTCCGGTCGGCCGGCTGCTGCTGCCCGAGTCGCGCGGCGAGCGGGACACCGGTCCCTGGGACGTGGTCGGCGCGCTGACGGCGGCGGGCGGGCTGTTCGGCGTCGTGCTGGGCGTGAAGCGGCTGGGCGGCGGAGAGGGCGCCGGGAACCTCCTGACGGTCGTGCCGCTGGCGGCGGGTGTCGTGCTGCTGGTGGTGTTCGTACGGCGGCAGCGGCGGCGTACGCATCCGCTGGTGGACCTGGGGATGTTCGCCCGGCCGGCGTTCAGTACGTCCGTCGGGTGCATCGTGCTGGCGATGCTCGCGCTGGTCGGCCTTGAGCTGATCGCGGCGCAGTATCTGCAACTGGTGCTGAAGCTTTCCCCGTTGGAGACGGGGCTACGGCTGCTGCCGCTGACGCTCGCGGCGATGGCGGCCGGGCTGGTGGGGGCGCGGCTGCTGCGGCGGTTCGGGCCGCGGACGATGGTGAGCGCCGGGTTCTGCCTCACCGCGGCGGCGGTCGTGCTGCTGATGGCGATGGGCGGGCGGGACAACCCCGGGTTGCTGCTGTCCGGGTTCGTGCTGCTCGGCTTCGGCCTGGAGACGACGCTTTTCGGGGCGTACGAGTCGATGCTGGCCGAGGCTCCGGCGGCGCAGGCGGGTGGGGCGGCGGCGATCGGCGAGACGTCGTACCAACTGGGCGCGGGGATCGGGATCGCGCTCCTGGGGAGTGTGATGAACGCGGCGTACGCGCCGGGGGTGGGGTCGGTGCCGGGGGTTCCGGCGGGGGCGTCGGCTGCGGCGGGGCATTCGCTGGGCGAGGCGTACGAGGTTGCCGGGCGGCTTGGGGGGTCGCCTGGGGCGGCCCTGCGTTCTGCGGCTCGGGATGCGTTTGTGCACGGGTTGCATGTGACGTTGCTGGTGAGTGCGGGGTTGTTGGTGTTGGGGGCGGTGATGGCGTTGCGGTTGCCGCGGGTCATGCAGTGTGAGGGGGTTGGGCTGGCTGCGGTGCCTGGTCCTCGGGAGGTTGCGGGGAGTCGGGTGTCGGTGTGAACGGGGGGTTCGCCCACCCGCCCGCCCGTGCAGGTCGATCGAGACGTGGGCGTCTCCTGCGGGGGCTGAGGTCCGTCGGCGGCTGCGGGTCAGAACCTTTCCCACCCGCCCGCCCGTTCGGCTCGTCCAGTTGCGGGGCTCTGCCGTGGGGGGTGGGGGTTCGTTGGCGGCTGCGGGTTAGAGCCTTTCCCGCCCGCCCGCCCGTTCGGTCCGTCCAGTTGTGGGGCTTTGCCGTGGGGCGTCGGGGAGCGTTGGCGGCTGCGGGTGGTTCTGTGGGTCGCTGCCGACTTTGCGGGTATCTCCCGGACGGGAAGCTCACACCTTGTCGCGTGAAGGGTTCTGGCCCGCAGTCGCCGACGGGCCTTCGCCCCTGCGGCAGAGGCCCGCGTCTCGGTTGGCCCGCACGGGTGGGCGGGTGGGAAAGACCGTAGGCGACGACCGATCTCGCCCTCACCCGTGGACGTGCGGCATGCTTCGTCGTAGCGTCGGGGGTGTGTAACTAGCGGTGCTAGTTAAAGTTATCGGAGGCTTCCCTGTGGCTGCGTTCGCGAAGCTGCCCCCTTTTGATCCCGCCGACCCGCTCGGGCTCGACGACACGCTCGACGCGGAGGACCTGGCGATCCGGGACACCGTGCGGGCCTGGGCTGCGGATCGGGTGCTGCCGTATGTCAGTGAGTGGTTCGAGGCGGGGGAGCTGCCGGACATCAAGGGGCTTGCCCGGGAGCTGGGGGGTATTGGTGCCCTCGGGATGTCGCTCACGGGGTATGGGTGTGCCGGTGCCTCCGCCGTGCAGTACGGGCTTGCCTGTCTGGAGTTGGAGGCCGCCGACTCCGGGATTCGGTCTCTTGTCTCCGTGCAGGGGTCCCTCGCCATGTACGCCATCCATGCCTTCGGGAGCGAGGAGCAGAAGCAGCACTGGCTGCCCCGGATGGCCTCCGGTGACGTCATCGGCTGCTTCGGGCTCACCGAGCCCGACCATGGGTCCGACCCCGCCGGTATGCGTACCTACGCCAAGCGTGACAGCGGTGGTGGCGGTGACTGGGTGCTCGACGGGCGGAAGATGTGGATCACAAATGGGTCCGTCGCCGGTGTCGCCGTTGTTTGGGCGCAGACCGGTGACGGGATCCGTGGGTTCGCCGTGCCCACCGACAGCCCCGGGTTCTCCGCGCCCGAGATCAAGCACAAGTGGTCCCTGCGTGCCTCTGTCACCAGTGAGCTGGTGCTGGACGGCGTGCGGTTGCCCGCCGATGCCGTACTTCCTGGTGTCACCGGGCTTCGTGGGCCCCTCAGCTGTCTCTCCCACGCCCGGTACGGGATCGTCTGGGGTGCCATGGGGGCGGCCCGGTCCTGTTTCGAGGCCGCCGTCGACTACGCGAAGACGCGCGAGCAGTTCGGGCGGCCCATCGGGGGGTTCCAGCTCACCCAGGCCAAGCTCGCCGACATGGCGGTCGAGCTGCACAAGGGGATTCTGCTCGCCCACCATCTGGGGCGGCGCATGGACGCCGGCCGCCTGCGTCCCGAGCAGGTCAGCTTCGGCAAGTTGAACAACGTACGCGAGGCCATCGACATCTGTCGTACGGCCCGGACGATCCTCGGCGCCAACGGGATCTCGCTCGAATACCCCGTGATGCGGCACGCGACGAACCTCGAGTCGGTGCTCACGTACGAGGGCACCGTCGAGATGCATCAACTGGTGCTGGGCAAGGCGCTCACCGGGCTTGACGCCTTCCGCTGACCTGAACAGCGGGCGGCGTGGCCGGTGAGCGGCCTTGCCTCAGCTCTGGTTGAAGAAACCGTCCGCCCGGTGCGGCTGGGCCTCTCCGCTCACGATCTCCGTGTCGGAGGGGGTCAGCAGAAACACGCGGTTGGACACCCGCTCGATCGAGCCGCGCAGGCCGAAGATGAGGCCTGCCGCGAAGTCGACGACGCGCTTGGCGTCGGCGGGCTCCATGGCCGTGAGGTTCATGATGACCGGGACGCCGTCCCGGAAGAGCTCGCCGATGGCGCGGGCGTCCCGGAAGCTGTCCGGGGTGACCGTGCCGATGCGGCGGCCCTTCTCCTCGGCCACCTCGCCCGCGACCTTGACCCGGGGGTCCGTGACCCAGGCATCCCCGGGCTGCTCGGTCCCCTCGGAGTAGTCGTCGTCGTAGTAACGCTCGTCATCGTTGTCGTCGACGAGGCCAAGCCAGGCGCTTGCCTTGCGTACCGATCCCATGGACGCCTCCTCTCACAGCGGTCCTTCTTGCTTTCCGCATCCCTATCGTCATCCATGATGCGGATGGCGCGCCAAGTGAATAGACGCCGCGCGGGGGTTTCGTGACGGTACTGGTGCACAACCATTTCGTCGAGAGGCCCCGCGCCGCAAGGGTCTTACTGTGTGCGGCTGCTGACTGAGAGTGAAATATGATTCTTCGTGGCGTATGGGTGAGCGTTGGGACGTATGGGTGAATGGGCGCCCTGTCCGCATTCCTGACGGAGCCTCAGATGCGGTCGGCGGAGGTCAAGTCGCCGCCGAGTCGTCTCCTGGCCGTCCGTGAGCCGCAGCTGACGCCGGCTCAGTCTTCCGTGATCTTGGGACTCATTGGTGACGAAAGATCATCGGTGATGAAGGGAAAAAGAAGAGAAGAAGGGGAGGGGCGCGTGAGGGGAGGGGTGTGCGCGGGTGTGAAGGCGCGTGCGAGGCGTGAGGTGTGCGGAACGTGCGGGAGAACGCGAAAAGGCGCCCGTGCGGGCGGGCGCGCAGGGGGGTCAGCTCAACAGGAGGAGGACCACACTCGACCAAAGTCGATGTGGGAGCGTTTGACCAGCCACTGCTGCGGATGCATGGGGTAAGTGGAACAGGCATCCGGTTCGGCGTCAACGAGATGAGACGAACCGCTCACAGTTCGGACAGCCTTGACAGTGAGGGGAAACGGCACCGTACAGTCGGTGGACGGCCCTGCTGAGGGGCTCGGCCGTATCGCCGTACCGCGCGCCAGGCATTGTGCCGCCGCGCTCTGCGACGCCCGTGTGAAGGCACCACCGTGTTCGACCTATCGCGTCACGGAGCCTTTGCATGTCCTCAGACACCTCGGCCATATCGGCCCCATCGGTACCAGCGGCCTCATCGGAAAATGCGGGCCGCTCTGCGAGGCCGACTCTCGTCATCGTAGGGGCCGGTCCGCGGGGGACCGGTCTTCTGGAGCGGATCGCCGCCAACGCGCCCGAGCTGTACGGGGATTCGGGCCTCGACATCCATCTCGTCGACCCCCATCCACCGGGCGCGGGCCGGATCTGGCGCCAGGAGCAGTCCCCGCTGCTGTGGATGAACTCGCAGGCCCAGGACGTCACCATGTTCACCGACGAGACGGTGGCCATGACGGGCCCGGTGCGTCCGGGACCCACGCTGCACGAGTGGGCGGACATCGACGGCCGGGTCTTCTCGGACCGGCAGCGCCTCGGCGCCTATCTGAACTGGGTGTACGAGGACACGGTGGCTGCCCTGCCGCCAGGAGTCCGCGTCCTGTACCACGCCGGGCGTGCGCTGCGGGTCGGCGGGCCGCGCGAGGGGCGCCAGCAGGTGTGGCTGGAGGGGCGCGCCCGGCCACTGCTCGCCGACCTCGTCGTACTGACGCTCGGCCATCTCGACGCCGAACTCGACGCCGAACAGCGCGAGTTGGCCGCGTACGCGCAGGCGAACCGGCTCGTTCATCTGCCGCCGGACTTCACCGCCGACAGCGATCTGTCCGCGCTCACGCCCGGTGAATCCGTCCTCGTGCGCGGCTTCGGGCTCGCTTTCGTCGACCTCATGGTGCTGCTCACCGAAGGGCGCGGTGGGCGTTACGAGGGCGATCCTTCCGGTGCTGAAGGGGAGTTGACCTATCTGCCGTCCGGGCACGAGCCCGTGCTGTACGTCGGCTCGCGGCGCGGGGTGCCGTACCACTCGAAGATCGGCTACGACTGGACAGGTGAACGGCCGCCCCTGCCACGGTTCTTCGGGCCCGCCGAGGTGGACGCCCTGCTCGCGCGTCCTGACGGCTTCGACTTCCGGCGGGACGTATGGCCGCTGGTGGAGAAGGAGTTGGGGTTCGCGCACTACCACCGGCTGTTCACCGTCCACCCGGAACGCACCGGCGGCGCCTGGACGGACTTCGAGGAGAAGTACGCCGCCGCGGACCGGGCGGAGCGGGAGGTGCTGGTCGCCTCCACCGTGCCCGACCCGGCCGACCGGCTCGACCTAGACGCCCTCGACCGGCCGCTGGAGGGGGTGCGGTATCCGTCGTACGAGGCGCTCCAGGAGGGGCTTCGGGCATACATCCGGGACGATCTGACCCGGCATCACGATCCCTCGTACAGCCAGGACTTGGCCGTCTTCCTCGGGTTGCTCTCCGTCTACGGGCAGCTGGTGCGCCTCGGGGACATCGGGTCCTGGTGGCACGGCTTCTTCAGCTATCTCGCCTCGGGGCCGCCCGGACCCCGGCTGCGGCAGATGCTCGCGCTGTCCCGGGCCGGCATCCTCAACTTCCTCGGCGCCGACACGGTCGTCACCGCCGAGGACGGGGTGTTCCGGGCGAGCGGCACGAGCGTGCCCGGTGCCTCGGTGGAGGCCCGCGCGCTAGTCGAGGCGCGGCTGCCGGAGCCGACGGTGGAACGCGCCCGCGACATCCTGCTGCGCGAGCTGTACGCCGACGGGGCCGCCGTCACGCCCGAGGGGCTGCTGGCCGTGGACCCCGGTGACGGGCGGCTCCTGGACGGGGACGGCCGGCCGCATCCACGGCGGTTCGCGCTCGGTCCGCACACCGAGGCGCGGGGCTCCGGGGCGTTCACCCGGCCGCGTACGGGGGGTCCCGCGTTCCGGCAGAACGACGCGACCGCGCGCGCCGCGCTGTCCTTTCTGCGGGCGCTGGACTGTCGCGAGCGCGGCGAGGTGCGTGGCGCCGAGCACGATGCCGAGTCCGGTCACGCGCGTGGCGCTGAGTCCGTTGTCGGGCGCGGCGCCGAGTCCGCTGTCGCGTCCGGTGCCGGGCTTGGTGTCGGGATCGGTGTCGGGCGCGATGCCGAGTCCGCTGCCGCGTCCAGTGTCGGGCTTGGTGTCGGGTCCAGCGCCGAGCGGGATGCCGGGTCCCGTGCGGGGCTCGGTGTCGAGTCCGGTATCGAGCCCGGCGCCGGGCCGAGCGCCGGACCGGGTGCCGAGGGCGGTGCTGATCGCGGTGTCGACCATGACGCCGACCGCGATGCCGACCGGGGCGCCGGTCGCGGCACCGAGCGCGGTGCTGATCACGATGCCGGTCGTAGTGCCGGTCGCGCTGTCGAACAACAGGGTGCCGAACCGGGCGCCGAGCGCGACACCGCCGCCTGAAGTCTTGCTTTGCCCCGCGGGTGCTGTGAGCACCGACGAAAGGTTCACCCCATGACCTCAACGCACGGTCGGGGGCTGCTGCATCTGGCCGCCGCCGTCGACCAACAGGGACTGTTCGACGCCGACTTGTACGTCGAGTCGGCGCGGCTCGCCGAGCGCGGCGGGCTCGACTTCGTGACGCTCGGGGACTCCTTCGCGCGCCCCGGCCCCGACGCGCTCGGGGTGCTCGCGCGGGTCGCGCCCGCCACCGCGCGGATCGGTCTGGTGCCCACCGTGACGACCACGCACACCGAGCCCTTCCAGGTGCAGGCGGCGGTGGCGACCCTCGACTGGGTCAGCGGTGGCCGGGCCGGCTGGCAGCTCGACGTGTCGGCGACCGAGGCCGAGGCCCGGCTCTTCGGCCGCCGCCGTGCCGAACCCGGCGACGCGCTGTGGCGGGAGGCCGGTGAAGTCGCCGACGTGGCGGCCCGGTTGTGGGACAGCTGGGAGGACGACGCCGAGATACGCGACGCGGCGACCGGCCGTTTCGTCGACCGGGACAAGCTGCACCACGTCGACTTCCAGGGCGCCGGGTTCTCCGTCAAGGGCCCGTCCACCGTGCCGCGGCCACCCCAGGGTCACCCCGTCCGCGTCGTCGACGCCACCGAGGGACAGGCCCGTGAGACAGCGGCCCGGTACGCCGACGTGGCGCTCGTCCGGGCCGTGAGCGCCGCCCAGGCCGGTGCCGTACGGGACGAACTGCGCGTCGCCGCCAAGGACTTGGGGCGCGATCCGGACGGGCTGCGGGTCCTCGCGAGCCTCGTCGTCGACCTCGGCGGGGGCGAGCACGCGGCCGAGCCGGGGCACGGGGGCGGTGGTCCCCGGCCGAGCATGCACGGCCCGCTGTACCGGGGCGGGCCCGTCGACCTCGCCGAACTGATCACCGCCTGGCACACGTCCGGCATCGTCGACGGCTTCCATCTCGTCCCCGCCGAGCCGCGCCGCGACCTGGAGCGGCTCGTCAACGGAACGGTGGCGCTGCTCCAGCACCGGAGCCTGTTCCGTACCTTCTACCCGGGCCGCACTCTCCGGGAGCACCTGGGGCTGGCCCGGCCCGCGAACCAGTACGCCGGGTCGGTCCCGGTCGCCGGGAGCGCGTCATGACCGTACGGGCGCCGGGGCGTCGGCAGATGCACCTCGCGGCGTACGTTCCGGGCGTCGACAGCACCACCGTGTGGGCCGATGCGAGGGCGGGGTCGCAGATCGGGTTCGCGTCCTTCGAGCGGCTCGCCCGGACCGCCGAGCGCGGGCTGTTCGACTTCTTCCTCCTCGCCGAGGGGCTGCGGCTGCGCGAGCACAGGGGCCGGATCCATGACCTGGACGTGGTCGGACGGCCCGAGTCGATCACCGTGCTGAACGCGCTCGCCGCCGTCACCGAGCGGATCGGGCTCGCCGCCACGGCCGACGCGACCTTCAACGAGCCGTACGAACTCGCCCGCAGATTCGCCACGTTGGACCATCTCAGCGGCGGTCGGGCCGCCTGGCACGTGGTGACCTCCTCCGATGGCCTCACCGGCGAGAACTTCCGGCGCGGCGGCTTTCTCGACCCGGCCGAGCGGTACCCGCGCGCGGCCGAATTCGTCGAAGCGGCACGGGAGTTGTGGGACTCCTGGACACCGGACGGGGTGTCCCGGCCCTTCTCTCACAGGGGCCAACACTTCGACATCGCGGGCGAGTTCGGCGTACCGCGCTCACCGCAGGGGCAGCCGGTGGTGATCCAGGCGGGGGACTCGGAGGAGGGGCGGGAGTTCGCCGCTTCGGCCGCCGATGTGGTCTTCGCCCGGTACGGGGGTCTGGAAGCCGGGCGGGCCTTCTACGCCGACGTCAAGGGGCGGCTCGCGAAGTACGGGCGGGCGCCCGGTGACCTGAAGATCATGCCCGGGGTGACCTTCGTACTCCGGGACACCGACGCCGAGGCGCGGGAGAAGGCCGCCGAGATCCGTCGGCAGCAGGTCTCGCCGCGGCACGCGATCCTCGCCCTGGAGCGGATCTGGGGCACCGACCTCTCCTCCTACGACCCCGACGGCCCGCTGCCCGACTTCGATCCGGTGCCGGTGCCCAAGCCTGCCCTGGCGCAGGGGCGGGTCGGGAGCGCCGACCCGGTGCGGGTGGCCGAGCGGTGGCGGGCCCTGTCCCGGGCGAAGGGGCTGTCCATCCGGCAGACCGTCATCGAGGCGAGCGGCCGGCACTCCTTCGTCGGCACCCCGCGGTCGGTCGCCGACGCACTCGACACGTTCGTACGGGAGGAGGTGGCCGACGGGTTCGTCCTCGTCCCGGATCTCACCCCGGGCGGCCTGGACGAGTTCGTGGACCTGGTCGTGCCGCTGCTCCAGGAACGTGGCGCGTTCCGTACGGAATACGAGGGGGTCACCCTGCGCTCGCACCTCGGGCTGGGCGAACCCGTATGGACGGGCTGACAGGGCGTCGCGCCGACAAAGATGACATACAGGTTGTGTACGGGCCGCGCACAGAAAGCGTGGTCCGGGCGTGTGCCGATGGCGGCGCACGGAGTGTTTCCAGGGAGTGAGCTGGAGTGGGTTCATGACGGTGGACGCGTCCGAGGCGTGGCAGAAATGGCACGAACGGCGCATCGAGACGGTGTCGGCGCCCTGCGGGCCCCTCTCACTCATCGGTACACACTGGGTCGAGGGCTTTCCGGACGGTCGACTTCCGGCCATCCCCGGGCGGTGGATGTCCGACGGTGACGGGGTCGTCCTGACCGCCGTGGCCCCGGACGGGCTGACGCTCGACGGCGAGCCCTTCGCCGGGGAGGTCCGGCTGACCGCCGGCCAGGGCCCGGCGGGCGCGGCCCGGGTCGGCCTCGGCGAGCGACGCCTGGTCGTACTGGTGCGCGAGGGCAGCTGGGGTGTGGGCCGTCTTCGCCGACTCGGCCAGCGGCGACGGCAGTTACCGCTTCTGGTTTCTGCGCCCGCCGCTCCGGACGCCGAGGGGCGCACGACGGTGGACTTCAACCGGGCCCTGCTCCCACCGTGTGCTTTCGTCGACCAATTCGTCTGCTCCTTTCCCTCGCCGGGGAATACGCTGGTCGTCGCGGTAGCCGCGGGGGAGCGCAACGTTCGCCAGAACTTCGTTCGAACAGCGTGAGGCCGAAAGGCGCCCTTGCGTCGGTCGGTGGTACGGCCGAATACTCCCACCCAGCGCTTGTCAGGGTCACAGCATGTTCGGAATCCGGACAGAACAGTCCCTGACTGCGCCTCACGGGCCCCGACCCCACGCGGGCCCCCGACTTCCCATGTGGAGGAACGACAAGTGAGGATCAAGCGCACCACCCCCCGCAGTGGCATCACGAGACGGACCCGGCTGATCGCCGTCAGCACCGGACTCGTTGCCGCGGCAGCAGTCGCGATCCCCAATGCGACCGCCGCCGACGTCACCACCTTCAGCACCGCCCAGCTCTCGAAGGCGAGCAGCTCGGTGCTCAAGGCCGACATCCCGGGCACCGCCTGGGCCGTCGACGCCAAGACGAACCGCGTTGTCGTCACCGTCGACACCACGGTCTCCAAGGCGGAGATCGCGAAGATCAAGCGGCAGGCGGGCACCACCGCCGGCGCCATCACCATCAAGAAGACCCCGGGTACGTTCAACAAGCTGATCTCCGGCGGCGACGCTATCTATGCGAGTAGCTGGCGCTGCTCCCAGGGCTTCAACGTCCGTAGCGGCTCCACGTACTACTTCCTGACCGCGGGTCACTGCACCGACGGCGCGGGCAACTGGTGGTCCAACTCCGGTCGTACGACGCTGCTCGGCGCGACCTCGGGCTCCAGCTTCCCGACCAACGACTACGGGATCGTCCGGTACGCGACCAGCTACCCGACGAGTTCGATCGCGGGCACCGTCGGCAGCGTGGACATCACCAGTGCCGCCACCCCGTCCGTGGGTACGACGGTCTACCGCCGCGGCTCCACCACCGGCACGCACAGCGGCCGGGTGACCGCCCTGAACGCCACGGTCAACTACGGCAGCGGTGACATCGTCTACGGCATGATCCAGACCACGGTCTGCGCCGAGCCCGGCGACTCCGGCGGCCCGCTCTACTCCAACGGTGGTGTCGCCTACGGTCTGACCTCGGGCGGCAGCGGCAACTGCACCTCCGGTGGTACGACCTTCTTCCAGCCCGTCACGGAGGCCCTGAGCGCCTACGGCGTCAGCGTCTTCTAGGGCAGATAGGGCAGATCGGTCGTCTTGCGGCGACCGGTCACGGCGCCACCCGTTTTCGCACCACCTGACCTGCAGCCGGCAGCAGCAGGAGAGCCCCCGTACGCAACTCGCGTGCGGGGGCTCGCTCTTGTGTGCCCGACGGAGTTACCTTCGGAGTACAGGAAGTATCGCCAGTACGGGAAATATCGGCATTACGGGAAGTCTCCCCTGCATACGCCCACTTCGGACCCTGGGGGCCGGCATGGTCGAGGAGCTGGTGACGGCGGGAGTCGCGGTCGCGTCCGTCGGAGTGATGTACGTGGCAGCGGCGGCGCGAGTCGTCAAACAGTACGAGCGGGGTGTGGTGTTCCGGCTCGGCCGGCTCACGTCGAACGTGCGCGGACCCGGGTTCACCGTGATCGTGCCCTTCGTGGACAAGATCCGCAAAGTCAACATGCAGATCGTGACGATGCCCGTGCCCGCGCAGGAGGGCATCACGCGGGACAACGTCACGGTCCGGGTCGACGCGGTCGTCTACTTCAAGGTCGTCGACGCGGCCGAGGCGGTCGTCCAGGTCGAGGACTACCGGTTCGCGGTCTCGCAGATGGCGCAGACCTCGTTGCGTTCGATCATCGGCAAGAGCGATCTCGACGATCTCCTCTCCAACCGCGAAAAGCTCAACCAGGGCCTGGAGTTGATGATCGACAGTCCGGCGATGGGCTGGGGTGTGCAGATCGACCGGGTCGAGATCAAGGACGTGTCCCTGCCGGAGACCATGAAGCGCTCGATGGCCCGGCAGGCCGAGGCCGACCGTGAACGCCGGGCCCGGATCATCAACGCGGACGCCGAGCTGCAGGCCTCGAAGAAGCTGGCGGAGGCCGCCGAGGTGATGTCCGAGCAGCCCGCGGCCCTCCAACTCCGGCTGCTCCAGACGGTGGTGGCGGTCGCGGCCGAGAAGAACTCGACGCTCGTCCTGCCGTTCCCGGTGGAGCTGCTCCGCTTCCTGGAACGGGCGCAGCAGCCGGTGCAACAGCCGGTACAGCAGCCGGTGCAACAGTCGGCGCAGCAGTCTGCCGGGCCGCCGGTGGCGCCTTCGGCGGCGCAGTCGGCGATCGCTGAGCGGTCAGAGCGGTCCGATCAGTCCGAGCAATCGCTGCAGGAGCAACTTCCGTCCGCCGCGTCCCTGTTGGAACTGAGCCCCGAAGGGGCGAATTCAAGACAGGACTAGACCTCACCGTCTGCCCACTCGTTACCCACTCGTGGTGTTTGCAGTGCGAATTCATGTGAGGTAACTGTGTGATGACCGTGGACAGTCAAGGTGGGTTTGCCGGTGGGGGCGCACGCCCGTTTATCTACGCGCGTCCTGAAGTCGACCTTGTGTGCTCCCCGGACGTCTCGGAATAGTGGGTGCCGTTCGACCGGCCAAGGAGGTCCCCACAACCTCCGGCCGGACCCCCCACAGGAGGACGTAAGTTGAAGCACCGACGCATATCCAGGCGCCGTGCCACCGTGGTAGGTGCGGGCATCACCGCACTCGTCGCCGCGGGATTGACCTTCCAGAGTGCGAACGCGAGTGAGGTCACCAAGTCCGCCGAGCCCAAGGTCCTTTCGGTCCTGGCGGCCGGAAAGATCGCCTCGACGCTCGGCAAGGACCTCGGCGCCGACGTCGCGGGAACGTACTACGACGCGAAGACGAGGACCCTCGTCGTCAACGTGCTCGACGAAGCGGCGGCCCAGTCCGTCGAGTCGGCCGGCGCCAAGGCCCGGATCGTCGAGAACTCCGTCGCCGAACTCGACAGCGCCCGTACGACCCTGAAGCGGGACGCGACCATCCCCGGCACCTCGTGGGCGGTCGACCCGACAGCCAACAAGGTCGTCGTCACCGCCGACCGCACGGTCTCCGCGGCCGAGTGGGCCACGCTCACCAAGGTCGTCGACGGCCTCGGCGGCACGACCGAACTCCAGCGTACGAAGGGGGAGTTCAGGACCTTCGTCGCCGGTGGCGACGCGATCACCGGCAGCGGTGGCCGCTGCTCGCTCGGCTTCAACGTCGTCAAGGGCGGCGAGCCGTACTTCCTGACCGCCGGGCACTGCACCGAGTCGATCTCGACGTGGTCGGACTCGTCCGGCGTGATCGGCGAGAACGAGTCGTCCAGCTTCCCCGGCAACGACTACGGCCTGGTCAAGTACACGGCCGACGTGGCCCACCCGAGCCAGGTCAACCTCTACAACGGCAGCTCCCAGCAGATCACCGGCGCGGCCTCGGCCACCGTCGGTCAGTCTGTGACCCGCAGCGGCTCCACGACCCAGGTGCACTCCGGCACGGTCACCGGTCTGAACGCGACCGTGAACTACGGCAACGGCGACATCGTCAACGGGCTCATCCAGACCGACGTCTGCGCCGAGCCCGGTGACAGCGGCGGCTCGCTCTTCTCGGGCAGCAGTGCGATCGGCCTCACCTCCGGCGGCAGCGGTGACTGCGACTCGGGCGGGGAGACCTTCTTCCAGCCGGTCACGGAGGCGCTGTCGGCCACCGGTACGCAGATCGGCTGAGGCTTCTCCGCACACGATCCCTTTCCCGGCCTGATCGGTCCGGGACGATCCCGCCCCTGGGTTTCCGGGGGCGGGATTTCGTTGCGGTCGCCGCACAGCCCAAGGGGCTGACCCAGGGGGAGATGGGGCGCTGGTTCTTCGAGACGCCGGGGCGTTCTGGTCGGAGAGCCTGCGGCCCGGCCCCGCGCGCGTGGTCAGCCGTACCGGAGATGTCCCCGCCGTCGGCCCGGGCGGGCGTCCGGAGCAGGTAACTGACGGGCAGCGCTGCCCTCGGTCGTTCGATGCCGATGGGCGCAAACCGCGAGGTCCTCCCGTATGCGGCAATCGAACGAGTGTGCGACCCTTGGGTTATGGTGAGGGCCTCGTGGGACGGGACGGACGGAGGGGGGCTTGTGGGTAGCAGGAGGTGTGTATGTCGTTTACGCACCTCCATGTCGCCAGTGGCTACTCACTGCGCTACGGCGCCAGCCAGCCGCACGCGCTCGCGGAGCGGGCGGCGGAACGTGGACTGGACGCTCTCGCACTGACCGACAGGGACTCCCTCGCCGGTGCCGTGCGCTTCGCGAAGGCGTGCGCGCGGGCCGGAGTGCGGCCGTTGTTCGGTACTGATCTGGCGGTTCCCGGGGCGCCGGGGGCCCGGTCGGCCGGGGCGAAGCGGCAGCGCACTCCGGCCAAGGGCGGTGCCTTCGTGACGGAGGCGCCGTTCCGGGCGGTGTTCCTGGCCCGGTCCGCGTCCGGCTGGGCCGAGCTGTGCCGTCTGGTGTCGATCGCGTCGGCCGCGTCAGCTGCGTCGTCAGCGTTGTCCACGTCGTCCGAAGGGATCGGCTGGGAGGATCTCGCCGGTGGCGGCGATGGGCTGTTCGTGCTGCTCGGGGCGGGTTCCGAGGTGGGCCGCGCGCTGGCGGCGGGGCGGCCGGACCGGGCGGCGCTGTTGCTGGAGCCGTGGCGGGAGCGGTTCGGGGAGGCGCTGCGTCTGGAGGTGGTCTGCCATGGGCGGCCCGGCACCGGACCGGGGTCGCTGCGGCTGGCCGCGCGGATGGCGGGCTTCGCCGTCGAGCAGCGGGTGACGGCGGTGCTCAGCAACGACGTCCGATATGCCGACCCGCGCCAGCGGGAGGTCGCCGACATCCTGGACTCCGCGCGTCTGCTCGTGCCGATCGACACCCGGGACGCGGCCCGGCTGGACAGCGGGCAGCGCTGGCTGAAGGACGCCGGGGAGATGGAACGGATCGCCGGGCGCGTCGCCGAGGCGATGGGCGGGCGTGGCGCTGAGGCGCAGCAGTTGCTGAAGGCGACCGAGGAGACGGCGGCGGCCTGTGTGGTCGATCCGGGTGAGGCGTTCGGGCTGGGACGGCTGAATCTGCCGGAGCCCGAGCTGGTGGGCGCCAGTACGGAGTCGGCCGACCGGGTACTGGCCGAACGGTGCGCGGCGGGGATGATGAACCGCGGCTACCACCGGGAGGTGGCACGGTGGGACCGGCTGGAGGACGAGCTTCGGATCATCGCCGGGCACGGCTTCGCCGGCTATTTCCTCACCGTCACCCAGGTCGCGGCGGAGGCTCAGGAACTGGGCATCCGGGTCGCGGCGCGCGGCTCGGGGGTCGGCTCGCTGGTCACCCACCTGCTGGGGATCAGCCCGGTCGACCCGGTGGCGCACGGCCTGGTCATGGAGCGGTTCCTGTCCGCGCGGCGGTCCGCGCTGCCCGACATCGACCTGGACGTGGAGTCGGCCCGCAGGCTCGAGGTCTATCAGGCGGTGCGCGAGAGGTTCGGGGCCGAGCGGGTGGCGACGCTCGCGGTGTACAAGACGTACCGGGTGCGCGGGGCGATCGAGGACGTGGCGCGGGCGCGGGGCGTGGACCCCGACCGGGCCGCTCGGCTCGCCAAGGAGTTTCCGCACATCCGGGCCCGGGACGCCCGGGCCGCACTGGCCGAGCTGCCGGAGCTGCGCGAGGTCGCCGGGGAGGACCACGGCCGGTTGTGGGAGCTGGTGGAGATGCTGGACGGGCTGCCGAACGAGGCCGCGATGCACCCGTGCGGGCTCCTGGTGTCCAACGCCGGGCTGCTGGCGCGCACCCCGGTGATGCCGACCACCGTCGAGGGCATCGCCATGGCCCAGTTCGACAAGGAGGACATCGAGGACACCGGCCACCCGAAGATCGACGTCATCGGCGTACGGATGCAGTCGGCGCTCGCCCACGCGGTCGCCGAGATCGAGCGGGTCACCGGCGAGCACCTCGACCTGGACGACCCCGCACAGGTGCCGCCCGACGATCCGGCGACCTACGACATGATCGTGTCCGGGGACACCATGGGCACGTTCCAGCTCGAAAGCCCGGGCCAGCGCGAGCTGGTCAGGAACCTGCGCCCGCGCTCCTTCCTCGACCTGATCATCGACATCAGCCTGTTCCGGCCGGGCCCGGTGGCCGCGAACATGGTGCACCCGATGATCGAGGCCCGCGACGGCCGGACCCGGCCCCGCTATCCGCACCCGAGCCTGAAGCCGATCCTGGAGGAGACCAAGGGGCAGGTGGTCTTCCACGAACAGGTCATCGCGATCATGACGACGATGACCGGCTGCGACCGCGGCATGGCCGACGAGGCGCGCCGCGCGCTGTCCGACCCGGACCGGCACGGCCGTATGCGGGCCTGGTTCGCCGCCGAGGCCCGTACCCGTGGCTACCAGGCGCAGGTCGTCCGGGAGGTGTGGGAGATCCTGGAGAGCTTCGGGAGTTTCGGCTTCGCCAAGGCGCATGCGGCGGCCTTCGCGCAGCCCGCCTACCAGTCCAGCTGGCTCAAGGCCCACCGCATGGCGGCCCTGCTGGCCGGGCTGCTCACCCACGATCCGGGGATGTACCACAAGCGGGTCCTGGCCGCCGACGCCCGTCGGCACGGGGTGCCGTTGCTGCTGCCCGACATCAACCGTTCCCAGGCCGCACACATAATCGAACTGGTATCTGATAGGTGGGGAGTTCGGATCGGACTGTCCCAAGTACGCGGTATCACCGAGGCCGAGACCGAACGCATCACCGGCGGACAGCCCTACACCTCACTGGGCGACTTCTGGCAACGCGCCCGGCCCAGCAGGCCGTTGGCCGAACGCCTGGCCCGGGTCGGGGCGATGGACTCCTTCGGGCCCCGGCGTGAACTGCTGCTGCGGATCGCCGAGTTGCACCGATCGGGCCGGGGGCACGGCTCCGCCTCGGGGCAGCTCCCCATGGACGACGATCCGGGCGCTTCGACGGATGGCGGTACGGCAGACGGCGGTGCGACGGATGGCGGTACGACGGCGGGGCTGCCGGTGATGAGCGCCTCCGAGCAGCTCGCCGCGGAACTCGACGTACTCGGCATGGACGTCTCCCGCCACCTGCTGGAGGACCACCAGTCCCTGCTCGCCGACATCGGCGCGACCCCCGCCGCCGATCTGCCGCACCTGCGGCACGGCACCCCCGTCCTGGTCGCCGGGGTCAAGGTCGCCACCCAGACCCCGCCGATCCGCTCCGGCAAGCGCGTCGTCTTCGCCACCCTCGACGATCCCACCGGCCTGTCCGACCTGGCGTTCTTCGAGGACAGCCACGCACGCTGCGCCCACACGGTCTTCCACAGCGGCCTGCTGCTGGTACGCGGGACGGTGGCCCGCCGCGCACCGCGCGCGTTCAGCATCACCGGAACCGCCGCCTGGGACCTGGCCGAACTCATCGACCTGTACCGGGACGGGGGCCCGGCCGCCGTCGCCGACCACCTCACCCGTCCGACGACCGGTGTCGGCCCGGCCGCCGCACACCGGACCATCACCCAGCCCACCGGCTACGAACTCCACCCCTGGGCCGACCTGCAACCCCCCGGCGCCCCGGTCGTCAACGGACGGACCTTCCACCACTCCAGCCCCGGAAGCGCGGGGTGACCGGCCAATGATCCTCTACGTCCACTTCGGCGGCCCATGCTCCGAAGAAACGTTCCGTCAACTCCTGGACCTGCTCGGCGAGATCACCCCGGTCGTCCAGGCACTGCCGCCCGACGCGGCGTTCGCCGACGTGTCGGGGAGCACGCGGTACTTCGACCGCGACGCGACCGGGCTGGCGGCCCTGATCCGGATGCGCGCCGCCGCGGGCTGCGACGCCGACTGCACGATCGGCGTCGCCCCCAACCCGCTGCTCGCCCGGCTGGCAGCCACCCGAGGAGCACCCGGAGCCATCCACACCGTCCCCGACAACTCTCAGGGCATCACCGCTTTCCTCGCGGGTCTGCCGGTCGCCGCCCTGCCGGACGTGGGACCGGCGACCGTACGCACCCTGACCTCGTACGGCCTGACCACCCTCGACACGATCACGGTCGCCCCGCTGGCCACACTGCAACGCATCCTGGGCACGGTCGCCGGGCGCCAACTGCACCAGCGGGCGGCCGGTATCGACCCCACCCGGGTCACCCCCGGCGCCCCACCGCGCTCCCTCTCCACCGAGCACCGTTTCGGGCGGGACGAACTCGACCCCGGCCGGCAGCGCGGCGCCCTGTCGTACCTGGCCGAGCGCCTCGGGGCCCAACTCCGCGGCGAGCGCCAGGTCTGCCGGTCCCTGACCCTGACCGTCCGGTACGCCGACCACTCGACGACCACACGCAGCCGCACCCTGCCGGAGCCCACCGCGCACGGCCCCCAACTGCGGTCCGTCACCTACGCGTTGTACGCGGCCCTCGGCCTGCAGCGAGCCCGGGTCCGCGGCATCACGCTGCGCGCGGACGGCCTGTTCGACGCGGACTCGGCCACCCGGCAACTCACCTTCGGCACGGGCGACGACAAGGCCCACCGGATCGAGGCAGCGGCCGACAGGGCCCGGGCACGCTTCGGGCCGGGCGTGGTCCGGCCCGCCAGTACGGCCGGAATGGCCTGACCGCGTGTGGAGGGCCTCCTGCGGGGAGTCCGTGGACGCCGGCGTCGGCACCGGGGCGGCGCCGGGCACGGCCGTCACGTGCGCGGTCCCCGGTCGGCCGGTCGGCCGCCGTTGGTCACGGTCCGTGCGTGGTGCGGGGGAAGTGGTCGATTTCGGAGCGGGCGGGGCCGGGCCGGGGAGTGTTTCGGTGGTGGGGGTGCGCAGTCCGTCGAGGAGTACGCCGATGCGGCGGTCGGCGAGGTCCGCCGTGGCGTCGGCGTTCCCGGTGCCGGGGAGCCGAGTGGCACGGGAACGGCGCCACACGGCTGTCGGCGTCGGCCGTGCCGTCGCATCCGCGCCCGGGGCTTCCGGTCCTCCGACGTCAGTGACAGGCGGGGCGGCGGGCGGGTCGGGCGCCGGGGCCCGGACGCCGGTCGGCGCCGGGGCGGGCGGACCTGGCCGGGGCGGCACGCGTGCACGGCTACCGGGCGGCGCTGGACGAGGCGGGGATCGGCTACGACCCGGCGATCGTGCGCTCCGCCGACTTCGACTACACCGAGGCGCTCGCCGTGAGCCTGCAGATCCTGCGGACCCGGCGATCCGCCCACGGCCGTCTTCGCGGCCAGCGACGCGCAGGCGCTCGGCGTGCTGAAGGTCGCCCGGCAGCAGGGACTGTCCGTACCGGAGGACCTGTCGGTCATGTCCTTCGACGACACGCTGGTGGCGGCCATGGCCTGCCCGCCGCTGAGCGCGGTGCGCCAGCCGTTCGAGGAACTGGGGCGGGAGGCGACCCGGGTGCTCATGGATCTCGCCCAGGGCAGGCCGCCCGCGTCCCCGCGCATCGAGCTGGCGACGGAACTGGTGCTGCGGACCTCGACGTCCGTCCGACACCGAGTCAATACCCCGTAACCCGTTATCGCGCGAAACCCTTTCGCAATGTGCCGGTGACAGCGCGGTGTCGCTTGCGAATACTGGCGTCCTCCCCGCATGCCCTCTGCATCCCCTCGCAGCACCCCCTTTCAAAGGAACGTCGTTGAAAAGATCCTGGGCGCGAAAGGCTTTCGCTTCGGCGACCGCCTTCGGCATAGGCGTGGCATTCGCCGTCGTCTCCGCGACGAACGCGTCGGCATATCAGCCGAGTCCCGCGAATCTGTATACGGCGGACAACACCGCCGCGTGCAACAAGAACCCCTGCGTGCTCTACCCGAAGTCGGCCCAGCTGCCGAGCGGACGGATCGTGGCGGCGTTCGAGAACAGCCAGAGCGCTCCGGTGGGGCAGACGATGCCCCTCTACAAGAGCGACGACGACGGTACGACGTGGGCGAAGCTGGCCGACATCAAGGCCCCCGCCTACCTCTCCGGCGACTCCGCGTACGCGAAGTACACGAGCAACTGGACCAACCCGTATCTGTACGTGCTTCCGCAGGCCGTCGGCTCCCTGAGTGCCGGCACGCTGCTGCTCGCGAGCATCGTCTCGGGCGACGACCAGTACTACCAGGAGCAGAAGGCGGCCAACTCCAGCTGGACACCGTCCGGCGACGGCGACCGCAAGGACGTAGCACTGGCCCTGTACGCCAGCACCGATGACGGTGCGACCTGGAGCTTCAAGAACGTCATCGAGGCCGGCGGCTGGCAGGGCGGCAGCGCGGGAGCCGTCGGCCGGGTCTCGGCCGCCAACACCGAGGCTCAGGTCGACCCCATCTGGGAGCCGCACCTGCTCGCGCACAACGGCAAGCTCATCGCGTACTACTCCGACGAGAAGGACTACACCGGGTACGACACCACCACCGGCGCCCCGACCCTCGACCCGGACAACGACACGGCGACCGACTCCGGCGGCCAGGTCCTCCTGCACCGGACCTGGGACGGCGGCAGCGGCTCGGCGTGGAGCAGCCCGGTCGTGGACGTCCCGGGCTCGACCGTGAGCATGGGCGGCGGCAAGACGGAGATCGGCGGCGGCCGGCCGGGCATGACGACCATCGCCCCGACGACCGACGGCAAGTGGCTGCTGACGTACGAGTACTGGGGCGGCGGCACCAACGTCCGCTACCGGATCTCCGACGACCCGCTGAAGTTCTTCTCCGCCACGGACGCCGCGATCACCGCGCTGCCCGTGCCCTCGGGCGGGAACACGCTGTCCACCGGCGGCAGCCCGGTGCTCCTGCCGATGCCGGACGGCCGGATCGTCTACAACGCCTCCGGCAGCGGCAGCGTCTGGGTGAACGAGTCCGGGCTGAGCACCGGCACCTGGAAGCAGTACCAGACGCCGATCGCCGCCGGGTACAGCCGCAACCTGCAGTACGTCGACGGCACGGGCCGCGTCCTGATCCTCCAGGCGTCCTGGAGCGGCGGCAGTGTCGGCCCCGTCAAGTACGCCGAGGTCGACCTCGGCCGCTCCGACGGCGCCTACTACAGCCTCGTCAACCGGCTGACCGGCCAGGTGCTGAGCACCGCCTCCGCGAAGACGCAGGACGCGAACCTCACCGGGAACACCCCCGACCTCGTCCTGGGCGCGGACTCCGCCGCGAACACCCAGCGCTGGCACCTGACCGCCAAGGGCAGCGACGTGACGCTGCTCAACAAGGCCGGGGGCCGTGCGGTCGCCATCTGGAGCGGCACCGCCACGGCCGGGCAGAAGCTGACCCAGTGGGTCGACGACGGCGCCACCGACAAGCAGTGGACCCAGGTCGCCGCGACCACCAGCGGGTACTACAAGCTCCGTTCGGTCCGTAACACCAGTCTGTACATGACCGGCGCGACCTCGGGCGGCTCCGTCACTCTGGCGGCGTCGACCGACGACGGCTCGCAGGACTGGCATCTGGTCCAGGACCCGCTGCCCACGGACTCGGCCTTCACCCTGAAGGGCACGTACTCCGGCCGCTGCCTCGACGTCCCGAACGGCCAGACGGGCGTCCAGGTCCAGGTCTACGACTGCTCGGGCAACGCCAACCAGGCCATCACCCGGACCGCGGCCGGCGAACTCCGCGTCTCCGGCAAGTGCCTCGCGGCGGACGCCGACGGCACCACCACGGGCACCAAGGTCATCCTGTGGGCCTGCAACGGCAAGAGCAGCCAACAGTGGTCGTTCCGGGTCGACGGCACCATCGTCAACCGCTCCAACGGCCTGGTCATCGACGTGACCGGCTGGGGCACGGCCAACGGCTCGAAGGTCCAGTTGTGGACGGGCCTGGGCAATGCGACCCAGACGTGGGCCCGGAGTTAGCGCTCCGCCTGAGCGCTCCGCTGGAGGCCTGGTGTGTCGGCTGCGGGTCCGTTGTGGCTGGTCGCGCCCCGCGGCGGAGCCGCAGATCGACACAGCCCCGCGCCCCTAGGGGCGCGCTGCGCGGCCCCGCCCGCCTTGAAGGCGGCGCGGACGTGGAAACGGACCACGGCCTGTTCGCCGGGGGCGAGTTGGACCTTGCGAAGCCGAGCAGGGAACGCACCGGCCGGGTCACCTGGGCCACCGGGTCGACGGCGTACAACTGGACGGTCTCGGCACCCGCGACCGCCCCCGTGTTCCGTACCCGCGCGCTGACGGTGAACTCCCCGTCCGTCGGCACCTGTTCACGGTCGACGGCGAGCAGGTCGATGTCGAAGTTCGTGTACGACAGCCGGTGTCCGAACGGGAACGCGGGCGTCGGATCGAGGTTGGACAGGGAAGCTCTGCCGGTCGCCGAGCGGCGGGTGGAGGTAGGTGTAGGGCGGCTGCCCGCCGGGCAAGTTGGGGATCTGCACGGGCAGCTTGCCGCTGAAGTTGGCCCGGCCGGACAGGAGTTGGGCGACGGCCCGGCCGCCCTCCTCGTCCGGCAGGAACACCTGCACCATGGCCGAGGCGGTGGCCGCGAACCGGCCCACGGCATAGGGCCGGCCGCTGCCCGCGCCTTGCCCGCGTCCTGTCCGAGCCCTGCCCGCGCCGCCCTGTCCACGCCCGGTGCGCGGGGGCGGCCATGGCGCGGTCCCTCCCGACGCACTGCCGGGCTGGGCGCGCCCATGCCAAACTGGTGCGCCCGGGCCCAGTGCGCGTACTGGTGCGGGAGTTGGGCTCGGACCGGCACCCGGAGGTGGCAGTTTTGGCAGGGCGCCCCAGTCGGGATGATCCACGTCACGCCGGCCGGGACGAACCGCACGGTGAACCGCCGCCGCGTCCGGCACCGCCGTACGCCCCTCGCCCCGCCCCCGACTTCGTCGGCCGTGAGGCCGAACTCCTCGCTGTGTGCGAGGCGTTGGCGAACGGGCCGGCGCTCGTCGTGGTGGAGGGCGAGGCCGGTGTCGGGAAGACCCGGCTTGTGCGCGAGGCCGTCGCCCGGGCGGTCGGGCGCGAGGCGGTGATCGCCACCTGCCCGCCGCTGCCCGAACCGTTCACCCTCGGCGCGGTCGTCGACGGCATCCGCCGCCGCGTCCCCTCCCCGCCCGCCGGACTGGAACTGAGCCCGCTGGCCGGGGCGTTACGGCCGCTGTTCCCCGACTGGACCGACCGGCTGCCGCCCCCGCTGGACGTGCTCGACGATCCCCACGAGACCAGGCACCGGATCCTCAGCGCGCTCACCGAGCTGCTGGGCCGCCTCGACATCGGAGTGCTGGTCGTGGAGGACGCCCACTGGGCGGACACCGCGACCCTGGAGTGGCTGCTCACCCTCACCGCCGCCGGCCGGCCCGACCTGTCGATCGTGGTCTCCTTCCGCCCGGACGAGGTGCCGAACGGCTCGCTCCTGACCCGGCTGACCTCCCGCGTGCCCTCGGACGTCACCATCGTACGGCTGGCACTGGGGCCGCTGGACCTGGCGGACACCCGCGAGCTGGTCGCGTCCATGTTCGACACCTCGGCGGTGTCCGCCGAGTTCGTGTCCTTCCTGCACCGGCACACCGACGGCATCCCGCTCGCCGTGGAGGAGTGCGTCCTCCTGCTGCGGGACCGCAAGGACATCGTCCACCGCGACGGCACCTGGATCCGCCGGGTGCTGACCGAACTACAGGTCCCGGCGACCCTGCGGGACTCGGTGCTGGAGCGGGTGGAACGGCTCGACGCCCCGGCGCGCAGGGTGCTGGAGGCCGCCGCCGTCCTGGACGCGCCGTCCGAGGAGGCGCTGCTGAGCGCGGTCGCGGACCTGGCCCCCGAGGCCGGCCGCGCCGGGCTGGCGGCGGCGCTCGGGTCGGGGCTGCTGCGGGAGGAGACACCCGGCGCCTACGCCTACCGGCACGCCCTGGACTGCCTCGCCGTACGCGGGGCGATCCCCGCACCGGACCGGCGCCGGCTGCACGGCAGGGCCGCGGCCAACCTGCGCGGGCTGCGGCCCGAGCCCGTCGCACGGCTGGCCTGGCACTGCCGCGAGGCGGGCGACATCGCCGGGTGGTGCCGGTACGGGGAGGCCAGCGCCGACGTGGCCCTGGAGTCCGGCGACGACCGTGCCGCGGTCGTGACCCTGCTCGGGCTGCTCACCGCGCCGGACCTCGCGACGGCGGACCGGTCGCGCCTCGCCCGCAAGATGGGCGGCGCGGCCGTCTTCGGCGCACGCGACGTCAGCGATCTCGCGCGGGCCGTCCTGGACGCCGTACGAAAGGTCCTGTCGTACGAGGATCTGCCGCGTCAGGAGCGCGGTGAGACCAAGCTGCTGCTCGGCCGGCTGCTGCGGGACGCCGGTCAGGAGGCCGCCGCGTTCGACGAGATCGAGGACGGTGTCGCCCACCTGGGGGACCGGCCCGAACTGGCCGCGACGGCGATGTCCGTCCTGGCCATGCCGCTGGTGCCGGAGTGGCCGGCGGCCCGGCACCGTATGTGGCTCGCGCGGGCGACGGAGCTGCTGCCCCGGATCGAGTCGCCGTCCGACCGGCTCCGGGTGCTGACGAACCGTGCCTCGGCCCTGCTCCTGCTCGGCGAGGAGGAGGGCTGGCGGGCGGCCGACGAGATCCAGCGGGCGGCGGCCGACGCGCCCCCGGCGGAGCGCAGGCTGCTTGCCCGGTTCCTGTTCAACGCCGGTCAGACGGCGGTCGTCTGGGGCGACTACGCCGGGGCCCGGTCCCGGCTGACCGCGGCGACGGACCTCGGGGAGTCCGTCGGGTACCGGCGGCTGCTGAGCGTGGTCCGGGTGCCGTTCGCGTATCTGGACTGGTGCACCGGCGAGTGGGCGGGCCTGGACGGGACCGTTGCCGCGCTGGCCGCCGACCGGGACGTCAACACCTACGGTTCGCGGCTGGCCCGGCAGATCCAGGCGATGCTGGCACTTGCCGGGGGCGGTGGCGCGGCGGCCCGGCGAGGGCTGCGGAAGGTCGTCGACGAACTCGCCGAGGGCAGCCTGTGCGAACCCGAGGCCGGGCTCTCGGCGGCGGCACTCGCCCGGTCGTACCTGGCCGACGGCGACTGGGCCGCCGCTCTCGAAGTCACCGGCCGGGTCCTGGAGTTGATCGAACGCAAGGACGTCTGGCTGTGGGCCACCGACATCCTCCCGGCCCACCTCGAAGCCCTGGCCGGAGCCGGCCGCATCGACCGGGCCGACGAACTGCTGCGCCGGTACGCCGACGGGACCGAGGGCCGCGACGCGCCCGCTGCCGTCGCGGCCCTGTCGTCCGGCCGCGCGATCCTGGCCGAGGCCCACGGCGAACCGGCCCTGGCCGCCGAGGCGTTCGCGACGGCGGCCTCGGCGTGGGCTGCCCTGCCACGCCCGTACGACGAGTTGCTCGCCCTCGAACGGCGGGGCCGGTGCCTGCTCCGGCACGGCGACACCGGGCAGGCGCTCGCGCAACTGGGCGCCGTGCAGGAGCGGTTGTGGACGCTGGGCGCGCGCACGGACGCGGACCGCGTCGCCCAACTCCTGCGCGAGCACGGGGTGGAGGTGGCCCGTGCCTGGCGCAGGGGGCCGCGCGGCTACGGCCCACGGCTCTCCCCACGGGAACAGCAGGTCGTGGCCCTGGTCGCGCAGGGGATGACCAACAGGGAGGCGGCGCAGGCGTTGTTCGTCTCCCCGAAGACCGTGGCTACTCAACTCAGCGCCGCCATGCGCAAGTTGGGGGTGTCGTCGCGGGCGGCCGTGGTCCGGGCCGCCGTCGAGACCGGCGTACTGCTGCTGGAGACCGGGGACTCGGCACCGCACGGCTAATTTTTCGGTCACCTGCCTGATCGCCCTGCGGCCGGTCGCGTACGAGGCTGGTGTGCCATGCGAGTCGACCCGCAGGAGCCACCGCACGCCGAGGAACAGAGCGAGCAGACCGTAGAGAACTCAGCGGACGCACAGGGCGCCCCCGGGCGGCCTTGCGCCCAGGAGCCCTCCGACGAGGCGGAAACCCTCCCCGAGAGCTGCGACGACGACCGGTTCGAACCCCTCTGAGTCACCGTCCCCCACCACCTTCGGCACTGCCGACGCCTCGGAAAGGAACACCTTGATACCCCCCACCCCCGATCACCGCCACGGCCGGCGTCCCAGATCCCCCCGCCCGGCCATCGCCCTCACCGCCTCCCTCATGGCCGCCGCCCTTACCGCCGCCGTCCTCGCCGCCTCACCTCCCGCCGGTGCCTCCGACACCGCGACGGAGGTGGGGAGCGACGGCCGGACGTCCATCACCCTGATCACCGGCGACGTCGTCGAGGTCACCGAACTCGGCGGTGGCCGGCGCTCGGTGCAGGTGGAGGCCGGAGAGGGCCGCTCGGATGTCGTCTTCTACCAGCGGGAGGACGCGGGCGAGTTCAGCGTCATCCCCTCGGACGCGGTGGGCCTGGTGGCCGACGGCACCCTGGACGCCCGGCTGTTCAACGTCACCGCCCTCACCCGGGCCGGGTACGACGATGCCGAACTCGACGCGTTGCCGCTGATCGTCGAGCACACCGGGGACCGTACGCCCGCCAAGCTCGCCCAGGCCGACGGTGCGACGGTCGGAAACACGCTGCGGAGCATCGACGCGACCGCCGTCGAGGAACGGCACGACAAGGCGGGCGAGTTCTGGGCGGACATCGTGCGCGAGCCGGCGTCGGCGTCCGCGATGAAGCTGGAGTCCGGCCTGTCCAAGGTGTGGCTGGATGCCCCGGTGGACACCCGCGACGACGTCGGCAACGCCCAGATCGGCGTCCCGGCGGCCCGGGCGGCGGGCTACACCGGCGCGGGCGTGAAGGTCGCCGTGCTCGACAGCGGATGGAAGCACGACCACCCCGACCTGCGGGGCAAGGTGACCACGGAGCACAACTTCATCAACGGCTCCGACAACGCCGAGGACGACAACGGCCACGGCACCCATGTGGCCGGCATCGTCGCCGGGAGCGGAGCCGCCTCGGACGGCCGGTACGAGGGTGTGGCGCCCGGCGCCGACCTGCTGATCGGCAAGGTCATGGACGCCGGCGGCTCCGGCTTCAGCTCCGACATCATCGAGGGCATGGAGTGGGCGGTGGCGCAGGGCGCCGACGTCGTCAACATGAGCCTCGGCTCCCGGCTGCCGAGCCCGGGCACGGACCCGTTGTCCCAGGCGGTGAACTCCCTGTCGGCGCAGGGGGATTCACTGTTCGTGGTCGCCGCCGGCAACTCCGGTCCCGGTACCACCACCATCGGGGCGCCGGCCGCCGCCGACGCCGCTCTCACCGTCGGCGCGGTGGACTCCACGGGCGCGCTCGCGTCGTTCTCCAGCCGCGGCCCCCGCCTCGGGGACGGTGCCATCAAGCCGGACATCACCGCCCCCGGCGTGGCCGTGATCTCGGCCCGGGCCAAGGGCACCGTGATCGGCGACATCGACCCCGCAGGCCCGCAGGGCCCGATCGACGACAACTACACGGCGCTGTCGGGCACTTCGATGGCGACCCCGGCGGCAGCGGGCGCTGTGGCCCTGCTCGCCCAGGCGCACCCGGACTGGGGCGGCGAGCGGCTCAAGGACGGGATCAAGTCCACGGCGAGTCCGCAGCCGGACCAGAGCGTCCACGTCCAGGGCAGCGGCCTCGTCGACGTGGCCAGGGGTACGAGCAGAACGGTGACCGTGTCCCCGGCCGGCCTGAACACGGGGCCGTTCACCTGGCCGCACACCGCGAACCCGGCCGAGACGAAGGCGATCACCTACCGCAACGACACCGACGCGCCGGTCACCCTGACGATCACTCCGTCGCCGGACGGAGCGACACCTCCCGAGGGTCTCCTGAGCCTCTCCGCCACCGAGGTCACCGTGCCGGCCGACGGCGAGGCCACGGTGGACGTGACGATCGACCCCTCGGCCGGAATCCCGTCGACCGGCGCCTCGTACTCCTGGCGACTCGTGGCGGCGACGGCCGACGGCGGCACCCGGGTCCAGACGACGCTCGGAGCACAGTTCGAGGAGGAGAGCTACGACCTCGACCTCACGGCCCTCGACCGCAACGGAAGCACGCCGCTGGCGCCGTACCGGGCCGTGATCGCCGTCGATCCTCTCGACCGGACCGGCGCCTCGGTCTTCGGGCTGGTCAGCACGGTCCAGCCCGAGGGTCGCCTCAGGCTGCCCAAGGGCAGGTACGGTCTCACCGCCCTCACCAACACCGTGGATCCGGACACGAAGCTGCCCACCGACCTCACCCTGGAGAGCCGGCCGGGTTTCGCGCTCGACCGGAACACCGCGATCGAGTTCGACGCCCGCAAGGCCGAACCGGCGTCCGTCGGCGTCCCGGACGACACGGTCGCGCCCTGGTTCCGTGAGTTCGGCGGCCAGCACACCTCCGTCGACCCCTCCGGCGCACGGGAGACCTCGGGCCTCGGCGTCTTCACCCCGTACTACTCGACGACGCGTCTGTCCGCCGTACCGACCCCGGCCGCGGACCGGGACGGTTCCTACCGCTACTTCTACCGAACCACCCTGGCGGCACCGGCGGAGCCCGGCGCGTTGATCGGCGGTCCGGTCTACGCGCTGGTGGAGGACAAGGAAGGAGGCATTCCGAGCCGTCTCTCCTACGAGGTCCCGCTCCGGCGACTGGCCAAGGTGGAGGCCTCGTACGGCAAGCGTGACGGTTCGCGTGCCGGAGGGGCCCGGATCATCTCGGGATTCGTCGGGGGGCAGACCAGCCTGATCACGGTGGTGCGCAATGTACCGCTCGCCGCCACGCGGGTGGAGTACTACAGCGCGGACCCGGATGTCTCATGGACCGGAATCCTCGGGCACTACATGACTCCGGACGACGGCAGTTACTACTCGCTCGGACGGCAGCACTCCAACCCGCGTACCTACAAGCCGGGTACGACCACGAAGGAGACCTGGAACCATCCGGTGGTCGGCCCGGCGCTGCCCTCGAACGGACAGTTCCTGACCCGCACCGGAAACAGCATCGCACCGGCGTTCTCCCTCTGGGGAGACTCGGACCCGAGCCACTACAACTGGAACGACCGCGCGTTCAGCCAGGCCGTGGCGACCCTCTACCGGGACGGCACCGAGGTGGGCAGGCTGAACCGCCCCTGGCCGGACGAGAAGAACTTCGACAACTTCACCAACTTCTGGACCGTGCCGTCCGAAGCTGCCGACTACCGGCTCGACGTCTCCGCGTCCCGCAACACCAGTTGGCACGGCCAGCGCTCACAGCGCGTCCAGGCGAGCTGGACGTTCCGGTCGGCCGACACCGACGCGACCGCCCCGCTGCCGCTGACCGTGCTGCGCTTCCAGCCGCCGACCGACCCGAACGGCATCGCCCCGGCGGACACGGAGTTCACGATCCCCTTCGTCGTGCAGCAGCAGGGTCCCCGCCGCCACCGGGGCCTCGACACCGTGAAGGTCGAGGTGTCGTACGACGACGGCACGACCTGGACGACCGTCCCCACGAAGCTCCGGGGCACCACCGGGCGGGCCGTCCTGACCCACCCGGCGGCCTCCGCCACCAGCGGCTGGGCGACCCTGCGTGCCAGCGGTGAGGACCACTCGGGCAACACCTTCAGCGAGACGATCACCCGGGCGTACCCCATCGGCTGACGGACCGACGGACCGACGGAACACGGACCGGCCCGGGGCCGGGTGGGAGCGAACCACGCCTCCACCCGGCCCCGGTCAGCGCACGTCTCGTACCGGCAGGACGACCGCCGAGGGGTGCGCGGGATCGTGGAAGACCTGCTGGTCGGCGGCGCGCAGGGTGGTGGCGGTATCGCGGTACTAGCTCGACTCGTCCTCAGGGGCAGAGGTGTCCGTGTCGGGGGATTCCGCGATCGTCGCCGCTGTCGCCTGTCCGGCAGTCTGTCCGGCTGTGTGTACGGCGGCCGACTGCGCGGCTGTCGTCGTGGCGCGTTGCGCGGTCTCCAGGGCGTGCAGACGGCGCTTGATGTCCCGCAGCTCGGTGAGGAGGGTGTCGGGGCGGTTGATCCGGGTCATGGGGTGCTCCTGGTGGGTGTGACGGTCAGCTGGACCTGTTCCTCGCCCGCGTCGTTGCCCGGGGTGACCTCGATGCCCGTGATCCGTACGTCGAACTGGACGCCCTCGGGAAAGAACACGTCCTTGATGACGACGGTGGCGTCGTCGCCGACCTGGTACGAGCCGAGGACGGGGTCGAGGTCGGCACGCACCGTCAGCTCGGGCAGGACGACGGGCGCCGAGACGGCGGTGAGCGCCGAGCGGGCCTGGGAGAGCAGCAGGGCCGGGTCGGTGAGATGGACGTAGGAGACCTCGGTCTCGGTCAGGGGGCGCCCGGTGGCGCGGTCCTCGGCGACGGCGACGAGCTGGCTCGTCTCGCCCTGCTCGCCCAGGGCGAACACCCGGCTCGCGGTGGAGGCGCCGTCCGCCGGCCAGGTGTAGCCGATCAGGTTGGCCCCGTACTCCCACACGTGCGGGGTGCCCTGCTGGCCGAGGCGGGGCGTGCCGACGCGCAGCCTGCGGACGGGGCGGCCGTCCGGGCCGTACGTCATGTCGAGGAGGAAGTCGGGTCCGTGCTCCAGGCTGGCCAGTTCGCGCAGCGCCTCGCCGGTGCTCTTGAGGCCGCTGCCCGGGTAGGTGAGGGTGAGGGGGATGCCGGAGAGGGCGGTGGCCTCCGGGCGTACCCGGATGTCGCCGCCGGGATGGGCCTGGGCGATGGCGACGAGTTCGCGGACGACGTCCGACTGGTCGCGGTCGGTGAAGGTGACGTTCACGGCGCCCAGGTCGGTGATGTCCGGGTCGAAGTCGGCGGGCAGGACGCGCCGGTGGTCGAAGTAGGAGAGGAAACCGGCCGCCCCGATCTCCAGGTGCCGGTCCGCGGACGTGTACTTGACCGTCCACACGACCCCGCCCCAGACGAGCACACCGTCCCGCTCGACGTAGAGGGCGGCGCGTCCGGGCTCGGTGAGTTCACGGGGGTGATGGACCGTCACCCTCGGGTCGCCCAGGGGGAGTCGGCCGCGGAACTCGCCGGCCTCGTTCAGCTCGGTGCTGAACGTGACGTCGTACAGCGGGAGTTCGTCGGTGATGGCGCCGGTCGCGAGGTCGGCGGTGTAGTAGGTGTAGCGGGTCGGTCGCAGGGCCATCAGCCCACCAGCCACGTGGTGCTGAGGTAGATCAGCTGCTTGGCCGGGAGCGGGGAGTCCTGGGGGTACAACGCCACACCGCCGTTGGGGTCGAGCAGGAGTTCGAGGCCGCGTGTAGTGCCGCCGATCACCGTGTACCAGTGGTGCCGCATCGCCGGGCGGAAGCCGGGCGGGACGGAGATGAGGGGGGTGCCCGGGGCCGTCAGCGCGACCGGGCTCTGGACGGCGCCGCGCAGATGGACAGTGGAGCCGACCCGGCGTACGGCCGGTGTCTCGCCGTTGTACACCGTCCAGTTGGGGAGAAGGGGGAGGTTGCTCCAGCCGGTGTCGTCGTTCACCGCGCGCCAGGCGGAGCCGTTGTAGAACTCCAGGAAGTTGCCGTCGAACCGGTGGACGTACATGCCCCGGTAGGGGTCCGGGGGCCGGTTGGCCTCGCCCCAGAGCGGGACGATGCCGCCCACGGCGGTCGTGTAGTGGTACGGCGTCAGGTTCTGGATGTCGGCGTTGGTGATCGCGGTCGCGCCCTTCGCGACGACGATCCGGGCGAGATGGATGTGGTCGCCGCTCACCGTGGGATCCAGCGGGGGAGTGGCGGCCCGCCCGGTGACCAGTTCGACGCTCATGCCGGTACGGTCGTCGCCGTACTGGATGTCGCGCTGCCGGGCGACGATCAGGTCGTGCCGGGGGTCGGCGCTGCCGGCCGGTGCCGTGCCCAGCACGTCGATGGTCTTCGGCTGGTCGAGCGTGGCGAGATACGCGCCGGCCGAGGTGGCCCTCGTACCCTGGATCACCGCCTGGAACGGGTTGACGGTCACCTTTCCGGACGGGGTCGCCGTCTGCTGGACGCTGCCGGGGTCTCCCGCGGCCGGCTTGATGCCGCTGCGGGCCTGGACCGGGCCGGCGCCCGGGGCGGCGAACACGCCGGTGGCGAGGCGGGCGTCCTCCGCGTCGATGACGCCACCGGAGATCCAGGCGGAGTCGCGTTCCGGTGTGGGCGTGCTCATGGTGATGCCTCTCCTCGATGGGATGTCACGTGACGGGGAACGCCACCACGCGCAGGCCGGTGAAGACCGGGGAGCCCGTCGACACGGTCGCGGTGCCGGTCGTCATGCCGCCGCCCCGGCCGATGGTCTGCTGGAGCACCCAGGGCGTCGTCGTCGCGGGGATCAGCTGGTGGCCGGTCGTGACGGTGGTGGTGAGCTTCGTGGCGCCGCCGTGGAAGGTCGAGCAGGCGAGGCCCGCGCCGTCCGGGCCGCGCACCACGTGGTCCCAGCGCTCGTCGCCCGAGGTGGACACCATCACCTGCGCCGAGAAGGAGAGCAGCCGGGGGTAGGGCGCGGCCGGGACGCTCACCTGGTTGAAGACGAAGGAGGCGGCGCCCGCCGAGCCGGTCTGCGGCCAGCCCGTGTCAGCCGGGCCGAAGAACTGCACCGAGCCCGTCATGGCGGGACGCCAGGCGCTGCCGACGCGTACGAGGTCGAGCCCGGTTTCGAGGTCGTACAGGCGCTGCCCCGAGTAGCCGTCGGCCGGGAGGTTCTCGTGGGTCTGGAGGGGGAGCACTCCGCCGGCGGCGACGGTGGACACGCGCAGGTCCTTGATGTCGGCCTGGGTGATCGCGCCCGCGTTCGCCCGGACGGTGATCGCGGCGAGCGGGAGGTGGTCGCCGGTCACCGTGGGCGCGACCGGGGTCACCGCGGGCGCCCCGGCGACCACCCGTACGAGCATGCCGTCGCTCTCGTCGCCGTACTGCCGGTCGGTCTGCTGGGCCACGATCAGGGCGATGCGCGGGTTGGACGAGTTCGCCGGGGCCACGCTCAGGACGTCGAGGGTCTTCTTCTGGGCCAGCGTGATGAGATACGCGCCCGCCGCGGTGGTCCGGGTGCCCTGGATGACGCCCTGGAACGGACGTACGGTCACATTGCGGGACGGTGTCTCGGTCGCTTCGACGTTGCCGGGGCTGCCGGGGCCGGGCTTGATCCCGGTGCGGGCGGCGATCGGGTTGCCGGGATCGGCGGAGGCCGCGGCGAGCACGCCGGTGGCGAGGCGGGCGTCCTCGGCGTCCACGACGCTGCCGGAGAGCCATCCGGAATCGCGTTCGAAGTCAGCCATGCGGAGAGGTCCTTCTGTCGCTGGTCGTGGTAACTCCCGCTGGCGGGAGGGCAGTTCGTATCGAGTACGGACTCGGCCTCAGAGCCAGGCGTCGCGCCATTCGGCGGTCAGCCGGGCGGCCGGGGCGTAGTCGCGGGCGCGGAACAGTACGGGCGTCGCACCCGGCTTGAGCGGGAACCAGTCCGAGCCGGGCAGCAGTGCGGAACGCCGGGACGCGGTGCCCTGGAGCAGGACCGAGCGGGCGTCGGTGTCGATGACCAGGAACTCGCCTTCCTGGAGGGTGAGTTCGAAGGCGAGTTCCTCGCCGGTGGTGGTGTTGGTGATCACCGGCCGCACGCACGGCCCGGCGATCCGCCAGACCGGCCAGGTGGGGGCGGTGCCCGCGTTGTCCAGGAGCAGCCGGCCGCCGGAGGAACCGCTGCCGAAGTCCAGCGGGAAGGAGAGCGGGAAGGCGACTCCGCCACTGGAGGAGGGCAACGGGCAGGTGCTCGTGTTCAGTCCGTACGAGTAACGCAGCGGATCAGGCGCGGTCATGGTCAGGGAGAACTCGAAGGCGCCCGCCTTGCGGTCGGCGACCTTCGACTCGGCGCTGAGCCGGACCAGGGCCCGGCGGGTGCGGTGCGGTTCGGTGACGACGAGCGGCAACAGTGCGCTGCCGTCGGCGAGTACGGCGGCGAGGCGGTCCTTGGCGGACTCCTTCGCCGCCCGGTCGGGGGCGATGGCGGTGCCTTCGAGGGTGATGACACGGGGGCCCCGGTAGGAGGGGGCGTCGAACGCGCCGTGCCGCTCGGGGCGGTCGGTGAGGGTGAGCCGGACGGGCGGGGTGGAGGCCCAGCCCTGCTCGCTGGTGACCCACCACTCGACGCCGGAGCCGTCGACGGTGTTCCCGGCCCAGCCGTCGACCTCGAACACCGGCTGCTGCAACGGCTGCCCGGTCATCGCTTGGCCGCCCAGGCGAGTTCGCGGGCGGTGATCCGGCCGATCTCGTACTCGGACTGTCCGGGGCGGGGGTGGACGTTGACGGTGACGGCTCCGGCCGCGGTGCCGACGCCGGTACGGGCCGCCGAGCGGGCGCCGGCCGCTCCGGCGAGGCCGTAGCCGGGGCCGATCACCCCGCGCGCGGTGGCGGTGGCGAGCCGTCCGGCGGCGCCGGCCACGCGGTTGCCGGCGCCTTCCATTCCGATGGCGAGGCCTTCGCCGACGTCGCCGCCGAAGCCCATCATCACCTTGGAGGGGGAGGAGATGCCGAGAATGCTGCGGATGGGCCCTGGAATGGTGTTGACGATGAAGTTCTTGACGGTTTCGAGAAGGGCGGAGGCCTTGTTCCTGATGCCGTTGATGAGACCCATGATGAGGTCGCCGCCCATGCTTCTGAGCTTGTCGGGAAGTTCGGAGAAGAAGCCCGCGATCTTCCCGGGAACTCCCTTCAGGAAATCGACGACCGAGTTCCACTTCTCGACGATCCAGTCCCGCACCGCACCGACCGCCTCCTTGATCCGGTCCCAGTTCCGCACGATCGCGAGTACGGCGATACCGACCGGCCCGGTGAGAATGGCGACCAGCAGCGGCCAGTTGGCCTTCAGCCAGTTGATGACGCTCTTGCCCGCGTCGATCAGCCAGTTGATGGCGGTCGACGCGCCTTTCATGACCGTGCCCACCACCTGCCCGATGATCTTGAACGCGGCCTGGACGACGGCCTGCACGGTCTTGGACTGCATGGCCATCTCGATGAGCTTCGTGATGATCGGCATGATGAGGGCGAGAATCGCACCGAGGACGTTGGCCTTCATGGCGGTGTTCAGCCCGCGCTGGGCGGTGGTCGCCCCACGCAGTCCCTGCCCGAACCGGCCGAAGAAACCCCCGCTGGTCGCCGCGCTCCGGCCCGCCCGCTGGACGTCGGCGGAGGCTCGGGTGGCGGCCGTACGGACCTGGTTGAGGCCGGTGCTCGCCTGGGTGGCCGAGGTCCGCAGCCGACCGGTGGCCGTACTGGCCTGGCTCGCCGAGTTCCTGAGCCGGTCGACCGAACCACTGGCGCCGGTCGCCGCGCTCCGCAGCCGGGTTCCGGCCGTGCTGGTCTGGGTCATCGCGGACCGGAAGCGGGTGAGCGCGCCCGTTGCCTGGACCAGGGCGGTTCTCATGGTCGACTCCTGTGGGGCGGGCGGATCATTTCTTCAGCTCCCGTTCGATCTTGTTGATCTCTCTGGAAAGAGACGCCAGCTCGGGAGTCGCGCCCTTTACCAGGCGAACGAAACTTGCGATGGTTGCCCTGAGCTGTCGCTCCTGCTGCTGCAACTGGCGTGTGCTCGGCACAGGTCCCGCACTCCCCTTTGTCTTGGGGAGGTCCTTGCGGGGGTTTTTCGACCCCTCAAGGGCATTGAATTTTCGCGTGGCCCAATCGCGGTCCGCTTTGGCTTTGATGCTGCCACGCATCTGCGAAATGGGCGGCGGCCCTTTCAGATCCTTCTCCACTACGGCCAGGCGGGTCTTGATCCCCTTGATCTCCGCCAGGAGGTTCTCGGGCTTCTGAGCCCTGACCTCCTCTTTCCTCTCCTTCGAGCGGAAGACGTTCTGGATCATCTCGTCGTAGCGGTCCTGGATGCCGAGAATCTTGATGGGGTCGAAGGCGTTGAACTCAAGCTTGACCGCGTTGACCGCCGCGTTGAGGGCCGCGACCTCCCCCTTGATCACGGTGACCGGCATCTCGGGGAAGAGTTCGGGCGACTTGAAGGCCCGCCGGAGCAGCGTGTTGACCGCTTCCGGGAAGGGCGGCGACTTGATGAGGTCCTGGATCCAGTTCGACGGCTCGGGGCCGGTGGGCGAAGTCACGGTTTCTGTCCTGTCATCCGGGGGAACTCAGGAACGCCACGATCTCGGCCGGGGTCGCGGCACGCTCCTCCCCGGCGCCCGACAGACCGGCGACGGAGGCGTCCGCCGCCGGGGCGGTCTGGCCCGAACCGTCGCCCGGACGCGGCAGTGGCTCCGGATAAGGGGCCGGGTCCGTGTCCTCGTCGCGGTTGACCGTGGCGAACATCCAGTTGGCGACCGCCAGGTGGTCGACCACGGCCGCCAGCAGGTGGTCCGTGACCGTCCAGTCCGCCTGTTCGCCGTGGACCGCCCGGGCGAACGACGAGTCCGCGGGCAGGTGTTCGGTCAGGACGCGCAGGCGGCGGGAGGACAGGGTGCCCCGGTGCCAGTCCAGGAGGTCGATTCCGTAGTGGCGGAGCAGGTCCGCCTCCAGGGCCTCGGCGTGCTCGTCGACCAGCGCGCCGAGGCTCAGCCTTCCCCCAGCGTCATGCCCGTCTCGTTGCCGTACGCCTCCAGGATCGCGGAGACGTCCTGGACGCTGATGTCGTACTTGCCGAACCGCTCGAACTGCTCCGCGCCGAGCAGCAGCGCGAGCAGGCCGTCGATGTCGTTGTCCTCCAGCGTCGCGATCTGCTTGGCGATGCTGCGCGGGAACTCGGTGGGCAGCCGGAACACATCCGTGTCCACCTCGAACTCCCAGTCCTTCCCGAGCGTTTCGAGGCGTTGGGCCCGGGCGGCGTTGACGTTGAAACGGGGCATGGTGGTGTTCGCGCTCCTTGTGCGGGAGGTACGGGAGGGGGACGGCGGCTCAGGCCGCGCTGAAGCTGGGGTCCTTCATGAGGAACACGGCCAGCGGGGCCGTGTCCGCCGCCGCGAGTGCCGTGAACGTGACGCCCAGCTTCACGGGAGCCGTGCGGACGAGGGAGATCTCCTCCGTCTCGGTCACCTGTCCCCGGGCGACGATCATCCGGTACTTGACCTCGTCGCCGTCGGTGAACTCCAGGCCCAGCATCCGCTCGTCGAACTTGGGCTCGGCCGCCAGCTCGTACTTGTAGAGGCCCGACCCGGTCGCCGTCTCCTTCACCTGGCCGCCCCCGAAGAAGAACGGCAGCGTGGCCTCGTTCAGCTGGAGGAGCTGGAACTTGAAGCTGAGGTCGCGGTCGGAGTAGACGAACCGGGCCGCGCTGACGCTCTGCCAGGTGTCCACGGGGTCGAGCTTGTCCTTCTTGGAGATCTTGACCCCGTCGGTGGTGGTGTACCCGAGGTCGCTCCAGCCGGCGCCCCACGCCGCGCTGGTGTCGGCGGGCGTCGCGGTGGCGAGCGGGGCGATGAGGACGCGGCCACTGCCCGCGACCCGGATCTCCTTGGCGTTCGTTCCGGCCATCACTGCTCCTTGGTGGGAGATGAACATGACGTACTGGGGACGTACTTGGGGTGAGGTGCGGTGAAGCTGAGCTGTCGTGCGAGCGCCGGGGTTCAGGCCGGACGGACGACCAGCCGGGTGGTCGAGACGTAACGGCAGGCGGTGGCGTGCCGGTAGTCGGGCAGCCAGCGCGGGCCGTCCTCCTCGACGACGTCCAGGACGGTGGCCGCGCCGTACACCACTCCCCGGAGCTGGAGTATCAGGGCGCGGGCCACGAGGGAGACCGTGTGGGCGGCGGCCTTGTCCGGCCCGTACACCTCGAGGTCGACCAGCGGATTGTCGAGCCGGGGATCCTCCGCCCACGCCCCGCCGACCCGGGAGACGAACACGGCGCGCTGCGTACCGTCGAATCCGGCGGGCGGCTGGACGTCCACGACGACACCGGCCAGTTCACCGCGGTCCTTGAGGAGATCGACGACCAGCCGTTCCACATCGGGGAAGTTGATGTACGGCTCGCTCATCGCCCGGACTCCGACTCCGGCTCCGGCTCCGGTGCTGGCTCCGACTCCGGTACGTCGACGTCCTCCGGGGACTCCTCCACCGGCCGGGCGACGACGCCGAGGATCTCGCGCGCGGTCTGGTCGTCCGTCTCCACGACGTCGCCGGGCTCATGCCCGTTCCACCAGTAGGTCAGCAGGATTCTCGGCACAGCGCATCCCCCGATAGTTCGGCTGCACGGAACTGTATGGAGCTGTACAGCGGCAGGGCCCCCGCCCTTGTTCGTCGCCACAGCTAACGGAGTATCAACTTCCGCTATTTGTCGCGGTGTTGACGTGTCCAGGGCCCCAAATCTAACGGGACCCGCAAGTGTGATGTGAGTCAACCCGTGTTTCGAACAGGTAACGATGCGTCGGGCGCGACGGAGGGTGAATCGACGACATCCAGATGCCCGTGAGGCGCGAAAGGAACGTGTGACCGTGCTCTGCGTACGCTTCGAACCGCCTCCGATGTGCGAGACCCTCCTGCCGCAACTCCTCGGCCTGCTGGGCGAGTTCACGCCTGTCGTGCAGGCGCTGCCGCCCGCCGGAGCGCTGCTCGCTCCGCACGATGGCGTACGAGGATCGGGCGATGGCGTACGAGGATCAGGCCGGGGCGCCGAGGAGTTGGCCGCGGCGATCCGCGCACGGGCCCTGTCCCGTCATGGCGTGGACTGCGCCGTCGGGATCGGCCCCGGGCCGACCTTGGCCCGGCTGGCCCTGGGCGAAGCCGCTCCCGGGGCGATCCGTGTCCTGCCCGAACACCCGGACGCCCTCGCGGAGTTGCTCGCCTCCCACTCCGTCACCGCACTCCCCGGGGCGACCGACGCCACCGCCCGCGTCCTCGGCCGCCGAGGCCTCGACACCCTCGGCCGGATCGCCGCGGCACCGCCCTCCGTCCTGTGTGGCCTCCTCGGTACGGAGACCGGTCGCGACCTGCACGACAAGGCGTCCGGCGTCGACCGCGGCCGAGTCGTGCCGAACACCCTCCCCGCCCACCGGCTGACCGCCGAACGCGCCTTGTCCGCAACGGAGTACGAGCACACCGCCCTGCGCTCGGCGGCCGAGGAACTCGGTGCCCGACTCCGCGCCCTGGAGAAGACGTGCCGCACGCTCACCCTCGCCTTGCGCTACGCCGACCACCCCGCGGAGACCCGTAGTCGCACGCTCCGCGAATCGACGGCCCACTCCCCGGCCCTCACCCGCGCCGCCCACGGGATGTACGAGGCGCTCACCCCGCAACCGGCCCGGGTCCACGGACTCGCCCTGCACGCCGAGGAGTTGGCGTCTGCCGAACTCCGGCCGCGTGGATCGGGGGCCCAATATCACAGCAACCGGACGCCGCCGAAAGTTTTTACTGACGCGTAACTTCCACGTTGTGCTACTCGCTCGTAACTTGACGAGTGAACAGCATCCTCGTGATCCGGATCACAGGGCGTAGAGCCGTCGTCACTCCCTTGAGCCGCAAGGAGATCACTCGATGCTGCCCTGGAAACGCGTCCTCAGACCACTCGCCAGACCTCTCGCCGCACTGCTGCTGACCGCCGCGGCGGCCCTCGTACCCGTCGCCACCGCGCAGGCCGAAACGCAGGCCGAAGCACAGGCCGAAACGGCCACCAGCAGCGGCTGGAACGACTACTCCTGCAAGCCGTCCGCCGCCCATCCCCGCCCCGTCGTCCTCGTCCACGGCACCTTCGCCAACGGCATCGACAACTGGCTCACCCTCGCGCCGTATCTGACGAACCGTGGCTACTGCGTCTTCTCGCTCGACTACGGCCAACTGCCCGGCGTACCCCTCTTCTACGGCCTCGGCCCAGTCGACGAGTCGGCCGAACAGCTCGACGCCTTCGTGGACAAGGTGCTCGCCGCGACGGGCGCCGCCGAGGCCGACCTCGTCGGCCACTCGCAGGGCGGCATGATGCCCCGCTACTACCTCAAGTTCCTCGGGGGCGCCGCTGAGGTGAACGCCTTCGTCGGCATCGCGCCCAGCAACCACGGCACCACCCTGAACGGCCTCACCAACCTGCTGAAGTACTTCCCCGGGGCCGAGGACCTGCTCACCACGGCCACCCCCGCCCTCGCCGACCAGGTCGTCGGGTCCGCCTTCCTCACCAAGCTCAACGCGGGTGGCGACACCGTCCCGGGCGTCCGCTACACGGTCATCGCCACCCAGTACGACGAGGTGGTCACGCCGTACAGCAGCCAGTTCCTGAGCGGAACCGACGTGCACAACGTCCTGATCCAGGATCTCTGCCCGCTGGACCTCTCCGAGCACGCCGCCGTCGGGCTGCTCGACCGGATCGCGTTCCACGAGGTGACGAACGCCCTCGATCCGGCGCACGCCACCGCCACCACCTGTCTGTCGGCGGTCGGCTGACCGGTCGGAGAGCGTCCGCCGGGGCCTGGCCGGCCTGAGCCGCCAGTCAGGCCCCGGCGAACTCAGTGGCCGTGTCGTCCGCCGCCACCCACGGCACGTCGGCGGACCGAGAGCAACAGGGCCGCGACGCCCAGCGACAGGGCGCCCACGCCGCCCATCGCGAGATACGGGGTGCCGCCGTCGCCGCCGGTCTCGGCGAGGTTCGCCACGGCGCCGGCCGCCTGCGGCTGCGCGACCGCTTCGGTGGCCTCGGTCGCTTCGGCCGCCTCAGGGCTCGGCTCCGCGGAGTGACCCGCGTGTTCGACCGTCGACTCGTCGGCACCGGCCTCGATCTGCTCCTCGGAGGGCGCGGAGGCACTGCTCGACGCGCCCTCACCCGGACCGCCGCTCGCACCCTCACCCGCATCCTCGCCCGCACCCTCATCCGCGCCGAACGTCACGTCGGAGCACGAGTAGAAGGCCTCCGGGCTGTCCGAGCGCTGCCAGATCGCGTACAGGAGCTGCCTGCCGGAACGTTGCGGCAGGGTGCCGGAGAACGTGTAGAAGCCGTCCGCCGCAACCGGGTCCGTCGCCGTCGCGACCGGGTGTTCGAAGTCCAGGTCGGACCAGGACAGGGGCTGGGCCGGGTCGTAGCCCGGCTTGGTGAGGTACACCACGAAGGTGCCCTTGTGCGGGGCGGTCACGCGGTACCTGAAGGTGTACGAGCCGCTGCTGACGCCGGTCGCCGGCCAGTCGGCGCGGGCCAGGTCGAGGCCCTTGAACTCGTCGTTGCCCGCGCTGCACAGCTCGCCGTCCGGGATCAGCGCCTGGTGGCGCCCGCCCGCCTCACCGATGCGGATGCCGTTCCAGTCGTAGAGCGCCTGCGTGCCGCCCGCCGCGACCGCCGCCCGGCACGCGGCCGACGACGGGCTCTCGGGGCCCTCCGCGTAGCACTGGGCGACCCTGCTGACCGGGTCGCCCATCGAGCCGTGCGCGGACGCGGGCGCCGCGGGAAGGGCCAGCGGGGCGATGCCGAGAGTGGTGACTGCGGTGATCGCGGCGGCCGTACGGCGGCGTGCGGGCATGCGGGATCTCCTCGGAACGGTTCTCGCTGGGGGCGATCAGAAAACTAGCCCCAAGGAACCGCGAAATCGCCTGCTGGAGGCGGGTGAGGGAGATCCTTATGGTCGGCTTAAGGAAGGGTTCGGACTGCGCTCAGGTAGGGAGCGTGCGCGACTCATGGGCGCACGCCCGACCGGCGGTCCGGTCCTCGACGGTCGGCGGACCTCAGCCGTCCGGCCACCACGTGCGTGCGATGTCCTTTCGGACCTCGGGACGCTCGGTGACGCGTTCGTCGACCTCTTCCCGCACCCGGCGGGCGTCCGACTTCTTCAGGGGCTTCTGCACGGTTACGCGGCGCATGGCTGCCTCCTTCGGTCCACCGGGTTCCGCGTTTTCACGGAGATAGACCGTTCCCGGGAGGGTGACTCATCGGCGTCGGTCTGTCAGTGGCCGCCGTCACGATTCGATTGTCAGTGGCGGGTGTCACTCTTGGCCGCATGACGAACACCGACTGGGACGCGGAAGCGGCGACTTTCGACGACGAACCCGACCACGGCCTGCGCGATCCGGTCGTGCGCGAGGCCTGGGCGGCCCGGCTGCTGTCCTGGCTGCCCGACCGTCCCGCCGACATCCTCGACCTGGGCTGCGGCACCGGCAGCCTGTCGCTCCTCGCGTCCGAACAGGGACACCGCGTCACCGGCGTGGACGCGTCCCCGGCCATGGTCGAGCAGGCCAGGGGCAAGCTGGCCGGCCGGGCCGCGGTGTTCCTCGTCGGCGACGCGGCGGCGCCCCCGGTGGGGGAGGAGCGCTTCGACGTCGTGCTCGTACGACACGTCCTGTGGACGCTGCCCGACCCCGCGCGCGTGCTGCGCCACTGGCAGGGGCTGCTCAGGGCCGGCGGCCGGCTGGTGCTGGTCGAGGGGGTGTGGGGGACGGTCAGCCCGGTCGGCATACCCGCCGACACCCTCACCGGGCTGCTCGCGCCCCTCGCCACCGACGTCCGCGTGGAGCGGCTCTCCGGCGACGCACGGCTGTGGGGGCGCGAGGTCGAGGACGAGCGGTACGCGGTACTGGCCCGCCGGTAGGCGACTCCGTACGTTGTTCAGGCGAGCAGCTTCTCGAAGCCGCCCTCGCGTGCCAGCGACTCCAGTTCGTCCAGGGCCGCCAGGGCGGCGGACGCGGCCTCCGGGTCCGACTGCGTCAGTCCGCTCTCCTCGAACTCGTCCTCGTCCAGCCGTCGTACGTCCGTGCCGTCGGCCGAGCGCCACAGGTCCAGGTCGAGATCCTCGACGACCAGGTCGGTGCCGGTGAGCGTGGCCGGGCGGGCGATGTCGCAGTACCAGCCCTTCAGGGTGCCCGACGCGTCACGCACCTCCTTCACCGAGTACCAGCGGTCCCGCCAGTAGTACTCCGTGAGCATGTCGCCCGGTTCGAAGCGGACGAAGCCGAAGTCGCGGACTCCGTCGGTGGCCCAGGCGGCGCGTACGGCGAGTCGTGTGCCGTCGTCGTGGAGCAGCTCGGCGGGGTAAGTGATCTTTGTGCGGCCGGCCTTGACGAGTACGACGTTCACCGTGGGGGTGGTCGTGGGCGCGGGTGTTGGTGTGGGCTCAGGTGAGTTCGCGGACATGGCGCACCTCCGTCGCGCAGATCTCGTAGCCGAACCACTTGTTGATGGCGATCATCGGTCCGTTTCCGGCGTCGTTGCCCGTCACTGCCTCCGTGTATCCGGCGGCGCGGGCCCGGTGCAGGGAGTCGTTCTTGGCGAGCTTCGCCAGGCCGCGGCCACGGAAGTCGCGGGCGGTGCCGGTCATCGCGGTGCCGTAGCGGGTGGCGCCGTCGGTACGGGCCGCGCTGAAGGCGGCGGGGCGGCCGTCGACGACGGCGACCGAGGTCAGCTCGGGGCTGAACAGGGGGTGCTGCCAGTACTCGCGGAGCCAGGCCTCGTAGTCCGTGAACTCGTAGGAGACATCGCTCGGTTCGTCCGACATCGTCTCCGCGTCCAGGGCGAACAGGGGGCGCGGGTCGGCGGCGAAGTCGGCGCCCGTGCGGAGTTCGACGCCGGGCGGAGGGTCCGGGAGCGGGGGCAGCGTGCCGTTCGCCAGGTCCAGGCGGAGGAAGTGCGCGCTGCGGCTGGAGCGGTAGCCGTGGTGTTCGGCGAAGGCGCGGTTGGCGGGGGCGTCCAGTACCCAGGCCAAGGACTTCGTCACTCCGGCGGCGGCGAGGTGCTGCTCGGCGGTGCGGACGAGGAGCGAGCCGGCGCCGCGTCCTGTGCGCTCCGGGTGTACGTACACGTTGACGAAGCCCTGGCCGGGCTCCGGGCTGTCGTGGACGACGGCGGTCTGGGCGGTGCCGATGACCTCGCCGTCCTCCTCGGCGACGAGGGCACGGAAGTGGGCGTCGGGGTGGGCGTGTGCGATGTCGTACGCGATGGCCTCCGGCGTGAACAGGAGGAACGGGAGGGCGATGCGGCGGACGTGGGCGAAGCCCTCGACGCCGGCGGTGTCCTCGGTGTGTAGAGCACGGACGGTCACTGTCATGAGCTGGGACGTTACGCGGGGGAGATGCGCGGGTGCCTCTCATTTTCCGGCCGGTGCGGGACGCCTTGCGGTGCGGGACAATCGCGGGGTGACCTTGAAGATCCGCATCGATGACAGCGCGCCGCCCTACGAGCAGGTGCGGGCGCAGATTTCCGAGCAGGCGCGGGCGGGGGTGTTGCCGGTGGGGTACCGGTTGCCGACGGTTCGGGGGCTTGCGGAGTCGCTGGGGCTGGCCGCGAACACGGTTGCCAAGGCGTATCGGGCGTTGGAGTCGGACGGGGTGATCGAGACGCGGGGGCGTAACGGGACGGTGGTCGCTGCCGCGGGGTCGGCGGCTGAGCGTGAGGCGGCGTCTGCTGCGCAGGCTTATGCGGAGCGGGTTCGGCGGCTTGGGGTGGGGTCGGATGTGGCTTTGGCCGCTGTGAAGGATGCCCTGCGGGCGGCTTACGAGGGGTGATTGGGGTAGTGCGTTGGCTGCGGGTCGGTGGGGGCTTGTCGCGCAGTTCCCCGCGCCCCTAAAAGCGTGCGGGTACCCGGCGTCCTCAAGGTGCGCAGTTCCCCGCGCCCCTAAAAAAGCCTGCGGTTACCCGGTGGCCCAAGGAAGTGCAGGTCTCTCGTGCCCTAAAGACGCGCAGTTCCCCGCGCCCCTGCGAACGCCCCGGTGATTACAGGTACAGGCCCGCGTCCGCTCCCTCTCTTGGGTCTGGGACTGTTGTCGGGGTGGTGCCGCGGCGGAGGGCGTACAGCTCGGCCAGGGTTGCGCCCTCTCGGCCCAGCCCTTCCTCTGTGCCCAGCCAGGTTGTTGCCTCGTGGCGGGTCAGGGGGCCCACCTCGATGCGGGCCAGGCAGCGGCCGGGGCGGACGACCGCCGGGTGGAGGCGTTCCAGGTCCTCGTTGGTCGTCACGCCCACCAGGACGTTGCGGCCCTGGCCGAGGAGGCCGTCCGTCAGGTTCAGGAGGCGGGACAGAGCCTGGCCCGCCGTGTGTTTCGCCTCGCCCCTGATCAGTTCGTCGCAGTCCTCCAGGAGGAGCAGGCGCCAGCGGCCCTTGCCGGAGCCGTCCTCCTCGCCGATCGCGATGTCCATGAGGTAGCCGACGTCGGAGAACAGGCGCTCGGGGTCCAGTACGCAGTCCACCTGGCACCAGTCCCGCCAGGAACGGGCCAGCGTGCGCAGCGCGGACGTCTTGCCGGTGCCCGGCGGGCCGTGGAGCAGGAGCAGACGGCCCGCGATGTCCTCCGGGGTCGTCTTCATCAGGCCGTCCATCGCGTCCGCCACCGGTGCCGTGTAGTTGGCGCGGACCTCGTCCCACGTACCCGCGGAGATCTGGCGGGTCGTGCGGTGCGGGCCCCGGCGCGGGGAGACGTACCAGAAGCCCATCGTCACGTTCTCCGGCTGGGGTTCGGGCTCGTCCGCCGCGCCGTCCGTCGCCTGGTCGAGGACCTTCGCGGCCAGCTCGGGCGTGGTCGCCGTCACCGTGACGTCGGCGCCCCGGTTCCAGCGGGACACCAGGAGCGTCCAGCCGTCGCCCTCCGCCAGGGTGGCGCTGCGGTCGTCGTCGCGGGCGGCGCGCAGGACCTTGGCGCCCGGTGGGAGAAGGGTCGCCCCGGACCGTACGCGGTCGATGTTCGCCGCGTGCGAGTACGGCTGCTCGCCCGTCGCGAAGCGGCCGAGGAACAGCGCGTCGACGACGTCGGACGGGGAGTCGCTGTCGTCGACGTTGAGCCGGATCGGCAGCGCGTCGTGAGGGTTCGCAGACATGCCGCCATGATCCGGCACCTGGGCGCCGTGTGCACCCGGTTTCCGCAGTGCGCGCCGAGTGTCGGTGTGTGTGGGTGAGTGCGGTGTCTTCGGGCTGTGCGTCCGATACGTTCCCTTCCTCTTACCGGGCTGAGGGCTGCGGAGGGCTGCCCTCCGGCCGAACCCCGCCGTTACTGTTGCCCTTGATGGGACGTCATGGGTGGAATTCGGGGGCTCGGCGGTGGCAGCTCACCGCCCTGCTCGGTGTGGGGGCCGTCGCATTGGCCCTGGTCCTGACCCTGATCAACACACTGCCGTCGAACGGCGGCAGCACCGCGGGTACCTCCCGCGACGGCGACAAGGTGCACGGCACGCCGGCCGCTTCTCCAACGGTCTCGGAGCCGGACGTCGGGTGGGGCTTCACGCACACCCAGTTCAGTGCCGACGAGGGCGCCGGGGCGGCCGTCGCCCGGGTCGAGGGGCTGCTCTCCAAGGACGCCGGGCTGCCGCAGAACCAGCACATCATGGGCTGGGGTGCGGGCAACCCCGAGCCGGTCAAGGGGCGTTACGACTTCGCGGAGATGGACCGCCGCATCGACTTCATGCGCGCGTCCAAGGCCACTCCGGTGGTCACCCTGTGCTGTGCCCCGGACTGGATGAAGGGCGGCAAGTCCGGCTCCGACAACACCAATTGGAGCCAGGCCGCCCTGGAGACGGCTCCGACTCGCGCGCACTACAAGGACTACGCCGCGCTCGCCGCGACCGTCGCCAAGCGCTATCCCGACGTACGCCACTTCATCGTGTGGAACGAGTTCAAGGGCTTCTGGAACAACACCGAGGCCCGCTGGGACTACGAGGGCTACACCGAGCTGTACAACCTGGTCTACAAGGCGCTGAAGAAGGTCGACAAGGACATCATGGTGGGCGGGCCGTATCTCGTCATGGACAGCCTTGACCCCAGGCAGAAACCGGATGCCTCCACGACCTTCAAGGGCCCTTGGGGCGCCATGGACCAGCGGGTCCTCGACGCCTTCGACTACTGGAACACGCACAAGGCGGGCGCCGACTTCGTCGTCGTGGACGGCTCCAGCTACACCAAGGACGACGAGCTGCTGCCCGACGAGTTCGCGGCCACCGACAAGTTCACTGCCGTCGGCGAGTGGGTGCGCGCCCGGACGCGCGGGCTGCCGCTGTGGTGGGCCGAGTACTACGTCGAGCCCGCCGACGCCAACGACGACCGCGCGGGCTGGTCCGAGACCCGCCGCGAGGCCGTCCAGGCGGCCGGCCTGATCGCGATGGCCAAGGGGGGTGCCTCCTCCGGCTTCTACTGGAATCCGGAGGAGGAGAAGGGGGCTGGCTGCGCCGGTTGCCTGTGGACTCCCACCTCAAGTGGCAGCGGGGGTACGGCACTTCCGATGTTCGATCTCGTCTCCCGCTTTGGTGCGGCCTTTCCGCCGGGTACGGAGTACGAGACGGTTCCGGTGGCTGCGGATGATGTGCCCAACGTGCGGGTGCTCGCCGACGACAAGGCTGTGCTTGTCGTCAACGTCCTGGACCGGCCGATCGACGCGCAGGTGGACGGGAAGCGGTTCACGATGGGCGCGTACGAGGTGAAGTGGCTCAGCCGATAGCCCACTGAGCCACTTCACCTCCCCAGCCCTGCCCTGGCTCATTTCATCGTCAGGAACCGCTGCACCAGCGAAGCCAACAACACCGCCAGCAGCGGCAGTGAGAACCAGAAGCTGCTCTGGAGCCAGCGGAGTTGGCGCACACTCGGGCGTATCGCCACCCGTACGACCTCCCTGGCCGTGAGCAGCAGGATCAGGGCGACGGCTGCCAGGCCGCCCACCACCGACCATGGTGTCCAGGTCACCTGGGGGCCGATCGGGCCGGGATCGGCCTTCGGGACCTTGCCCTCCGGCTGTTGCCGAAGCGCGTACATCGTGACGTCGGAGTTGACGAACACCTTCTTCAACTCGTCGCGGCCGTCCAGGTTCTGGAGCAGTCGGCCCTCCCAGGCCGCCGAGTAGCCAACGTCCAGCTGGAGGTACACGACCTGGCTGCGGTTGACCATCAGGTACGAATTCGGGCCCGCGTCCTTGAGTGCCTTCACCAGCCCCGACACCAGCACCGGGTCGGCCGGGGCGAGTGTCGGTACGTATTGGACCTTCTCCATGTCCTTGGCGCCCCACGGAAGGGCCGGGGTGACGTTGTCGACCAGGTCGTTGCTCAGCCACAGCAGGCGGACCGTCGGGCCGTCGTGGGCGTACACGTAGTTCATCGCGGCGACCTCGCCGGGGCGGGTCCGTTCGAAGGACTCGTTGCCCCAACGGGCCACCAGGAAGCCGCCCATGAGGACCAGGCCCGCCATCAGGGCTGCCAGGGGAGCGAGGCTGATGCGGTCCCTGTCCCGTTCCTTCGCCGTCACCCCTGTGCGCGGGAAGAGCGCCAGCGCGGCCAGCAGCGCCGCGCCCGGCAGGGCGAACATGAAGACGCGCAGGGCCATTTCGCCGCCGTACGACTGCATGCCGAAGCCCAGGAACGGGACGAAGGTCAGGACGAGCAGGGAGCGTTCGCGGTACTTGTGGTCGCGGCGGCGCCACCAGCCGTAGCAGGCCAGGGACATGACCCCGCCGGCCAGCAGCACCCGGGTATAGAGGACCAGCTTGTGGCTCGAACTGCCGCCCTCGATGCGGCCGGAGACGGACGACGACACATTGCCGCCCACTCCGCCCATCCCGCCGAACAACTCATCGAAGTGCCCCGACCAGTACGGCTCGGCCATGAAGCCGACCCACACCGCGACGACGACACCGAACAGGATGGGCAGGCCCCGCAGTTCGGACTTGCCGATCAGCACCAGGACCGCCAGCACGCCCAGCATCACGAACGGCGTCAGCTGGTGGGCCGGGACCGTCGCCGCGAACAGGGCGATCAACACGGCCAGCAGCACCGCCTGTTGGCGGCGGTTCGTCGGTTCGACCTCAGCCTCGCCCGGCCGCACCTTGCCCCACAGCACCCGCGGAGCCCGGAACCACACCAGCAGGATCGCCGCGAAGACCAGATAGAGGAGATAGGTGAACCCCTGCGGGGAGAAGTAGTCCTGGCCCACCCAGCCGCTCAGCACGAAGATCCACACGCCGGTCCACTTGGCCCGCCAGCTCGCCCGCAGCGAGCGCGTCAGGAGGAACAGCGGTGCCAGGTAGAGGAGTTGCATGGTCAGCGGCCACCAGCGGATGACCTCCGTGAGGTCGCTGACCCCGCAGGCCTTCGCCACGAACGCGGCCCCGGCGAAGAAGCCCGGCCAGCTCCAGCGCGCGTCCAGGTCCGGTACGGCGGTCCCGGTCCGGTCGATGTGGTCGAGGAACCCGAGGTGCTGCCAGGCCGTCGCGAACCGTGGTTCCGCCTCGATCACGGCAGGGAGCGCGTGCAGCGACACGACCGTCGCGAGCAGCGTCAGCGCCAGCAGCGCCCGGTGCTCCCGGTTGCCCCACAGCAGCGACGCGAACACCAGGACCAGCAGCCCGGCCCCGATCAGCGTCGGCAGGGGGAGAATGGAGATCAGCCCCAGCCCGCCCATCCGGTCCAGGTCGGCCTCGCCGAGGCGGGACGCGGGCACCCAGTAGAGCAGCAGCGCGGCGATCAGCAGACAGCCGAGGACCACTCCGCCACGCGTGGGCAGCAGGCGCTCGCGCAGGGTCGGGGGAGGTGGCTCCGGCAGGTCGGGCGCGGTGTGCGCGGCCTTCAACTCCCGTACGAGGGACGCCTGGGCGGCTCGTACGAGGTCGGCGTCCGCGCCCGCCGGGACGGTCGGTTGCGGCAACGCGCCCTCTGCCGGCTCGCGTTCCTCCACCGGCAGTCCAACCAGCTCGGGTTGCTTCAGCGCCCAGGTCGGCCTGCGGTCCGCACGCCGCGCCGGTGTCTCCGTGGGCGGAGTTCCCGGCCCCGGGCGGACGTCCGGGCGGCGTTCCAGGTGGTCGAAGTCGAGGTGGACGCCGAGCCCGAGCGTGTCCGAGTCCAGTGCCCAGCCCTGCCCGCGCCGGTGGGAGCCCGCGGTCAGGTCGGCGAGGTCCCCGTCCGGTGCCGAGCCCTCGGGGATCGCGTCGGCCGGCGCCGCCCGGACCGTCCGGTACAGCTTCGGCGCGGCGATCGCGACGATCACCGCGAGGGACGAGATCTCCGCGACGCCCGCTCCCGTCAAGCCCATGCGGGGGAGCAGCAGCAGCGTCAGACCGAGCACCAGGGCGCACAACAGGCCCTGCATCCAGGCGAGTCCGGCCGTCCGGCTCTGGGCGCGCAGGACGGCGAAGTACGTCTCCATGACGACCCGCAGCACCGCCCCGACCGCGAACCAGCGCAGCAGCGGGGTCGCCGCGTCCGCGTAGCCCGAGCCGAAGACGCCCAGGATCCAGGGCGCGCCGAAGAACAGCACACCGGCGACCGGCAGCATGATCCGCGCCATGCGTTTGAGCGCGGCCCGGGTGTTGGCGGCGAGCCGTGTCGGATCGTGCGAGCCCTCGACGGTCAGCGAGGCGCCCATGTTGATGGCGAGGAGGTTGACCGTGCCGCCGATGGTGGTGGTGATGTAGAAGTACGCGTTGTCGGCGGAGCTGACCTGCGAGGCGACGATCACCGGCACCAGGTAGACCACGGCCAGCGAGAACAGCGAACCCGTGTAGTCGCCCGCCAGGAACCGGCCGACCTCCTTCAGCGTCGGTGGTTTCGTGTGCTCCGCGGTCGCCTCGACGTGCCGGGGCACCAGCCGCCGGAACACCAGCCAGCCCAGTGGCAGCACCGACATGGCGATCGCGGCGACCCACGACACGAACACACCGCTCGTCGGGATCGCCGCCGCGAACGCCACCAGCAGCCCCAGCTTGACCGCCGAGAACACGGTGTTGCCGACCGGCACCCACAGCGCGTTGCGCAGCCCGGTCAGCACCCCGTCCTGGAGCGTGAGCAGGTTCCACAGGACGACGGCGCCGACGAACCCGAGAGCGGGCACCGGCCCGTGCAGGAACCGGTACGACGGCCCCCACATGTTCAGAGTGAGCAGGAAGACCCCGGCGGCCAGCGTCACGATCACCGAACTGCCCGCGTACGTACGGAAGATGAACCGTCCGGTGGCACGGCCCGCGACCGGGATGAAGCGGGCCAGGGCGCCTGTCAGCGTCACCGCCGTGAGACCCGCGAGGAGCTTCATGGCGGCGATCGCGGCGGAACTCTGGCCCACCGCCGACTCGGAGTAGTAGCGGGCGGCGGCCAGCCAGAAGCCGAGCCCGAGCACGGCGGAGATGCCCGTGTTGAGCATCAGCGCGTAGGCGTTGCGGAACAGCTGGCTGCCGTCCCCCTTGCCCCCGCCCAGGCCGGGCAGCCGCAGCCGCAGCCGCCGCCCGGGCCGCTGTTCGGGTGGATCGGCCGAGGGCGCCTCGGCCTCGGTCGTGGGTGTGGTCGTCGTGTCAGACACGGGAACTGATGGCCTTCCGGCGGACCTGACGTGCTCTGCGGACGATGGCGTACCCCTTGGTGAGGGCACGGTCCCGGGCGAAGTTCCGGGCGATCGCGCGGCCCTCGATCAGCCGCTCGAACTCCTGGATACTCGTGCTGTGGCGTACGGTGACGCGCCGCAGGGCGTACGGTCCCTGCGTCCGGCACGCCAGACCGTTGCCGACGGCGAGCGCCTGCGCGAACCCGGCCGCACGGACCGCGGTACGCACCCGGCGGCTGGAGTAGCCGTAGGGATAGGCGAACGACGTGGGCACAGTGCCCAGTTCGTCGGCGACGATCTCCTTGCAGCGGGTCAGCTCGAAGCGCAGCGCGTCGTCGTCGAGCTGGTCCAGCTCCGGATGCGTATGGCTGTGGCCGCCGATCTCGACGCCCGCGTCCGCGAGTTCGCGCACCTGGTCCCAGTCGAGCATGGTGTCGAGGGCGCCGCCGGTGCGGTGCGCGCCCCGGAGCCAGCCCGTGGAGACGAACAGCGAGGCGGAGAAGCCGTGTTCGGCCAGCACCGGGAGGGCGTGCCGGTGCACGCCCTCGTAGCCGTCGTCGAAGGTGACCAGGACCGGCTGCGGGGGCAGCACGCGCTCCATCGAGCACGGGCGGCGCCAGGAGTCGGCCAACTGGGCCGTGGCGACCGGATGGAAGTCCCAGTTCGCGAGCAGCGCCATCTGCTCGGCGAACGCCTCGGGCGTCACCGAGAGGGTGCGCGTCGGGGGGTTGGGCGTCCGGGTGATCGAGTGGTACATCAGGACGGGCACGGGCGCGTTCATGCCGTACCCCCTTCGGCACTCCGCTCGATCTCCACCACCGTGAACGTGGCCCCGCCCCGGCGCGCCCGGACGCTTCCGAGGACGTACCCGCCCGCCGCCGTCAGCACCCCGGCGACGATCGCGCCCGCCCGGCCCGCGCCGCCCGGGCGGGCCAGCAGGGCGTCGCGCAGACCGCGTGCGACCCCGGCGGGCAGCACCCGGGTGGTGTACCGGCGTTCGGACTCAAGTCCCTTGTCCGCGCCGACACTTCGGGCCACCAGTGCCTTCGACAGGCCCTCGGCGTAGGTGCGGGTGCGGAAGTACCCGAAGTGCTCGCGTACCTCGGGGACCCGGTGGTGGATCACCGCACGGTCGTCGATCAGCAGCACCGCGTCCGGTCTGGCGCGCGTGAGCCGGATGCACAGTTCCGTCTCCTCGCAGCCCAGCGGACGCTTGTCGCCGTCCCGTCCGATGCCGGTGGCGAAACCGCCGGCCGCGTCGAAGGCCGTACGCCGGAAGGAGGCGTTCCCACCGAGCACGTTGCGGACCCGGACGCGTCCCTCGGGCAGCCCCTTGTAGGTGCAGCCCACCACCCAGTCGAACTCCTCGGGGAACCAGGCCGGCCGGCGGCCCGACGCCCAGATCGGCATCGTACGGCCGCCGACGGCCATCACCCGGGGGTCCGCGTACCCGTCGGCGAAGTGGCGCAGCCAGTCGCGTTCGGCCGCGGCGTCGTCGTCGAGGAAGGCGATGATCTCCCCGTGCGAGGCGGCGATCCCGGTGTTGCGGCCGGCCGACAGGCCGCGCGGGCCCGCGTTGGGCAGCACCCGTACGTCGTCGGTCTCCTTGTACTCCTTGGTCAGCCGCTCCAGGAGAGCCCGGTTGTGGTCGACGACCAGGAGGGTCTCCAGGGCCGGCCGTGACTGCGCCCGCACCGAGGCGACCGCTGCGAGGATGTCCTCCCAGCGGTCCTCGGTGTAGACGCAGACGACCACCGAGACGGCCGGCTCGTTCAAGACGCCTCTCCCCGGCTCGCGCTGAGGATGCGGGCGTGCGAACGGCTGCGCAGGGCACGCCGGTTGGAGCGCTCCTTCAGGATCACGCGCAGCACGCGCAGTCCGTCGCGCACGGCCCGCAGATTGCTCGCGCCGTGGATGCGCAGGTACTCGTGGCTCGGGATCTCCTGCACCTTGAGCCCCGCCTTGACCACCCGGATGTTGATCAGGGTCTCGATCTCGAAGCCCGTGCAGTCGAGGTCGATCTTGTCGAGGCAGTGCCGCCAGAACGCGTTGTAGCCGTAGCAGAGATCGGTGTAGCGGGCGCCGAACTTGCGGTTGACGATCGTGCACAGCGCCCAGTTGCCCAGCTTGCGGATCGGCGTCATGTCGTCGGTGCCGCCGCCGTTGGCGAAGCGGGAGCCCTTGGCGAAGTCGGCGCCCGAGACGAGCGCGGAGACGTACGACACGATCTCGTTGCCGTCCGCCGAGCCGTCCGCGTCGACCATCACGATGATGTCGCCGGTGCAGGCCTCGAACCCGGTGATCAGGGCATCCCCCTTGCCCTTGCCCTGTTGCTCGACCACCTTGACGCCGGGCCACAGCTCGCGGGCGACCTGGACGGTGTCGTCGGTGGAGTTGCCGTCGACCAGGACCACTTCGTGGATCCAGTCGGGCAGTGTCTTGAAGACGTACGGCAGGTTCTCCGCCTCGTTCATGGCGGGGATCACCACGCTCACCGGCGGTGTGATCGCCAGGTGAGAGGAGATGGGCCGGTACGCGCCGGCTGTCGTCGGCTCCTGGCTCGCGATCACGGGCTCCTGGCCCGATATCGCCGGTCGCAGAACGGAACTCATGAGTCTGGTCCCTCTCGTCCGGTGGACCGCCCGCCCCTGGGCAGCCCGGTTATGTGTCCGGTTCGAAAGGGGGGTTCTCACTCACGGCATGACGAATGGTTTCTCCGTATCGGTCGCTCACTGTCCTCGTGCATGCCGGGTGAGCTGGCAAAGCTGGCCGAACACCCTGACTCGGTGGTCGGTCTCGCGGCACGGCTCGGTGAGACGTACGTTCACCGAGCGCGGCACCCCCCTACCGCGTCCCGCTCCGACGGTCGTCGTGGACCCTGAGCCCTCCCCTGAGTCACAGGACGACGTACCGATGCGGGTGAGATGTATGACGGTATTGACGATTGCACCCTTATGGCAAGACCTGGAACGGCGCCTCACGTTTTTATTGGTTTGCCCGTTACGCAACCACTTTGATCGTTGGACAACTACTTTGATCGATTTCGTGAACGGAGCTGTCCCATCCGTTTCAGTGCCCTGTCGGCCGGCTCGAACAGCTCCGGCCGGGACAGCACCACGTTGCGCAGCGCCCGGACCGGTGCGCGCCGCGCCCGGTGCCCGACCGCCACCGGGTGACGACGTGTCACCCATCCCTCGGACACCATGAGTTCACGGGTCTTCAGGGAGTCCTTGTACTCCTTCTGCCCCCGGCCCAGATCCAGGTAGGCGATCCCGTCGGCGGCGGCCGACTCGGCCATCCGCAGATGCAGGACCAGCCCCGGCGAGTACTTCGCGTACTCCGGGTCGTACGCCGGGAACCAGCAGGCCAGCACGCGTTCCGTGCGCAGCCCGAAGTGGGCCGCGACCGGCTTCCCGTCGGCGTAGAGCACCGACAGGATGCCCGCGAACGGGTCGGAACGGGTGTGGAAGAGCTGGTGCACCAGCCCGGTGATCCAGGGGTGCGCGAACCGGTCGCTGCGGCCCGTCCTGCGGTACTGGGCGGACTTCCACGCCATCAGCCTGCGCAGCGCCTCGGGATCCCGCTCGTCGTGCACATAACGCACCTCGCCGGCGTCCCGGCCGAGCTTGCGCTCCTTGGCGAGCGTCGTGCGGGTGAACTTGGGCGAGCGCGCCCGGAGTCCGGCCAGATAGGCCTCGTACCCCTGGTCGACGTCCATCACCGGGGACGGGAAGGTGCCGGAGGCCCCGGCCTCGAACGGCGCCTGGCCCTCCACCAGGTGGTCGAACTCCCACACCGAGAGCCCGCAGGCCCGCAGCAGGTCCCGTGCGTCCCAGGTGAATCCGGGGCGGTGCACCAGCCCCTGGCTGTCGGAGACGCCGAGCCCGATCGCCCGGCCGACGCCGGCGGTGGATCTCTGGAACGGGAAGAAGGCGGCCGGCTCCCCGCCCTCGCGGAGCACCGCGATGCGTACGCCGCGTCTGCAGCGGCCGACCGCGAGCGTGAACTCCGGGGACAGGAAGGGGTTCGCCAGCTCGGGCGAGCCGTGCAGATGGGCCTTGGCCTGCATCGCGGTCCAGGCGGCCCGGTCGGCGGCGGTCAGCTCGCCGGGTCGGCACACGGTGAGGGTCACGTCGGAGGTCAGGTTTCGAGCCACGTCACCAGCCACGTCAGGAGGTCCGTCTTCTCGCCGTACGGCCGCGGTGCCGCCGTACCAGAACCAGCAGGAGGATGAGCGAGCTGATCACGGTCACGGCCACGACCCCGCCGCGGACCGACCATTGATGCGTCGCCAGCATGCCCTGGGCGACCAGGAGATCGAGCGCGACCGCCGCCGCCACCGACGTCACGGTCCGGCCGAACGGCTCCAGGCCGCGCAGCGCCGCGCCCACGGCGACCGCCGGTGCGGCGAGGAGGAAGAACAGCGTGAACGGACCGCGCAGCGGTGAGGCGGTGTCGGTCAGCGCGAGGCCCGCGCCGACGGCCGCGACGGCCACGGCGATACCCGCGAGCAGCGGGAACAGGTCCTTGCCCAGCCCCTGCGGTGGCGGCTCACCGTCCTCCGGTCCGCTGCTGGATAGAGGTGGCTTGATACGTATGGTCTGCATTGGCGACTTTGCCCCCCGACGCGCCGGATGCCGGGCTTCAATGTCGCGCAGCGCGACGGCCGAGTCAAGATGCGCAACCCGTACGACACGTTGCCCGAAGGCGTGCGCGATGTTCCCCGGAGGGGAACGAAAGGGTGAACGGACAAGTTCCCCGGAGGCGCCGGCTGCCTCCGGGGAACTGTCGTTCAGATCATGCGAGTTGCCACTGAGGTGCGGTGTTACGAGACGAGCTTCAGCAGACGGTTCGGCGAGCCGGTGCCGGCGCTGGTGACCACGCCGGTGGTGGCGCCGCCCGTCAGCGCCGTGGCGACCTGGGCCGGGGTGGCCGAGGTGTGGCCCGCGAGGTAGACGGCGACCGCGCCCGCGACGTGCGGGGTGGCCATCGACGTACCCGAGAGCGTGGCCGTGGCCGTGTCGCTGGTGTTGTAGCCCGCGACGATCGAGGAGCCGGGGGCGAAGATGTCCAGGGTCGAGCCGAAGTTCGAGTAGCTCGCCTTGGCGTCCGTGCTGGTGGTGGCGCCGACCGTGATGGCCGCCGCGACCCGCGCGGGGGAGTACGAGGAGGCGTTGGCGCTGCTGTTGCCGGCCGCGACCGCGTAGGTGACGCCGCTGGCTATGGAGTTGGCGACAGCCGTGTCCAGGGCGGTGGAGGCGGAGCCGCCGAGCGACATGTTGGCGACGGAGGGGCCGCTGTGGTTCGCGGTCACCCAGTCGATGCCCGCGACGACGCCGGCCGTGGTGCCGGAACCGGCGTTGTTGAGCACGCGGACCGCCACGATGTTCGCCGCCTTGGCGACACCGTAGGTCGAGCCCGCGATGGTGGTGGCCACGTGTGTGCCGTGGCCGTTGCCGTCCTGCGCGACGGTGTCGCCGTCCACGGCGTCGTAGCCGTTGGTGGCCCGGCCGCTGATCTGCGTGTGCGTGATGCGTACGCCGGTGTCGATGACGTACGCCGTCACGCCCGCGCCGGCCGTGTCCGGGTAGGTGTAGGTGCCGGACAGCGGCAGGGCCGCCTGGTCGATGCGGTCCAGGCCCCAGGGGGCGCTGGTCTGCGTGGCGTCCAGGTGCACCGTCTGGTTCTGCTCGACCGAGGCCACCGACGGGTCGGCGGCGAGTCTGCGGGCCTCGGTGGCCGAGAGGGTCGCCGAGTAGCCGTTCAGCGCGGTGCTGAACGTCTTCTTCACCGTGCCGCCGTATTCGCTGATCAGACTCTTGCCGGCGCTCGACGCGGCCTTGAGGCCGGTCGTCTTCTTGAGCGTGACGATGTAGCTGTCCTTGACGGCCGTGGGGGAGCCGGCGGCCAGCACTTTGCCCTCGGCGGGTGCCGGGGCGGCCTGGGCGGGGAGCGCGGTGAATCCGCCGACGAGAGCGGCGGCGGCCACGACGGTGGTCGCGGCGGTCCTGAGCTTCTTGCTACGCAGCTGTGCCATTACGAGGGAGTCCTCCTCTAAGGCAGCACGCGCCTGGATGCGGGCGCGTCTGTGGGGGGTGCGCGCGAGTGCGGGCACAGCCCGGAGCGTCGCGTTCCGCCCGGGCCGAAGTAAAGACTCGGTCATGGGCGGGAGTTGCTCAAGAGGTCTGGCGGCTTGTCACATGCATGTCATGAGCACGCAATCCAACGAAACGTGAACGGGGGTGATCCGCTCCGCTAAGCGGGGGAAAGTATTGGCATGGACACTTCCGTTCAACACGCGTAGTTGGTACGAACGTTGTGGCAGAGATCCTGCTAAGGGAGGTTCCATGAGACGTTCCCGAATTACGGCATACGTGACCTCGCTCCTCCTCGCCGCCGGCGTCGCCCTCACCGGGGCCGCGTCGGCGCAGGCGTCCCAACTCGCCGCCGCCACCGGCTATGTGGCCCTCGGAGACTCCTACTCCTCGGGTGTCGGAGCCGGCAGCTACATCAGCTCCAGCGGCGACTGCAAGCGCAGCACGAAGGCGTACCCGTACCTCTGGGCCGCCGCCCACGCCCCCTCCAGCTTCAACTTCACGGCCTGTTCGGGCGCCCGAACGGGTGATGTTCTGGCGAGTCAGCTCACCCCGCTCAGCTCCTCCACCGGCCTCGTCTCGATCAGCGTCGGCGGCAACGACGCGGGCTTCGCCGACGTCATGACGACCTGTGTGCTCCAGTCCGACAGCTCCTGCATCGCCCGCATCAACACCGCGAAGGCCTACGTCGACTCGACCCTCCCGGGTCAGCTCGACAACGTGTACAACGCCATCAGCTCCCGGGCGCCCGCCGCCCACGTCGTCGTCCTGGGCTACCCCCGCTTCTACAAGCTCGGCCAGGTCTGCCTCGGCCTCTCCGAGGCCAAGCGGTCCGCGATCAACGGCGCCTCCGACCATCTGAACAGCGCGCTCGCCAAACGGGCCGCCGACCACGGCTTCACCTTCGGTGACGTCAAGACGCCCTTCACCGGTCACGAGCTCTGCTCCGGCAGCTCATGGCTGCACAGCCTCAACCTGCTCAACATCGGCGAGTCGTACCACCCGAAGGCCGCCGGCCAGTCGGGCGGCTATCTGCCGGCGTTCACCGGCGCCGCCTGACCGACCGAGCCCGACCGACGCCCGCTCAGGGTCAACCGGTGGGAGTGGAGACCCCGTCCGTCGGGGTCTCCGTCTCGCAGGTCACCGTGAACGGCACGGTGTTGGACTTCACGCTCACCGGGTCGCGGACCTCCACCCCGATCGCGTTCTGGATCGTCCCGCTCTCGTCGTACGTCGTCACGAAGACCTTGTTCTGCTTCGTCTTCCCGCCCCCTTCCGGGAACGACAACGTTCGCCAGCCCTGCTCCGGAGCCTCGCCCGTCTCCGTCACCCAGCGGTAGGAGACCTCCGTGGGCACGCTCCCCACGGTGAAGGTCGCCGTGAACCCGGGTGCCCCGGACTGGGGCGGCGGACAGGTCCCCGAGTACTCGGTGTCCGAACCGACGACATCGACCTCCACGGTCTGCGCCGGCTTCGAGGTCGTACCGCCGTCGTCGCCGCTCGGCGATTCGCTCGTCTCCTCGTCGCCGGAGTCACTGGGGCTGCTCTTCGGCGAACTCGCCCCGCCCGTACCGCCGTTGCTCTGCTGTGTACTGCTCCCGGCCCCGGCATCGCTGTCGTCCCCGCCGCCGTCGTTGCCGTTCAGCAGCGCGTACGTCAGTCCGGCCACCGCCAGCGCGACGGCGGCGAGGCCCGCGACCAGGACGACGAGCGCGCGTCGGTTGCGGTTCGGTTCGGCCGTACGGGTGGGATACGTGTCCGGGGGCGGGGGAACGTGCTGGGTCGCCGCCGTGGGCACGGGAGTCGGCTGCGGAGGCGTGGGAGGCGGAGTCGGCGGCTGCTGCGGGAAGCCCGCGATCGTCGGCGTGTACGGAGGCCCCTGGACGGCGTCTGTGCGCAGGGTGCCGCCCGCCCCGATGATCCGCAGATCCTGCTCGGCCTGCTCGGCGGTCAGACGTTCGGCCGGATCCTTGCGCAGCAGCCCCTCGATGACGGGCGTCAGCGGCCCCGCCCGCAGCGGCGGCGGCAACTCCTCGTCCACGATGGCGCGCAGGGTGCTGAGCGGGGTGTTCTGCCGGAACGGGGAGTTGCCCTCGACCGCCGCGTACAGCAGCACGCCCAGCGACCACAGGTCGGACTCGGGGCCCGGGGTGCGCCCCAACGCCCGCTCGGGCGCGAGGAATTCGGGCGAACCGATGACCTCGCCGGTCATGGTGAGGGCCGAGCTGCCCTCGACGGTCGCGATCCCGAAGTCGGTGAGCACGACCCGGCCGTCGTTGGACAGCAGGACGTTGCCCGGCTTCACGTCCCGGTGCAGCACCCCGGCCTCGTGCGCGGCCCGCAGCGCGGCGAGCACCTCGGCGCCGATGTGCGCGGTCCGCTGCGGGGACAGCGGCCCCTCGGCGTCCAGCTGGTCGGCGAGCGAGACCCCGCGGATCAGCTCCATGACGATCCAGGGCCGGCCGTCGTCGGTCGCCACGTCGTACACCGTCACGACGTTGCGGTTCGAGACACGGGCGGCGGCCCAGGCCTCGCGCTCCAGCCGGGCGTACATCCGTTCGATATCGCCGGTCGGCAGCCCGTGGGGCGCGCGCACCTCCTTGACGGCGACCTCGCGGTGCAGCACCTCGTCACGGGCCCGCCACACCGTGCCCATACCGCCCTCGCCGAGCGGCGAGAGCAGCCGGTAGCGTCCCGCGATCACACGTTCACTGCCCGGTTCTACGGACACGGACGTCCCCCCATCGCAGCCGCGCGTTCACTGGATTCGATCTCACCGCACGTCTATACCGCACGCCGGTTTTCCGCACACCGCCTGATTTCTTCCCAAAAGTAGCTCAGCCGATCGCGGCTGCCGCCCCCTTGAGCACCAATCCGGCCCCGAGTGCGACAACGAGGAACGCGGATGCCAGCGGCGCGGTACGCCGAAGCAGCGCGACCACCGGACCACCGGCCAGCCCCGGACGCCGGTCCAGCAGCCGGTTCGCGCCACTCCCCAGCTTCACGACGAGGAACCCGGCCCCCGTGAGGGTGAGCGCGAGCCCTACGCCGTACGCCAGCACGAGCAGGAACCCGAACCACGCCTTCCCGAGCGCGGCGGCACCCACCAGGACGACCACGGCGGACGGACTCGGCACCAGCCCACCGGCGAACCCGAGCAGGATCGTGCCGCGCACGGTGGGCGCGACGGCGTGCGTGTGGGTGAAGCCGCCGTGAGTGTGTTCGAGGGTGGTGGTGGCGTGCTTGTGCTCGTGCTTGGGGTCGTCGTGCGTGTGGGGGTGCTCATGGTCGTGATCGTGGTGATGGTCGTGGGGGTGATCGTGGTCGTGCACGTGTGCGGGAGCGGCGGCGTGGGCGTGGGCGCGTACGGGAGCGGTGTCCGTGTCCGTGTCCGTGTCCGTGTGCGGGTGGGCGTGCGCCGCGTGGGCGAGGACCAGTTCGCGCGCCGGCGCCTTGTCGGCGACGTGGGTGTGGCTGTGGGGCTGCTCGTGGTCGTGCCCGTGGTCGTGCGAGTGGTCGTGATCATGATCGTGGGAGTGGTCGTGCGGGTGGGGATGAGGGTGCGGATGGGCCTGGGTCTGGTGGTGCGCGCGCTCGTGGACGCGGTGGCGCCAGGCCCGGCGTACGAGGGTCAGGCCCGCGCCCGTCACCAGGACACCGCTCGCCACGCCCAGCCAGGCGATCACCGAGGGCGCCGCCGCCGAACCTGCCGTCACCAGCAGGCCCAGGGCGGTCACCCCCAGCGTGTGGGTGACCGTCACAGAGGCAGCCAGCGGCATGACGTCGCGCAGCCGGGCCCGGCCGCCCCGGGCGGCTGCCGTGGCCGCCATCAGGGTCTTGCCGTGGCCCGGGGCGAGCGCGTGCATGGCGCCGAGGAAGACCGCGATGACCAGGGCCAGCGCGGCGAAGCCGACCGTGAGGTCGTGCCGGGCCACGAGGTTGTCCAGCGCACGGGTCCAGCGGTCGGCGCCGCGCGGCAGCACGGAGGAGGCCGGGGCGTCCTGCTCGCCGCTCTCGGCGAGGGCCGGGCCGCCCGGGCCCACCTGGAGGGCGGCGGTCGCGGTGTCGGCCGGTGAGGAGAGCAACTCCTGCGGATAGCTGGTCAGTTCACCGGAGATCGACTTCTCCGGTACGTCGGACTCGGCGAGCGTCATCCGGTCGCCGCGCGCGGTGATCTCCCGCCAGCCGGGCCCCGACTCGGTGCCCGCGCTGTGGAAACCGAGGGAGACGGTGTCCCCTTCGGCGACCTCGGGCAGGGAAGCCGTGAGGTCGCACTCGACCCGCAGGGTGTCGAGGCCGGCCTGACCGGGCCGCGTGCTCGCCTTGGCGCTGCCGACGGAGAGCGTGACGGCCTGCCCGGCGACCGTCACCTTGCTGCCCTGTGCGGCGGTCGCGCACCGCTGCCCCGCCCAATCCGTCAGCCCCAGCTTCTCGATGTCGGGCTTGGCCTGGGTCGCCGGGATCTCCGCGAGGTCCTCGACATGGGCGACGAGGAGCTGTCCCGGTGCGACGACGAGACCGTCGTACCGGTTGACGGTGAAGTTGCCGAGGGGATGAGCGCTCGCGGCACCCGCGGGAACGACCACGAGCGCGCAGGCGCCCGCGAACACGGCGGCGCCTGCGGCGGCCACACGACGGGGCATCACTTCGCCGCCTCCAGGGACTTGAGAGCCGTACGGGCCTTCTGGGCGCCCAACGGGGAGAAACCGGGGTTGAGTTCGAGGGCGGCGGAGAGCGAGGCGCGGGCTTCCTTAGCGTTGCCCGTGGCCTGCTCGATCATGCCGCGGTGGTAGAGGAAGGAGGCGTTGCGATAGCCGGTCGCGGTGGCGCGGCGGGCGTACGGGAGCGCTTCCTCGTCCTGGCCGTTGACGTGCAGCGCCCACGCGAGGGCGTCGGCCGTGTGCACGGTCTCGCGGCGGTCCCACTCGGCGCGGGCCGCGCGCAGCGCCGACTTTTTGTCGCCGTGGTCGGCGGCGGCGAGCGCCGTGTCCAGGTCGGCGTTGACGCCGTTGGCGCGGGCGATCGCCGTCCAGGCGTTGACGAGCGCGTACTGGTCGCCGGCCTTCGCCAAGTCGCCGTCGCCGCCCCGGACTTCGTACAGCTCGCCGAGTTCGACGAGCGGGCCGGGCAGCGGATAGCGGGAGACGAGTTCCTCCATGCCCTTGACGGCCCCGGCCAGGTCGCCGTCCGCGAACTGCGCGCGGGACCGGCCTTCGAGCGCCGGAAGGTAGGCGTCGTCGGCGGCGAGGGCACGGGCGTAGTACTCCAGGGCGGACTTGTACTCGCCCTGGTTCCAGGCGAGTTGCCCGAGCGCGGTGGCCACGTAGGCGATGTCCCCGCGAGAGGTGGCGGAGCCGAGCGCCCGCTCCAGCACGCCCCGCGCGGTGCTGACATCGCCGCGCAGCTCACGCACGTACGCGTACCGGGTGAAGACAGGCACCCCGGGCCGCTTGTCGTCGGCCTCGTCGGCGGCTTTCGACGCCTCGTCGTAGCGCCCGAGTTCGACCAGAGCGTCGATACGGGTGGACAGGGCGCGCTCGCTGTAGGGGTTCTGCTTGAGAGCCTGGTCCGCGTACTTCAGCGCACCGGGAAAGTCATGGCGGGCGGCGGCGAGGGCAGCGCGCCCGGCGAGCGCGGAGTCGTTGTCGGGCCGAAGCTCAAGGGACCGCGCCAGCGCCTGCTGGGCCTGCGGATACCGGGAAGGGTCACCCTTGGTCCGGGCCTGCTCGACATAGGCGAGCCCGAGAGTGGCCCAACTACCGAAGTCCTTGGGCTGCGACCGGAGATGGGCCTGAATCGACGCGATGCTCGCGTCGAGATCCCCACTGGCGAGCAGCGCGGGAGACATCGCGGCGGGCGCGGACGAAACGTTGGCGGTCGCGCCCCCGTCCCGAACGGCCCCGAGCACCACGGCCCCCGCAGTGAACGCCACCGCCAAGGCAGCGGCACACGCCCCGAGTTGCAACGCCCGCCACCGCCGCGACGACTCCCCGAGCCGCCGAACGGCGGCGACACGCTCGTCGGAGCCGGGCGAGGGGGCGTCGGGGGCGGACTGGTCGGGGGAGTCCTCACCGCTCGCGCCCTCGGCCGAGGCCACGGAGCTGGGGGCCGAGGGCGCCGCATCGATTGCCGGTACCTCCCGGTCCTGCGAAGCGGCTTCGGCCGCCGGGGCCTCCGGACCGGCGCCGGTCGCGACGAGGTCTCCGGGCCCCTGCCGGGAGTCGCCCTGCTCGGGGGCCGGCACGGCACGCAGCGCACGCGTACGGCCGACGCCTGCCTCGACGGTGGCCGGGGCAGGCGTGTCTGTGGGGGTGTCGGACGGTCCGGCCGCGTCCGTCCCGGTCGGGACGGACAGGGTCGGGTCGGTGTGTCCGTCGGTGCCCCCGGCACCCTCCGCTGCCCCCGCCGGGTCGGTCGGGTGGGGGCCGAACTCACGGGCCGGGCGGGTGAGCTGTGGCTGGGAGGCCTGCTCGTCGTCCGGTGCGTTGTCGTTCGTACGCGGGGGCATGCCCTCTCCTCAGGTCGTTCAGGCGGTTCATCGGCGGATCAACCGCTTTGGTGCCGTGCGGCGCGGCCCGCGCCGTGGGGGATGGATACGGGCCGCGCCAGTTGGGGGGTGGGGGCGGGAACGGGGCGGTCAGTACGCCCGGTTGCCCATGTTCCGGCGCCACCAGACCACGCCGGCCGTGATCAGCAGGAACCCGGCCGCACCGGCCGCCGCCGAACCGGCGATCAGCATGGTGTCGGTGCCACCGGAGGTGCCCGCCGGCTGCAGCGCGTCGCCGAGCTGGCTGCGGACGTCGTTCGTGCCCGTGGTGCCCTTGGCCAGCGGGCCGCGCGAACCCTCGGTCGGCAGAGCGACGTACGGGAAGTAGCTCTCGAACTTCTTGTCGTTCTTGTCGACCGCGTCGCCCAGGTCGTTCTTCGCGCCGAGCAGTTCACCCTCGACGACCTGGAGCGAGGCGTCGATCACGTCGTCCGTCAGACGGCGGCCGTTCGGGAAGCCCGCGTTGTCACCGTCGAGGACACCGAGCCGCTTGGGGCTCTTGGCCGGGGCGATCGAGGTGTTGAGACGAAGTTCCTCGGCCGGAGTCACGTGCGGCGGCTGGTTGAGGCCCTCGACACCCTTGAGGAACACGTCCACCAGGTCGTTGCGCGGCTCGTCGGGCGCCGGGATCTTGTAGATCGCCTCGATGAGCTTCGGCAGCTCGGGTTCGGTGACGTTCTTCAGGAACTGGGCGTCGTCCCACGGCGAGGACGCGTTGAACTTGTCCTTGTCCTTGATCGGGTTGACGACCTCGTTCACCAGCGGCATACCGAGCCGCGAGACCTGCTTGTACTGACCCTTGGCGTTCTCGCGCTGGGTCGTCGACCAGATACCGACGATCGGCTGCTTCTCCGACTCCACGATCATGTGCGTCGGCACCTGGAGCGCGATGGAGTTGACGTTGTAGCCCTTGAGCGTGTCGTTGCCGACCTCGGAGAGGTTCCCGCCGTACAGCAGGTCGAAGACGCGCAGGTCCAGGAAGAACGGGTCGTCGGCCTGGCCGGCGAACGTCGTCGAACCGTTCGTCAGCTTGTGGATGGCCTGGTCCCGCAGCTTCTTGTAGTCCGGCATCGACGCCTTGCCCACGTTGGACGGGGCGACCGGCACGTCGTCGGCGATCTTCGTCTTCGACTCGACGTACTGGTTCTTGAGCTTGATCATCTCGATGTCGTACGTCTGCGTGATGTTGAGGTCCTTGTCGTCAAGGCTCTCCACCGCGCCGGTGTTGTACAGGAACGTCTTCTTGTTCTTGACGTGCGTCTTGAAGGTGTACCGGAACAGGATCTCGCCCTGCGCGTCACCGTTGTTGTCGATGTGGATGTCGTACTGGGCGTCCTCGGCGAACTGGTAGAAGTTCGGTCCGCCGGCCGGCTCCTCGAACGGGATCCAGTTCGCGACGATCGTCGTCGTGTCGGGCTTGTCCGGGCTCACGAACGCGTACACGTCCGTGTTGTCGTACTGGGGCGTCCCCGAGATGAGCGGTGCCTCGCGGTGGCTGGAGGCGGAAGCCGCCCCGGGGATGAGCGCGGTGACGCCGGCGGCTGCGAGCCCCCCGGCGGCCAGCGCACCGCAAATGAGGGTCGCGATGCTCCTGCGCCGCGCGCCGCTCTTGGAGTTGGTTGTCGTCATGCCGTCCGTCCTCACCGTGTCAACTTGCCTGACGACGGGGATTCGGAGCCCTCCAGGATGCGGATTGGTCGAACCTGAAAACTTTCTTGAAGAACTTCCCGAGGATGTTTGGAGGACGTCCCCAGGATGTTCGAAGGCCACCGACCCGCACTTCGAGGGCAGTTGATCCGTACCCATCCGGAAGGGCGTCGGCTTCGAATGCCTAAGGTGACGGTGACAAGCGTGATGGAGCGGGGAGGGGCCGTGTGCGGCCATAGAGAGGGGACGCGGGTGGGAGCGGACGAGCTTCTGGTACTCGTGGCCGGGGGCGACCAGAAGGCTTTCGAAGAGCTGTACGGGATCGTGTCAGGGCCGGTGTTCGGATTGGTCAGGCGCGTGGTGCGGGACCCGGCACAGTCGGAGGAGGTGTCCCAGGAGGTCCTGCTCGAACTCTGGCGCTCCGCCGCCCGGTTCGACCCCCGGAAGGGCAGCGCCCTGTCCTGGATACTCACGCTCGCGCACCGCCGGGCCGTCGACCGGGTGCGCAGCGCCCGCGCGGCCGGTGAGCGCGAGCAGCGTGATGCCCAGCGTTCCCACCGTCCCGCCTTCGACCACGTGGCCGAGGAGGTGGAGGCCGGCATGGAGCGCGAATGGGTGCGCCGTTGCCTGGACCGGCTGACCACCCTGCAACGCCAGTCGGTCACCCTCGCCTACTACGAGGGCTACACGTACCGTGAAGTGGCGGAGCGGCTCTCGCTCCCACTGGGCACGGTGAAGACAAGGATGCGCGACGGACTGACCCGGCTGCGCGAATGCCTGGGAGGTGTCGCATGAGCGTGCTCGGCAGACTGTTCCGCCGCGAGGATCTCCACTCCCTCGCAGCCCCCTACGCCCTCGACGCCCTGGAGGGCGACGAGCGGCGCCGCTTCGAGAAACACCTCGACCGCTGCGACGCCTGCACCGCCGAGGTGCGCCTGCTGTCCGAGGACGCGGTCAAGCTGGCCTGGTCCACGGCCGCGCCGCCCCCGTTCGCCATGCGCGACCGGGTCCTGTCCGCCGTACGCGCGACTCCGCAGGAGAACCCGGGGTACTCGCCGGGCCACTCCCCGGCGTACGCCCCCGGCCGCCCCGCCGAAGCGCCCCGCCGCAAGAGCCATCAGCTGCCGGCGCACGTATGGGGCACCGAACCGCCGCCCGCCCGCCGTGCGCCCCGCATGCGCCCCGTGTTCGCCCCGTTCGCCACCGTCACGGCGGCAGCGGCCCTCGTCGTCGCCGCGCTGTTCGCCGTCCAGAACACGCAGACCCAGGACAAGCTGGACACCGCGCAGGCCCAGGCACGTGAGATTGCCGACGTTCTGTCGGCTCCCGACGCGCGGGCGACCTCCGGACGGGACGCGCAGGGGCAGGGAATCACGGCCATCGCCTCCGCTTCCGAGGGGCGCGCGGTGGTGACCCTCAGTGGGTACGGGGAGCTGCCGAGCGACAGCGTGCGCCAACTGTGGCTCATGCGCCCTGATGTGCAACCGCGCTCCCTGGGACTCTTCAAGGGCGACACGCCCTTGGTCGCGACCGGTCTCGACGAGACGGCCACATCACTCGCTGTGACCGTCGAACCAGACGGGGGCTCAGAGCAGCCCACCAGCGCACCAGTTGTCCAACTCGCCCTGGAATCGGTTGGATTCGGAGAGTAATCGTCAACACCCTTGTGGGGAAGGTGAATCCTGTGACCGCGATACACGCATGCCCCGAGGGAGCGATAGGGTTAACCTGCCCGGGCCGGGTGGACTCGTACGGGTGGGGAGTGACATGGAACAGATAACGATGCACAGCAGGGCACGCGTCCCTGCGATCACGTGCGGGAGCAGTGCGACCAAGGCGCGCCTCGACCGCCATCTCTCGGTGCTGTCGGGACCCGCCGTCCCTCAGCGCGAGACGGCGGAGGCGACCTCACTGATGCGCGAACTCACCTCACGGGACACCGTGAAGCAGCGCAGCGACCTCGGCACACGGGTCAGCAGGCTCTCGCTCTTCGCCCCGCTGCGCCGCCTGAGCCGCACCCTGTTCGGCGGGCGCTGACCGGACCGGACCGGCCACCGGCGTCCCCACGCCGGCCATGGCACGGTCGACCGCTCATCGTCCACCGTCCACCGTCCGGTTGTTCCATGCCCGCGCTCAGGCGGCCACACCGTCCCGGCGCAGTGCTGCGATCTCCTCGCCCGTCATCCCCACGGCACGCAGCAGCGCCTCGGTGTGCTCCCCGAGCGCGGGCACATCACCCATCCGCGCCTCGTCCCCGCCCGGCAGGGTGATCGGGGGCAGCAGCGCGCGCAACGGCCCCACGGGCGAACCCACTTCCCGCCACCGGTCCCGGGCCGCGAACTGCGGATGCTCCGCCACTTCCCGTACGTCCCTCAGCCGCGCGCACGCGATCCCGGCACCCTCCAGCCGCGCGACGGCGTCATCGACCTCCAGCGAGCCCAGGGCTGCGGCGACATGTGAATCGGTCCGCTCCCGGTTCCGAACCCGCGCCGCATTCGTCGCGAACTCCGGATCGACCCCCAACTCCGGTCGTCCGATGACCTGTTCGGCGAGCCGCCGCCACTCACGGTCGTTCTGCACGGACAGCAGCACCCGCCCGCCGTCCCTCGTGCCGTAGGCGTCGTACGGGGCGATGACGGCGTGCGCGAGGCCAGTGCGCGCCGGGGGCGTGCCGTCGTGCATCGCGTGGTGCAGGGGGTGCCCCATCCACTCGGCGAGCGCGTCCAGCATCGACACCTCGACAGGCCCGCCCCGCCCGGTGGTGCCCCGTCGCACCAGGGCCGCCAGCACCCCCGAGAACGCGTACATCCCGGCCGCGATGTCCGCCACCGGGATCCCCGCCTTCACCGGCTGCTCCGGCGTCCCGGTGACCGACACCAGCCCCGCCTCGCACTGCACGAGCATGTCGTACGCCCGCTTGCCGGCGTACGGTCCCGACGGGCCGTACCCCGAGATGTCCACGGCGATCAGTCGCGGGTGGGCGGCGCAGAGCGTGGCCGCGTCCAGTCCGAGCCGGGCGGCGGCGCCCTGGGCGAGGTTCTGCACGAAGACGTCGGCGCCGGCGACGAGCCGCCGTACGACGTCCAGGCCCCGAGGGTCCTTGACGTCGAGGGCGAGGGACTCCTTCCCCCGGTTGCACCACACGAAGTGGGAGGCGAGGCCGTGGGCGGCGGTGTCGTAGCCGCGCGCGAAGTCGCCGCCGTCGACGCGCTCGATCTTGATGACGCGGGCGCCGAGGTCGGCGAGCTGGCGGGTGGCGAAGGGGGCGGCTACGGCTTGTTCGAGGGCGATGACGGTGATGCCCTCCAGGGGCAGCGGCAGTGGCTCCATGCGAGCGATCATGTCCCGTACGTAACACCTTTGTCATGCACGGATGTTGACGGGGCAATGTTGTGGGGCCAGGGTGCTGATCGTTTGTATGTTCCGCATGGCTGATACACCGATCTTCACTCCGGAGGTACGCGTGTGTGACCTGCACGATCAGCACGAACACGAGACGACGAGCCCGAACGGCCAGACGCTGAGCCGCCGCCGCATCATGCAACTGCTCGGCGCGGCGGGCGTCACGACGGCGGTGATGACCGCCGAGGCGGACCCCGCGATGGCCGCCGCCTCGTCCGACGTCACCGAGGGCCCGTACGAAGCCCCCGAGGGCCTCGCCCAGGACAGTCCCGCCAAGACGTCCGCCCTCGACTGGATCACCTCCCGCGCCGGCTCTATCACCGGCCTCAACTCCGAGATCTGGGAGAACGCCGAACTCAGCCTGCGTGAGTGGAAGTCCTCGCTCGCCGAGGCCGGCTTCCTCGAAAAGGCCGGATTCCACGTGGAGTTCGGCACGGCAGGCTTCCCGACCGCCTTCACCGCGACCTTCTCGTACGGCACCGGCGGCCCGGTCCTCGGCTTCAGCGGCGAGTACGACGCGCTGCCCGGCCTCTCCCAGAACAAGGGCGTCGGCCACCACGACCCGCGCGAGTACGTCCACGACCCCTTCGCGCCCAGCTACGGCCCCGGCCACGGCTGTGGCCACAGCGCCCTCGGCGCGGCGGCAGCGGCAGCCGCGGCGGCGGTCGCGCAGGCCGCGAAGAAGCACAAGCTGCCCGTCACCGTGAAGTTCTTCGGCTCGACCGCCGAGGAGACCCTGATCGGCAAGACGTACGCGGTCAGCAAGGGCGTGTACGAGGGCCTCGACGCGTTCCTCGACTGGCACCCCTCGACCTCGAACGCCACCGGCTGGGGGACCACGACGGCGATGACAGCCGTCACCTTCACTTTCCTCGGCGTCGCGGGCCACGGCGGCACCCCGCTCGGCAACAAGAGCGCACTGGACGCGGCCGTGATGATGGCAACGATGTCGGAGTTCCTCCGAGAGGAGAACCTGGCCCCCAGCGGACGCCTGCACTGGGTGATCAACAACGGGGGTGACATCCCGAACGTCACCCCGGAGATAGCCGAGATCTCGTACTACGTCCGTGAGGGCAGCCCCGCGCGGGTCCAGGTGCTCCTCGACAAGGTGATCGCCGTCTCGGAGGCGGCGGCGAAGGCCTCGCAGACGTCGGTCCAGCACCGGATCACCTCCGCCTGCTGGAACCAGCTCCCCTCCAAGTCCTTCGCCGAGCTGCTGCACGCCAACATGAAGCAGATCGGGCCGCCCGAATTCACCGACGAGGCCCACGACCTGGCCAAGCAGCTCCAGGAGTCCCTCGGCCTCCCGCAGAAGGGCATGCACGCCGAGATCGCCGAACTCACCGCGCCCAACCCGGTGTTCATGGGCGGCGGTTCCACGGACGTGGCCGACATCAGCTGGAACGTGCCGACCGTCTCGATGGGCGCCGCCCTCGCCCCGATCGGCACCAAGATGCACACCTGGTCCACGGCGTCCTGCGCGGCCGCCGCACCCGGCCGGGCGGCGGTGGTCGCCGCCGCGAAGTACCTGGCGGCGACCGCGGTCGACCTCATCACCCGGCCCGAGCAACTCAAGGCCGTCAAGGACGAGTTCAAGGAGCGCACGAAGGACGTCGACTGGAAGACGTCCCTGCCGGACGGCTACGAGCCGCCCATGTACGAGCCACCGGAGTGGTTCCTGCGGAAGACCGGCCAGAAGTGGCCCCCGAAGAACATCACCTGGCCCCCGAAACGGGTGGTCTCCCAGGAGAAGTTCTCGTCCTTGGGCCCGGACTTGCCCGCGCAGAAGTAGGGCTTCACGGGATTATCGCCCTGTACGGGGGCGCTCCTTCAGGGGCGCGGGGAACTGCGCGACCAGCCACATCCGACCGGCACCCGTCTCACAACACCAGCAGACCCTCAACGCTCGCCGTCCGCGTACCTGCGGACGGCGAGCGGCAGAAACACGGCAACGAGCACCGCACACCAGGCCAACGCCCCCGCAACAGGATGCGTCACAGGCCAGGCCCCCGAGGCCGGCACAGACGCGTTCCCGAACAGGTACCGCATCGCGGTGGTCACCGCGCTGATGGGGTTCCACTCGGCGAGAGTCCGAAGCCACCCCGGCAGACCGTCCGTCGGGATGTACGCGTTGGACAGCAGCGGCAGAACGAACGTCGCACCCCCGAGCTGACCGGCCGCCTCCTCGCTCTTCGAGGCGAGCCCGAGCAGGATCCCGATCCACGTCATCGCGAACCGGAAGAGCAGCAACAGCCCCACCGCGCCCACTGCCTGGAGCGTGGACCCCTCGATCCGCCAGCCCACCGCCAGCCCGACCAGCAGCACCGGCACGGTCCCGGCGGCCGTGACGACCAGGTCCGCGAGGGCCTGCCCCAGCGGTACGGCCGCCCGGCTGATGGGCAGCGTACGGAGGCGGTCCGTCACGCCCCGGTGGGTGTCCTGAGCCGCCTGGAACATCCCTGTCATGAGCCCGTTGGCGGCGGTCGCGACGAGCAACCCCGGTACGAGGAAGGCGCGGTACTCCTCGCCGGGCATCGCGAGGGCGCTGCCGAAGACATAGCCGAAGAACAGCAGCATCGTGATCGGCATGGACTGGGTGAGGATCAGCAGCCCGGGGTTGTGCCGGATCCGCCGCAACTGGCGGCCCAGCATGGCCGTACCGTCGTACGCCAGGTCGTACCCCACCGTGCTCATACGGCAAGCTCCTTACGCTCCGTCAGCCGGAGAAAGACATCGTCGAGGGTCGGCGGACGCAGGCTCGCGTCGAGCAACGCCACGCCCGCCGCGTCCAGTTCACGAACCAGACGCGGGAGCGTGACCGTCGGGTCCGTGGTGACCGCGCCGACGGTGAGCCGGTCGCGGTCCAACACCGGTTCGGAACCGGTGAGTTGGTCGAGGACCCCGGCCGCACCGAGCAGCGCGTCGGCATCGGCGACCACGACCTCGGCGTACGACCCGATGAGCGCCTTGAGTTGGGCGGGCGTTCCGGACTGCGCGACCCGGCCGTGCTCCACGAGGGCGATCTCGTCGGCGAGTCGGTCGGCCTCCTCCAGGTACTGGGTGGTGAGGAGGACGGTCGTACCCTCGTCCCTCAGCCCCCGTACCGCCGCCCAGATCTGGTTACGGGCCGCCGGGTCGAGCCCCGTCGTCGGTTCGTCCAGGAACAGCACCTCGGGCCGCTCGACCAGGCTCGCCGCGAGGTCGAGGCGGCGGCGCATCCCGCCCGAGTAGGTGGACGCGGGCCGGTCTGCGGCTTCCGCCAGCCCGAAGCGGTCGAGCAGCTCGTCCGCGCGCTCCGCGGGCCCCCTGACCCGGTGCAGCCGGGCGAACAGCCGCAGGTTCTCGCGGCCGGTCAGGTCCCCGTCGACCGACGCGTACTGCCCGGTGACGCCGATCCGGCGCCGTACGGCAGCCGCGTCCCGTACGAGGTCGTGCCCCGCGACTCGCGCCGACCCCGCGTCGGGCCGCAGCAGTGTGGTGAGCAGCCGTACGACCGTGGTCTTGCCCGCGCCGTTCGGCCCCAGCAGCCCGCACACGGAGCCCTTGGCCACGGCCAGGTCCAGCCCGCGTACGGCATGGACCTTCCCGAAGGACTTCTCCAGCCCTTCACTAAGTACAGCGTACGTAGTAGTCATGAGGTGACCATAGCGCACTACGTACGCCGTACGTAACTACGATGGGTGGTCGAGGTGATGATCAATGGCCGGCCGAGCCGCCGTACCCGAAGTGATCTGGGCGCGTCCCGAACGTGCGGGCCGTGGCCCCAAGGCCGCGTACAGCCGCGCCGACATCGCGGCCGCCGCGGTGCGGATCGCGGACGCGGAGGGGCTCGACGCGGCCTCGATGCGGCGCGTCGCGGCCGAACTGGGCTGCGGCACGATGTCGCTCTACAACTACGTCCCCCGCAAGGAGGACCTGTACGAGCTGATGGTTGACGCGATCAGCGGCGAGCACGAGTTGTGGGAGCCGTCGGGGGACTGGCGTGCGGACATGGTGCGGGTCGCGCACCAGACGCGTGCGCTGATGCTTCGGCATCCTTGGCTGCCGCGTCTGATGTCCCCGGTGTACGGCTTCAGTCCGAACGCCCTGCGCTATCTCGAACACTGCCTGACCTGCCTCGACCCGTTCGAGGGGACCTACGGGACGAAGTTCGAGCTGATCGCGATGCTCAACGGCATGGTGACGACGTATGTCGGCAACGAGTTGGCGACGGCTGAGCGGGTGCGGTCGTTGCCGTGGTCGGAGGAGCAGGAGAACGCGATGCGGATCGCGTATCTCGGGGGGCAGGTGGCCGGCGGGGCGTATCCGAGGTTGGCTGCGGCGTTCATGGAGGACTCGGGGCCGATCGACCTGGAGGCTGTGTTCGATCGGATGGTTCTGCGGGTGCTGGACGGGTTTTCGCCGCGGGGGTGAGTCGTTCGTTGCCGGGTGCGGGTCCGTTGTGGTTGCTCGCGCAGTTCCCCGCGCCCCTAAAGGCCTGAAGGCGGGTTGGTCAGATGAGCGTGAACTGGCCTTCTGGGCCCTCTTCGTGGTGGTCCAGAACCGATGCCGGTCGGCGCGCCCTGTCAGGTACCGGGAGGACGCCCGCCGCTCGCAGCTCAGTGACCGTGATCGGGTCCGTGGCCGTCAACTCCTCCCGCTGTGGGCGCAGTTCCGCCAGTAGGGCCAGTACCGTGATCAGCTCCAGGAGCTCGGAGGTCCAGGTCTGCGGCCAGGTCGCCGGGCGGATCGCCTCCAGGGTCCCCGGCTCGACCGCGCCTCCCATCCGCACCGCGAGCCACTCCTCCAGCACCCGCACTCCGCCCACCTCGAAGTCCCACGCCTCCGGCGGTACCGGGGAGATCCGGCCGTCGTCGACCTGGAGGGTCTCCTCGTCGCGGTCGTAGTGGACGGCGACCGGGCGGGAGGGCAACGGGGCGCGTACGTAAGGGCGTCGGCCGCCGGGGAGTTTGGGGCGGTCGCCGTTCCGGCGCATCAGCCACAGCATCCGGTGGCCCAACTCGACGCCCCGGGACCAGAGGTCGGGGTCGGTGGTGAGGGGGACGGAGAGGCCCGGGCGTACGGCGACCAGAGTCCAGGCGAGGACGTCGAGCGGGTCGGTGCGGTGGCCGAGGCGGCCGGTGAGGTGGGCCAACAGGCCCGGGGCCAGGTTGGGTTCGGTGCCGCCGGGGCGTCGGTACAGCGGGCGGATCCGGCCCGGGCGGATCAGCGACAGCAGAGGCGAGGCGAGGAGGAGCGGTCCGGCGGAGTCCGGGGGAGAGGTCGCCGTCTCGACTACGAACACCTGGCGTTCGTCCGCCACCCGCCACAGCTCCGGGCGCGCCGCGTCGATCAGCCGGTGGTCCGGGATCAGCCACTGCTCGTCGAAGGGGGCCCGGAGGACCCGTACGGGCTCCGCGCAGGGGCCGGTTGCGCGGGCGAGCTTCTCCGTGCCGCTCTGCCGGCCCGGCAACTGTCCGACCGCCGAGTGGGGGGTGCGTGAGCGTGTCGGTTCGAACAGGGTCTCGCGGTCCGGGCCTTCGGCCTTCAGCAGGGCGTCCCAGCGTGCTTTCAGGGATGCCGTGTCGGGGGCCGTCGGCCACCCCCGGCCCAGCCGTGGCGGTGCGACGGACCACGGCATGAGGTCCGCGAGCAGCGGAGCATCGTCGTCGTACGGCACGCTGGGCATCGTACGACGACACCCGCCGTCCCCTCCGCCGGACAGGTATTAGGTCGCGTCCAGGGTCACCGTGAAGGAGAAGCGGTCGCCCCGGTAGTGGATGACGGCCACGTCCAGGACCCGGCCGCCCTCGTCGTACGCGACGCCCGTGTAGTGCAGGATCGGGCTGAGGAGGGGGACGCGGAGGAGGCGGGCCGTCTCCGGGTCCGCCAGGCGGGCCTGGACGGTGTCCGTGATGCGGGCGATGTCCGCGCCCACGGCGTCCCGCAGCACCTTGGTCATCGGCCAGCGGAGCAGATCGTCGCGGTCGATGCGCTCGGCGAGTTCCGGACGGACGTAGTTGCGGGCGTGGTTGGTCGGTTCGCCGGTCTCCTCGTCGCCGCGCAGCCGGTGGTACGTGGCCACCTCCACCAAGTCCGGGAAGTACTCGGCGAGTTCGGCGGGCACGGGCGCGCTGCCGTGGCCGAGGAGTTCGGTCGTCATGCCGGACTGCTGGGCGACGATCGCGTCGACCGAGCCCAGGAGCCGTACGGGAGCGCCTCGTCGGGCGTCCGGCTCGATGAACGTGCCGCGCCTGCGGTGCCGGCTGATCAGCCCCTCGTCCTCCAGCTCCTTCAGCGCCTGCCGCATGGTCAGCACGCTCACGCCGTAGTGGCCCGCCAACTGCTCCTCGGTGGGCAGGCGCAGCGGGTCCCGCGCCGAGCGGCCGAGGATCGAGGCGCGCAGGGACTGCGAAACCTGGTACCAGAGCGGCAGTTTGCGGTTCAGGACGATCGAGTCCGGCGCGAAGGAGGTCACGGAGGTATCCGTACCGGTCGTCAACGCTCAGTGCAACGGGCGGAAGTGACGCTGGAGGCCCGACCACACGTCGTCGTACCCGGGTTGGAGATGTTCCGCCTGCGCCGCCTGTGCCGTCAGGGTCACCGGCCAGCGTGTCTCGAACATGAACGCCAGCCCGTCGTCGATCCGTTGTGGCCGCAGCTCGGCCGCGCTCGCCCGGTCGAAGGTCTCCCGGTCGGGCCCGTGCGCGGACATCATGTTGTGCAGCGAGCCGCCCCCGGGCACGAAGCCTTCCGCTTTCGCGTCGTACGCGCCCTCGATCAGCCCCATGTACTCGCTCATCACGTTCCGGTGGAAGTACGGCGGCCGGAAGGTGTCCTCGCCCACCAGCCAGCGCGGCGCGAACACGACGAAGTCGACGCCCGCGAGGCCCGGAGTGTCCGACGGCGACGTCAGCACCGTGAAGATCGACGGGTCCGGATGGTCGTACGAGATCGTGCCGAGGACGTTGAAGCGGCGCAGGTCGTAGGCGTACGGGACATGGTTGCCGTGCCAGGCGACGACGTCGAGCGGGGAGTGGTCGTATACCGCCGTCCAGAGGTTGCCGCAGAACTTGTTGACGACCTCCACCGGACCCTCGACGTCCTCGTACGCGGCCACCGGCGCCCTGAAGTCCCGTGCGTTCGCCAGTCCGTTGGCGCCGATCGGCCCCAGGTCGGGGAGCTGGAAGGCGGCTCCGTAGTTCTCGCACACGTAACCGCGGGCGGCGGCATCCAGCAGTTCCACCCGGAAGCGCACCCCGCGCGGGATCAGCGCGACATGACCCGGTTCGACGTACAGCAGCCCGAACTCGGTGCGCAGCAGCAGTCCGCCGGACTCCGGGACGATCAGCAGCTCCCCGTCGGCGTCGCTGAACACCCGCTCCATCGACGAGTCGGCGTGGTAGAGGTGCACGGCCATGCCGGTGCGCTGCGTGGCGTCGCCGTTGCCGCCGAGGGTCCACAGGCCCGCCAGAAAGTCCGTGCCGGGCGGGGGTTCGGGCAGCGGGTTCCAGCGCAGCCGGTTGGGATCGGGCACGGATTCCGTGAAGGGGGCCGCGCGGAGCGGGCCGTTGTCGGTGGGGGCGAACGGGGGGTGCGCCGCCGAAGGGCGGATGCGGTACAGCCAGGAGCGGCGGTTGTGGGCGCGGGGCTCGGTGAACGCCGTACCGCTGAGCTGCTCGGCGTAGAGGCCGAGGGGGGCGCGCTGCGGCGAGTTGCGGCCCTCGGGCAGGGCGCCGGGGACGGCCTCCGAGCTGTGCTCGTTGCCGAAGCCGGTGAGGTGGGCCAGCCCTTCGGCGGCCTTCCGCGCGTCCCCGGCGATGTCCTCGCTCACGTCCCCGCTCATGGGTGCTCCCTCGCTCCCTCGCCCTCATTCCTATGCTTCACCGTAGGATTCGATGTTCACGGGCGCAAGAGGGGGAAAGCGAGGGGCACGGTTCACCGGGCCGCCGGGGAACGGCATGATGAAGGGCGTGCCCCCAGCTACCTCGCTACGTCGTGCGCCCGTACAGCGGCGCAGTGCCGAACGGCTGACCCGAATCCTCGACGCCTGCGCCGACCTCCTCGACGAGGTCGGCTACGACGCCCTGAGCACCCGGGCGGTGGCGATCCGCGCCGGCGTCCCCATAGGCTCCGTCTACCGCTTCTTCGGCAACAAGCGCGCCATGGCGGACGCGCTGGCCCAGCGGAACCTGGAGCACTTCATCGCGCGTGTCACCGAGCGGCTGCGGGAGATGAGCGGGGGTGGCTGGCGCGAGGCCATGGACGCCGTGCTCGACGAGTACCTCACCATGAAACGGACCGCGCCCGGTTTCTCGCTCGTCGACTTCGGCAACCAGATCCCGGTCGGCAAACGCGACGCCGAACCCAACCACCGCGTCGCCGACACCCTCACCACCCTCCTCTCCGACGTCATCGGCCGCGCCCCGGACGACGACCTCCGCCGTACGTTCCTGGTCGCCGTGGAGACCGCCGACACCCTGGTCCACCTGGCCTTCCGGGTCGCTCCGGAGGGGGACGAGCGGATCATCGGGGAGATGCGGGAGCTGCTGCGGGCGTATCTGGCGCGGGTGCTGGACTGACGCGGACGCACGGACGCACGGGCAATAGGTGTCGCGCGGGCGGCCTCAGATGTCGGGCGAGCGGGCGACAGGCGTCAGGCGGTCGGGCTCGCGGGTTTCCGACCTCACCCCGTCGAAGGCCTCCCCGCCATCCGTACCGGTCGGTATGCTCGGCCTCAGTCTCCAGCCGTGCGTCAACGCTGCCGCCACCCTCCGGGAGGACCCGTGTCCAGCCCCACCGACTCCCGTACCGCCCTGCGCGTGTGCCCCCTGTGCGAGGCCACCTGCGGACTGACGCTCACCATCGAGAGCGGCCGGGTCACCCGGGCCCGAGGTGACCGCGACGACGTGTTCAGCCAGGGGTTCATCTGCCCGAAGGGCGCCTCCTTCGGGGCCCTCGACAGCGACCCCGACCGGCTGCGCACCCCCCTCGTACGACGGGACGGCGAGCTGCGCGAGGCCAGTTGGGCGGAGGCCTTCAACGCCGTCGCGGCCGGAATCCGGGGTGTCGTCGAGCAGTACGGGGCGAACTCCGTCGGTGTCGTCCTCGGGAATCCGAACGTGCACACCGTGGCCGGGGCGCTCTACCCGACCGTCCTGCTCGCCGGTCTCGGCACCCGCAGTGTCTTCACCGCCTCGACGGTCGACCAGATGCCCAAGCACGTCTCCAGTGGCCTGCTGTACGGCGACGCCAACGCGATCCCCGTACCCGACCTCGACCGCACCGACCACCTCCTGCTCATCGGCGCCAACCCCCTTGAGTCCAACGGGAGTCTGTGCACCGCACCCGACTTCCCCGGCAAGCTCAAGGCCCTCAAGGCGCGCGGCGGCACCCTCACCGTCATCGACCCGCGCCGCACCCGCACCGCCAAGCTCGCCGACCGGCACATCGCGATCCGCCCCGGTACGGACGCCCTGCTCCTCGCCGCGATGACCTTCGTCCTGTTCGACGAACACCTCGTCGACCTGGGCGAGTTGGCGCCGCATGTCGTCGGGGTCGACGAACTCGCCGAGTCCGTACGGGACTTCACTCCCGAGGCCGTCTCCGAAGCGTGCGACGTGGACGCGGACACCATTCGTACCCTCGCCCGGGAACTCGCCGCCGCGCCCACCGCCGCCGTCTACGGCCGCATCGGCAGCTGCACCGTCCCGCACGGCACCCTCGCCAGCTGGCTGGTCGACGTCCTCGACATCCTCACCGGCAACCTCGACCGTCCCGGCGGCGCCCTCTTCCCGCAGGCGGCCACCGACAAGACGCCTCGACCGGCCGGGCCCAGCCACGGCTTCGCGCTGGGCCGCTGGCACTCGCGGGTCGGCCAACACCCGGAGGCGAAAGGCGAGTTGCCGCTCTCCGCGCTCGCCGAGGAGATCGACACCGCTACCGGCACCCAAGGCGCCGAGGGCGAGCCGATCCGGGCGCTCATCGCCGTCGCCGCCAACCCCGTCCTCTCCGCGCCCGACGGCAACCGGCTCGACAAGGCGCTGGACTCGCTCGACTTCATGGTCAGCGTCGACCCCTACCTCAACGAGACCTCGCGCCACGCGCACGTCGTCCTGCCGCCGCCCCCGCCCTCGCAGAGCCCGCACCACGACTTCGCCCTCAACACCCTCGCCGTCCGCAACCAGGTCCGCTACAACCGCCCCGCGGTCCCCCTGGAGCCGGGCCGGATGGCCGAGACCGAGATCTTCGCGCGGCTCATCCTGGCCGCGACCGGGATGCACGGCGCCGACCCCGCCGCCGTGGACACCATGGTCATCGACCAGACCCTCGGCAAGGCCGTCAAGGAACCCCACTCCCCGGTCCACGGCCGGGATCCGCGGGAGCTGGCCAAGTCGCTCGACGGCGACACCGGCCCCGAGCGCCGCCTCGACCTGATGCTGCGCCTGGGCCCGTACGGCGACGGCTTCGGCGTACGGCCGGACGGGCTGAGCCTGGCGAAGCTGCTCGCCCACCCGCACGGCATCGACCTGGGGGCGCTCCAGTCGCGCCTGCCGCAGCCCCTGAAGACGCGCAGCGGCCGGATCGAACTCCTGCCGGGACCCATCGCCGACGACCTGCCACGACTGCGCCAGGCCCTGCGCGAGCGCCCTGCCGGGATCGTGCTCATCGGCCGCCGCCACCTCCGTTCCAACAACAGCTGGATGCACAACGTGCCCGCCCTCACCGGCGGCACCAACCGCTGCACCCTGCACATCCACCCCGAGGACGCCGCCCGCCTCGGGGTCGAGGACGGCGCCCCCGTACGGATCAAGGGCGCCGGGGGAGAGGTGGTGGCCCCGGCGGAGATCACGGACGTGGTCCGGCGGGGGGTCGTCAGCCTGCCCCACGGGTGGGGACACGACCGGCCCGGCACCCGGCTCGCGCACGCCGCCGTCGACCCCGGGGTCAACGTCAACCAGCTCCTCGACGGCAGTCTGCTGGACCCGCTGTCGGGCAACGCCGTACTGAATGGTGTACCCATCGAACTCGCGCCAGCAGGCACAACGCTGTGACCTGGAGTTTTGCGCTTATTGCTCGCACGTCAACATCTTGTTAAGACTTGCGTGGCCGCCCTAACGTCAACGCACTGCCGACTCCGGTGGGAGTTCAAGGGCGAACGTTAGGTAACCCACTCATGTTGACCATCCTGGGCTTCACGATGATCGCGACCTTCCTGGTCCTGATCATGATGAAGAAGATGTCGCCGATCGCGGCGCTCGTACTGATCCCGGCACTGTTCTGCGTCTTCGTCGGGAAGGGCGCCAAGCTCGGTGACTACGTCATCGACGGCGTCACCAGCCTCGCCCCCACCGCGGCGATGCTCATGTTCGCGATCGTCTACTTCGGTGTGATGATCGACGTCGGCCTCTTCGACCCGATCGTCCGAGGCATCCTGAAGTTCGCCAAGGCGGACCCGCTGCGCATCGTCGTCGGCACCGCGCTTCTCGCGGCGATCGTCTCCCTCGACGGCGACGGCTCGACCACCTTCATGATCACGGTCTCGGCGATGTACCCCCTGTACAAGCGCCTGAAGATGAGCCTCGTCGTGATGACCGGCGTCGCCGCGATGGCCAACGGTGTGATGAACACCCTGCCCTGGGGTGGCCCGACGGCCCGTGCCGCGACGGCCCTGAAGCTCGACGCCAGCGACATCTTCGTCCCGATGATCCCGGCACTCGCCGCCGGCCTGGCCTTCGTCATCGCCCTCTCGTACGTCCTCGGCCGCCGCGAGCGCAAGCGGCTCGGCGTGCTGACGCTGGACGCGGTCCTGGTGGAGGAGCCGGAGCAGGAGACGGAGACCGTCCTCGTCGGCGCCGGTTCGGGCGCGAAGTCGGCCGCCGGGGGATCCGGGGCGGGCAACTCGGCCGCACCGACCGGCGGTTCGGCCGCCGAGGGGAACCCGGGCGACGCCACGGCCGGGGACAGCGACGATGACGACGACCGGATGCTGAAGGTCCTCGACCCCAACCGTGCCACCCTGCGGCCCAAGCTCTACTGGTTCAACGCGCTCCTCACGGTCACGCTGCTCACCTCCATGATCATGGAGTGGCTGCCGATCCCGGTGCTGTTCCTGCTCGGTGCCGCGCTCGCCCTGACGGTCAACTTCCCGCACATGCCCGACCAGAAGGCCCGTCTCGGCGCCCACGCAGAGAACGTCCTCAACGTCTCCGGCATGGTCTTCGCCGCCGCCGTCTTCACCGGCGTCCTGACCGGTACCGGCATGGTCGACCACATGGCCCGCTGGCTCGTCGACAACATCCCCGACGGCATGGGCCCGCACATGGCCTTCGTCACCGGCCTGCTGAGCATCCCGCTCACCTACTTCATGTCGAACGACGGCTTCTACTTCGGCGTCCTGCCCGTCCTCGCCGAGGCCGGCGCGGCCCACGGCGTCTCCCCGCTGGAGATCGCCCGCGCCTCCCTCATCGCCCAGCCCCTGCACATGTCCAGCCCGCTCGTCCCGGCCGTGTACGTTCTCGTCGGCATGGCGAAGGTCGAGTTCGGCGACCACACCAAGTTCGTGGTCAAGTGGGCGATCCTGACCTCGCTGGCGATCCTCGGGGCGGGAATCCTGTTCGGCATCATCTGATCCGCCCGCAGGCACGCACGTACGTACGCACACGCCCGTCCGGAAGGACAAGTCCATGAGGCCCGGTGGGAACCGCGGCTGGCTGCTCCGCCTCGTCATCGCCTTCAGCTTCACGCAGGGGGCGGTGTCGATGGCCCGGCCCGCCGTCTCCTACCGGGCCCTCGCGCTGGGCGCGGACGAGCGGGCGATCGGCGTCATCGCCGCCGCGTACGCCCTGCTCCCGCTCTTCGCCGCCGTCCCGCTGGGCCGTCGCACCGACCACGGCCGCTGCGCGCCCCTGCTGACCGTCGGCGCGCTCCTCATCTCGGGCGGCTGTGCGCTGGGCGCCACCGCCAACTCCCTTGTGGCGATGGCCGCGTGGAGCGGCGTGACGGGCCTCGGCCACCTCTGCTTCGTCATCGGCGGCCAGTCGCTCGTCGCCCGCCGGTCCGCCCCCGACGAACAGGACCGCAACTTCGGCCACTTCACCATCGGCGTCTCGCTCGGCCAGTTCATCGGTCCGATGGCGGCCGGTGCGCTGATCGGGGGCGAGGACATGGCGGCGAGCAGTGCACGCGCCCTGCTCGTCGCGGGTGCGGTCGCCGCGCTCTCGTTCACGTCGTTGTGGCGCGTCGAGGACCGTACGGCCGTCAAGTCCCGTACGGAGCAAGGTGATCGTGTCCCCGTGCACCGCATACTGCGCACCCGGGGCGTACCCGCGGGCATCTTCGTCAGCCTCGCCGTGCTGTCCGCGACCGACGTTCTCACCGCCTACCTTCCGGTGGTCGGCGAGGACCGGGGTATCGCGCCGGCGGTCATCGGCGTACTCCTCGGGCTGCGGGCGGCGGCCACGATCGCGTGCCGGCTGGTGCTGACGCCGCTCGTGCGGCTGCTGGGGCGGCGTCGACTCCTCACCGTGACCTGTCTGTTGGGGGCGGTGCTGTGTGCGGGGATCGCGCTGCCGGTGCCGGTGTGGGGGCTGGCGTTGATGCTCACGGCGCTGGGGTTCTGCCTGGGCGTGGGCCAGCCCCTGTCGATGACGACGGTCGTCCAGGCGGCTCCGCCGGGGGCTCGGTCGACCGCCCTCGCGCTGCGGCTGACCGGCAATCGGCTCGGCCAGGTGGCTGCGCCGGCTACGGCGGGGCTGGTCGCGGGGGTTACGGGGGTGGGGGCGCCGTTCGTGATGCTGGGGGTGTTGTTGGTGGTGTCGTCGGGGGTTTCACGGGTTCGGAGTTGACGGGGCTAGGCAGGGATTTTCTTCGCCCCCGCCGCCCCTACCCGTCCCATCCCTGGGGGCTGCCGCCCCCAGACCCCCACTCCGGCCCTGAACGGGCCTTGTCCTCAATCGCCGGACGGGCTGACCAACTCAGCCCGTCCGGCGTTTGAGGACGAGCGCGTTCAGCGCGAAAGGGGGGTCTGGGGGCGCAGCCCCCAGGGATGGGACGGGTAAGGGCGGCGGGGGCGAACAACAATCCCGTCGAGCCACCGCCCCGTACGCTGTACCGTTCTTGATGTCCCCGCCCATACAGTCGGCGGGGCCATCGATCCCGCACCGGCGGGTCATCCGGATACACACATGTACGTGGGGACTCTGTCCTTCGACCTCCTGCTCGGCGACGTACGCTCGCTGAAGGAGAAGCGCTCCGTCGTCCGCCCGATCGTCGCCGAACTCCAGCGCAAGTACGCGGTGAGCGCGGCCGAGGTCGAACACCTGGACCTGCACCGCAGAGCGGGCATAGGCCTGGCGGTGGTGGCAGGCGACACGGCACACATCACCGATGTGCTGGACCAGTGCGAGCGACTGGTGGCCGGCCGCCCCGAGGTGGAACTGCTGTCCGTACGACGACGGCTCCACGGCGACGACGACTAGCCGAACAAATGAATGACCTGAACGACCTGCAAGAACGCAGGACGCAGAAGCGCAACGCAGAACGCGGAACAGAAAAGAACGGGAGACGGACCAGTGGCCGACAACGCGCGGGCGAAGAGGTTGGCTGACCTCATCCGAGAGGTGGTGGCCCAGAAGCTCCAGCGCGGGATCAAGGACCCGCGCCTCGGCACCCACGTCACCATCACGGACACCCGGGTCACCGGGGACCTCCGGGAGGCGACCGTCTTCTACACGGTCTACGGGGACGACGAGGACCGGGCAGCCGCTGCCGCCGGTCTGGAGAGCGCCAAGGGCGTCCTGCGCTCCGCCGTCGGCCAGGCCGCGGGCGTGAAGTTCACGCCGACCCTGGCCTTCGTCGCCGACGCCCTCCCGGACACCTCCAAGAAGATCGAGGACCTCCTCGACAAGGCCCGTGCCTCCGACGCGCAGGTGCGCCAGGCGTCCGCGGGCGCCGCGTTCGCCGGTGACGCGGACCCGTACAAGAAGCCGGACGACGAGGACGACACCGCAGGGACGGACGACACCTCCGAATGACGCAGAAGAACACCAGGACGCCCGACGGGCTTGTCATCGTCGACAAGCCGTCGGGCTTCACTTCGCACGACGTGGTCGCCAAGATGCGCGGGATCGCCAGGACCCGCCGCGTCGGACACGCCGGCACCCTCGACCCCATGGCCACGGGCGTGCTCGTCCTCGGGGTCGAGCGCGCGACCAAGCTCCTCGGCCACCTCGCGCTGACCGAGAAGGAGTACCTCGGCACCGTCCGCCTCGGACAGAACACGCTCACCGACGACGCCGAGGGGGACATCACCTCCTCCACCGACGCCTCCGGGATCACCCGCGAGGCCGTCGACGCCGGCGTCGCCAAGCTGACCGGCCGCATCATGCAGGTGCCGTCCAAGGTCAGCGCCATCAAGATCAACGGCGTGCGCTCCTACAAACGGGCCCGCGAGGGCGAGGAGTTCGAGATCCCGGCCCGCCCGGTCACCGTCTCCTCCTTCGCGGTGTACGACGTCCGGGAGGCGGTCGCGGCCGACGGCACCCCCGTACTCGACCTGGTCGTGTCGGTGGTGTGCTCCTCCGGTACGTACATCCGCGCGCTGGCCCGGGACCTGGGCGCCGACCTGGGCGTCGGCGGCCACCTCACGGCGCTGCGCCGGACGCGCGTCGGCCCGTACAAGCTGGACACGGCCCGCACGCTCGACCAGTTGCAGCAGGAGCTGACGGTGATGCCGATCGCCGAGGCGGCCACTGCCGCGTTCCCGCGCTGGAACGTGGACGAGAAGCGGGCACGGCTGCTGACGAACGGCGTACGGCTGGAGATGCCCGAGGAGTACACGGGCGTCGGTGCCGTGGCCGTCTTCGACCCCGCCGGGCAGTTCCTCGCCCTGGTGGAGGAGGAGAAGGGCAAGGCGAAGAGCCTCGCGGTCTTCGTCTGACAGCAGTGGACGGCAGGGTGGACAGCAGTGGAGTGCTACCGGTCCGTGGAGCGGCGGTCACGGGGACGTTCCCGCCGCTCCACGGTCCCCCCTCGGTTCCCCCACCCAGAGGTGTATCCATCCCTCGCGGTTCATTCACCCGTCCGGGCAGGCGCTCGGAGTGAACCGAGGGGGCGGAAGGGGGCGCGTTCGTCGCACACTCTGTCCTGCTGATCACCGGATGCCTACCGTCGAAAGCAGACGCGTGCGTACGCAGGCACGCGTGTACGGCGGGGAGGTCGACGATGGCGGGACGGGGCCCGCGCGCCGGGGGTGGCCGTCGGCCGTCGGCCGGAGCGCGTGAGACACGAGAGAACGAAGCCGCTGCGGAAGCCGCAGGAGCCGCGGAAGTCGGCGATGCCACCGAGGTTGCCGCAGAGTCGCTCGTGCGGGTGTGCGACCTGGCCGGTCGCCCACGCGGCACGGGCTTCGTGGCCGACCACCACGGCACACTGATCACCAGCCACGAGGCCGTCGACGGACTGGCCCGGCTGGTCCTCCACGGCCCTGCGGACCGTACGTGTGTGGTGTCGGCGGCAGATGCGGTGACCCTCCTCCCGACCTTGGGCCTGGCCCTGGTGCGCACGGAGGGCCTGGGCGCGGATCCGCTCCCCGTCTCGGTCCGAGACCGGGTGGCGACTGGCACATACGTACGGATCGCGGCGGGCGGCTGGCGCGAGGCGCGCGTGCTCGGCACGACCGACGTCACCTACACGGCCACGGACCGCTTCCATCTCCTCCCCGACGCCCTTGAGCTGGCCATCGGCACAGCGGGCAGCGACGCGCTGCGACTGGGCGGCGGCGCGGCCGGCGGCCCGGTGCTCGACCGTACGACGGGAGCGGTGCTGGGGGTGTTGGGCACGCCCCTGCTGCCGCAGCCCACGGGAACGTCACCGGAACCGCCCGGCCACCGCGCACCGGGCTTCGCGCTCCCCCTCCACACCCGACGGGCAGTGGGCGCCCCCCTCGCAGACCTCCTGGCCCGCAACGCGGCGACGGTCCCCGCGTTCGGCGCCGACCTCAATCTCGCGGGCGTCCTGGAACTGACGGCCACCTCGGTGGGCTCGGACGGACCGCCGGGCGCACTGGCGGGCTTCGTGGGCCGTACCTCGGGCGGCCTGGACGCGGGCGCGGTCGAGCCGGTCGAACGGGCGGAACTGGCAAGGGAGTTGAAGGCGTTCACCGCCGCGCGCGAAAGCCCGGCCGTCGTCCTCGGCCTGGTCGGCGCCCCCGGCAGCGGCCGTACGACGGAACTCGCGGCCCTCGCCGCCCGCCGCCACCGAGACCCGGAACCGGCCCCCACCCTGTGGCTGCGCGGCGCCGACCTGCGCGACGAGGACACCTCGGTGGCGGACGCGGCCCGCCGCGCACTGGACCGCGCGGGCCGGATCGTGGCCGCGTCGGGCGAGTACGGCACCGACCTGGGCGACATCACCCCGGAACGCCTGTCCCACCTGGCCCACAAAACCGACCGCCCCCTGCTCCTCCTCCTGGACGGCCCCGAGGAAATGCCCCCACTCCTGGCCCACCGAGCACAGGAATGGACAAGGGCGACGGAGGCATGGCTCCGGGAATCCCACGCCCGCCTGGTGGTGGCGTGCCGCCCGGAGTACTGGGAGCAGACGGGGGGTGGGGCGGGGTCTTGGGAGCAGAAGGCGGGCGGGGCGGGATCTGAGGACGAGGCCGGGCCAGCCATTTCAGCCCGTCCGGCGTTTGAGGACGAGGCCGTTCAGGCCGATAAGCGGGGGTCTGGGGGCCCAGCCCCCAGGGATGGGACGGGTAGGGGCGGCGGGGGCGAGAAACACCCAGGGCCACCCCACCCCCCACGCCACCTCCACCTCACCGACCTCACCGAATCCGAAGCCCACCAAGCCCACACCCGCTACGCCATCCCCCCGTCCGCCCTCACCCCCGAGGACGCCCGCCACCCCCTCACCCTCCGCCTCCTCTCCGAGGTCCGCGCCGCCCTCCCTACTCACCCTCCTCACCCCACCCACCCCGACACCCCGACCACCACCCCCCACCCCCGCCTGGACCGCCACGACGTCTTCACCGCCTACCTGGACCTGATGTGCCTCCGCATCGCCGTCCGCCTCGCGGCGGAGAACGGCCTGCGCGGCACCCCCGTACGCCGCCTCGCAGCCAAGGTCTCCGGCCAGGTCCACGAGGCCGCCCGCCGCAGCCTGGGCCCCGGACAGGGCGAGCTGGACCGCGCGTCCTTCGAGTCCGTGTTCCCCTGGGGCCCCGCACCGGCCCGGCTGGGCGGCGGCACGGGCTGGGCCTCCGCCGTCCTCACCGAGGGCCTCCTCGTCCCCGCCGGCACCGGCTACCGCTTCGCCCACGAGGAACTGGCCGACTGGATCCAGGGCACGCACCTGGACCTGGACGAGGCACTGCACGCCCTGGTCCACCGCCGCCGCCCGGAGACCGACAGGAACGCGGCCCTCGTCCCCGTACCGCACCACCGCATCGGCCCGGTCGTCCAGTCGCTGCTCCTCCTCGCCCGCCAGCACGGAGCGCCCGAACTGGCCGTACGCCTAAGGGAGTTGGCGCAAGCCATCGACCCGCAGCCCCAGCCCTCAACCTCCTCCACAGCCACCGAGACAACCACCACGACCGCCACTACGACCACGACCGCCACCGCGACCACGACTGCCACCGCGACATCCACCTGGTGGGCGACCCACCTCCTCACCGACGTACTCCGCCACGTCCCCGACGCGACCCCGTACACCCACGTCCTGCGCCTCCTAGCGGACCGCATCGTGGCCCGCCGCCGACGGCACCAGACGGTGCCCCCGGAGTTGGGCCCTTCTTTCTGGACCGCCCTCCGCCTCCCCGAGGCCACCCGTGTCGACCTCCTGCGCCGACTCGTCGTCAGCGACGACCCGCCGGGCCAGTCCGACCAGCCCCGCTACCTGGACGCCGTGGCGCAGCTGCTCGCCGCCGACCCCACCGCCGTACAACCGCTCCTCGCCCGCTGGTTCGACGACGACCGTCCGCTGCCCGCGACGCCGGACGCGACCGTGGCGACCGCCGCCCAGGCGTTGCTCCACACCCACCGCCACCGGGCCCTGGACGAGCTGACCGAGGTGCTCGTCGACAGTGCGCACCGGCGTGGGGACGAACTCCTCGCCGTGCTCGCCGAGGAGGAGCCGTCGGCCGTCTGCCGGGCCGTGGACCGGTGGGCGCACGACGAGCGACCGGCCCGGCGGGTCGCGGCGGTGGCGTACGGAACGCGCGTCGCGCCCCATGTGCCCACCGAGGCCGACCGCGACCTCCTGCGCTACGCGGCCCTCGCCCTGCTCGCCCGCCCGGGCGACTGCACGCTGCACGGCGGCGCGCTCGCGCTCCTCGTCCGTGATCCGCGTACCCGCGCCCAGCATCTCCCGCAGGCGCTACGGCACTTCACGGCCGGCGACCCGCATCTCCCGCCGAGCGCCCTGATCCCCGCCCTCACGACCCACCCGGAGCCGGTCCTCGACGCGTTCCGGACCAGGCTCCTCGGGCCGGAGCCGGGCGACGCGCTGCGCACCCTCGCCGACGTCACGACCCCGGCCCTCGCCCGCCGGGTCGCCGTGCTCGTACGGGAGGCGGTGGAGCGGCGCCCGGAGACCGCCGGGCACATGGCCGCGTACGTCGACCGGCGCCTCGACCAGGGACCGACCGTCCGGCCTGTGCTCCTTCCGCTGGTCACCGGTCTCCTCGACGGCGGCCCGGCACCGGTGCGCGCCGCCCTCGCGACCGTGCTCGCCGCGCCCGGGGCCCCCGACTCCCACCCCCTCCGCCATGAACTCCTCGAAGCACTGCTGGCCCGGGAGCACGACCCCACCGCCCTGGACGCGCTGCTCCGCGCCACCGTGGAGGCCGCGGCCCGCCATGGCGAGGAACGCACGCGGGGCCTCGTACACCGCTGCGGTCTGCTGCTCGTACGCACTCCGGACGGGGCGACGCGGTTCGACTGCTGTCTGGTCGAGCTGAGCAGGCGGGTGCCCGGGTTCGCGGCGCTGGTGGCGGGCTGGCTGGCCGACACCCCGGGGGAGTGGGCCGTCGTGGTCGGCCCCAGCACCCGGCGCATGATCGAGAACCTGGCGGGGGTACGGGTCCCCGCGTAGGACACGCCAAGAGGCGTCGACGGGGCGCCGACCAGGCAGCGACGGGACGGCGACGGGGCAGTGACGGGGCAGCGACGGGGCGACATCCGACACCCGGTCACGTGCGCCCCGTCACAGCCTCCATGCCGATGCGAGCGGGGCGCGTCCGGCATGGCACCCTTAGACCTGCGTAAGAAGGCCTGCGTAAGAGGCAGACACGGACACGGGTTCGACGAGGAGCGGTCACAGTGCAGCGCTGGCGTGGCTTGGAGGACATCCCTGAGGACTGGGGACGCGGCGTCGTCACCATCGGTTCCTACGACGGGGTCCACCGCGGACACCAGCTGATCATCCGGCATGCCGTGGAGCGCGCCCGCGAGCTGGGCGTTCCCTCGGTCGTCGTCACGTTCGACCCGCACCCCAGCGAGGTCGTGCGCCCCGGCAGCCACCCGCCGCTGCTGGCCCCGCACCACCGCCGTGCCGAACTGATGGCCGAGCTGGGTGTCGACGCCGTCCTCATCCTCCCGTTCACCAAGGAGTTCTCGAAGCTCTCCCCGGCCGACTTCGTGGTCAAGGTCCTCGTCGACAAGCTGCACGCCCGGGCGGTCGTCGAGGGCCCGAACTTCCGTTTCGGCCACAAGGCGGCCGGCAACGTGAAGTTCCTGACCGAACTCGGCCGGACGTACGACTTCGAGGTCGAGGTCGTCGACCTGTACGTGTCGGGCGAGGCGGGCGGCGGCGAGCCGTTCTCGTCCACGCTGACGCGCCGTCTGGTCGGCGAGGGTGACGTCGAGGGAGCACGCGAGATCCTCGGCCGCCCGCACCGCGTCGAGGGTGTTGTCGTCCGGGGCGCCCAGCGCGGCCGTGAACTCGGCTTCCCCACCGCCAACGTGGAGACGCTGCCCCACACCGCGATCCCGGCCGACGGTGTCTACGCGGGCTGGCTGCACGCGGACGGCGAGGTGATGCCGGCCGCGATCTCCGTCGGCACGAACCCGCAGTTCGACGGCACGGAACGGACGGTGGAGGCGTACGCCATCGACCGCGTCGGCCTCGATCTGTACGGCCTGCACGTCGCCGTCGACTTCCTGGCGTTCGTACGCGGCCAGGCCAAGTTCGACTCGCTGGACGCGCTGCTCGTACAGATGGCCGAGGACGTGAAGAAGTGCCGCGAGCTGATCGCGGCGGCGGCCGGGCCGGTGGTGGCGTAGTGGGCGCCCGCGTTGTCGGGGTTGCCGTACTGGTAGAGCATCACCCAGTCCGGGTGCTCGGC
>NZ_JBSFMT010000019.1:0-149300 GCF_053599695.1 Streptomyces sp. NPDC000878 | reverse complement strand
GCCGAAGAGCTTGCTGTAAATGGCGATCGAGCCTCCACGCGCGCGTGGAGGGCCGTTTCCCGTTCTACGAGGGCCCGCGGAACCGACGTACTCCCGAAGGGGTGGCCACCGCGTGCACCGGCCGGTCGTGCGGCTCGGCCGGGACACGGGGGACGATCTCGGAGTCGTACAGCAGCACCACCAGGGCCGGATCGACGGCCGACCGCTCCAGCCGGGCCAGCACACGGTCGTACGAGCCTCCGCCGCGCCCCAGACGCATCCCCCGGTCGTCCACGGCCAGGCCGGGCAGCAGGACGGCGTCGGCGGCCGTCACGGCGTCCGCGCCGAGGCGTTCGCCGGACGGTTCCAGCAGGGCCATCCGCCCGCCGTGCCGCACCTCCACCAGGGACCCCTCGCCGGCGTACGTGCCCCAGTCGAGGTCGTTGTCCGGGAGGAGGGCCGGCAGCAGGACGTGCACCCCGCGTGCGTGGAGGGCGTCCAGGAGGGTGCGGGTGCCGGGTTCGGTGCCGACGGAGACGTACGCGGCCACCGTGCGCGCGTGCGCGAGTTCGGGCAGGCCGAGTGCGCGGGCGGCCAGGGCCGTCGCCGCCTCCTGGACGTCGGCGGTCGTCAACCTGTTTCTCACCGCGAGGAAGTCCCGCCGCAACATTCGCTTGTCAGGCTCTGTCTCCATGGCTCTCCCGCTGTCGTTTCCGGCACTCTCATATGGTTCATATGTTGATATGAGCGTCAATTAATCGAAGCCTCAGAATCGGCCCATAGGCACCGGATAGGGTTGCGGCCATGACTGAGTCGCACCCCAGGATCAGCAAGGCTGTCATCCCCGCAGCAGGCCTCGGCACCCGGTTCCTGCCGGCCACCAAGGCCACTCCCAAGGAGATGCTGCCGGTCGTCGACAAGCCGGCGATCCAGTACGTGGTCGAGGAGGCCGTCTCCGCGGGCCTCGACGACGTCCTCATGATCACGGGACGCAACAAGCGCCCCCTTGAGGACCACTTCGACCGCAACTACGAGCTGGAGTCCGCCCTTCAGAAGAAGGGTGACGCCGAGCGACTCGCCAAGGTGCAGGAGTCCAGCGACCTCGCGACCATGCACTACGTCCGCCAGGGCGACCCCAAGGGCCTCGGTCACGCCGTCCTGTGCGCCGCCCCGCACGTCGGCCACGAGCCCTTCGCCGTCCTCCTCGGCGACGACCTCATCGACCCCCGCGACCCCCTCCTCCAGCACATGGTCGAGGTCCAGGAGCAGCACGGCGGCAGCGTGATCGCCCTCATGGAGGTTGCCCCCGAGCAGATCCACATGTACGGCTGCGCGGCCGTCGAGGCCACCGACGACGGCGACGTCGTCAAGGTCACCGGCCTGGTCGAGAAGCCCGAGGCGGCCGACGCCCCGTCGAACTACGCGATCATCGGCCGCTACGTCCTCGACCCGCACATCTTCGGCATACTCCGCCGGACCGAGCCCGGCCGCGGCGGCGAGATCCAGCTCACCGACGCCCTCCAGCAGCTCGCCGACGACGAGAAGGTCGGCGGCCCCGTGCACGGCGTCGTCTTCAAGGGCCGCCGCTATGACACCGGGGACCGCGGCGACTACCTGCGTGCCATTGTCAGACTCGCATGCGAACGTGAGGACCTGGGCCCGGACTTCCGGACCTGGCTTCGCAGTTACGTAGCCGAGGAGATGTAGCAACGTTGAGCAGCGCCGCGCCCCGCACCACCGGCCAGGACCACCTGTGGTCGGTGGACGAACACCTGGAGGACATCCTCGCGACCGTCCGCCCCCTCGAACCCATCGAGCTGCAACTCCTCGACGCCCAGGGCTGCGTCCTGGTCGAGGACGTCACGGTGCAGGTCTCCCTGCCGCCGTTCGACAACAGCTCCATGGACGGGTACGCGGTCCGGGTCGCGGATGTCGCGGGCGCGAGCGAGGAGTACCCGGCCGCCCTGACGGTGATCGGGGACGTCGCGGCCGGCCAGGACGGACTGCTCCACGTGGGCCCCGGCCAGGCCGCCCGCATCATGACCGGCGCCCCGCTCCCGCCCGGCGCCGAGACCGTCGTCCCCGTGGAGTGGACCGACGGCGGCCTCGGTGAGGGCCCCGTCACCGGGATGCGCGCCCGCAGCGCCGACCCCGAGGGCCCCCAGGGCCAGGTGCGCGTGCACCGCCCGGCACCGGCACGCGCGCACGTACGCGCGCAGGGCAGCGACGTCCAGGCCGGCGACCGCGCCCTCGCCGAGGGCACCGTCCTCGGCCCGCCGCAGATCGCCCTGCTCGCCGCGATCGGCCGCCCCACCGTACGCGTGCGCCCGCGCCCGCGCGTGGTCGTCATGTCCACCGGCAGCGAGCTGATCCAGCCCGACGAGAAGCTCGGCAGCGGCCAGATCTACGACTCCAACAGCTTCGCCCTCACCGCCGCCGCCCGGGACGCCGGAGCCATCGCCTACCGAGTGGGCGCGGTCGCCGACGACGCCGAGACCCTCCGCTCCACCATCGAGGACCAGCTCGTCCGCGCCGACCTCGTCGTCACCACCGGAGGCGTCAGCGTCGGCGCGTACGACGTGGTCAAGGAGGCCCTCTCGCACGTCGCCGACGAGGACGAGCCCGGCGCCGGCGTCGACTTCCGCAAGCTCGCCATGCAGCCCGGCAAGCCCCAGGGCTTCGGCACCGTCGGCCCCGACCACACCCCGCTGCTCGCCCTTCCGGGCAACCCGGTGTCGTCGTACGTCTCCTTCGAACTGTTCGTGCGGCCCGCGATCCGTGCCCTGATGGGCCTGCCCGACGTCCACCGGCCCACGGCCAGAGCGGTCCTGGAGACCGGCAAGGCGCTGACCTCGCCGGCCGGGCGCCGCCAGTTCCTGCGCGGCACCTACGCCGACGGGCACGTGACGCCGGTCGGCGGCGCCGGATCACATCTGATCGCGGCCCTCGCCCACGCCGACGCGCTGATCGTCGTACCCGAGGACACGGAGTCCCTGGAGCCCGGCGCCGAGGTCGAGGTCGTGCTGCTCGGCTGACCGGTGGGCTGGGGCGGCTGAGGGGCGCGGGTTGGGAGTACCGTGTCGCGCACAACAGGCCCGACCGGGAGCGCCGCAGCACATGAGCACGCAGGACGACCGACTGACGCACATCGACGAGGCGGGCGCCGCCCGCATGGTCGACGTATCCGGGAAGGACGTGACCGCGCGGACCGCCCGTGCCAGCGGACGTGTCCTCGTCTCGCCCCGCGTGATCGAGCTGCTGCGCGGGGAGGGCGTCCCCAAGGGCGACGCCCTGGCCACCGCGCGGATCGCGGGCATCATGGGCGCCAAGCGCACCCCGGATCTGATCCCGCTCTGCCACCCGTTGTCGGTGTCGGGTGTGAAACTGGATCTGTCGGTCGCGGACGACGCCGTCGAGATCCTGGCCACCGTGAAGACGACGGACCGCACGGGCGTCGAGATGGAGGCCCTCACCGCGGTCTCGGTCGCCGCGCTCACCGTGATCGACATGGTCAAGGCGGTCGACAAGGGAGCGGTCATCACGGACGTCCGGGTGGAGGAGAAAACCGGCGGGAAGTCGGGCGACTGGAGCCGGTCATGACACCGGCGACGCTGCCTGCCGACGCCGGGGGCGCGCTGCTCGCGCCGTACGCCGCTCTGGTCGTGACCGCGTCCAACCGCGCGGCGGCGGGCGTCTACGAGGACAAGAGCGGCCCCCTGATCGTGGCGGGGCTGGAGAAGTTCGGCTTCGCCGTCGACGGCCCGTGGGTCGTGCCCGACGGCGACCCGGTGGAGGACGCCCTGCGGGCCGGCGTCCAGGCCGGGTACGACGTCGTCGTCACCACCGGCGGCACCGGCATCTCGCCCACCGACCGCACCCCGGAGGCCACCCGCGCGGTGCTCGACCGGGAGGTCCCGGGCATCGCCGAGGCCATCCGGGCGTACGGCCGGGAGAAGGTGCCGGCGTCGGCGCTGTCGCGCGGACTCGCCGGAGTCGCGGACGGCACGCTGATCGTCAACCTGCCGGGTTCCAGCGGCGGCGTGAAGGACGGACTGGCGGTGCTTGAACCCCTGTTGAAGCACGCAGTCGACCAGATCCGGGGCGGCGATCACCCCAGACCCAGCGGCAGCAGTGGGGGTGCGAGCTGAACAGCCCATCCTGGCCCGTCGAGCTGGTGGACGGCGACATCGTCCTCCGGCCCGTCAGGCTGCGCGACCAGCGGGCCTGGCGCGAGGTCAACCGGCGCAACCGGGACTGGCTGCGCCCCTGGGAGGCGACGATCCCGCCGCCCACGCCCAGCGGCCCGATCGCCCACCGGCCGACCTACCGCCAGATGGTCCGCCATCTGCGCGCGGAGGCGAACGCGGGCCGGATGCTGCCGTTCGCCATCGAGTACCAGGGGCATCTGGTCGGCCAGTTGACGGTCGCCGGCATCACCTGGGGCTCGATGTGCTCGGGCCACGTCGGCTACTGGGTCGACGAAGCGGTCGCGGGCCGGGGCGTCATGCCGACGGCGGTCGCACTGGCGGTCGACCACTGCTTCCGTACGGTCGGACTGCACCGCATCGAAGTCTGCATTCGCCCCGAGAACGGGCCCAGCCGCCGGGTGGTGGAAAAACTCGGATTCCGCGAGGAGGGGCTCAGGCCCCGTTATCTCCACATCGACGGGGCGTGGCGCGACCATCTCGTCTTCGCGCTCACAGCGGAAGAGGTGCCCGAGGGGTTGCTGAGCCGCTGGCAGCGGGCACGCTCTCAGAACACGCCGCCTCAGAACACGCAGTCTCAGAACACGCCGCGGAATCCGGCGTAAATTGAATAAGTGTTCGAAAGCGATCGACTTGGGGTGCCAAATGCGCGCCCCCGATGACCTGCTGATCGCATCGGTCACAAAAAAAGCTCGAAATATCAGCCAGATCGTGCGACACACCGGCTCAATTGGCAGATGGCCTTACGCAAACCCCTCTACCGTGTGAGGCGTGAGCAGCAGCGGCCTCATCTACGCAGTCATTGTCGGGGCCTGGGCCGCCTACTTGGTGCCGATGTGGCTCCGTAGGCAGGACGAGCTGAACGAGGCTCGTCCGACGGAACGCTTCAGCACCGCCATCCGGCTCCTGTCCGGACGGGCGGGCATGGAGCGCCGGTACGCCAAGGACCTGCGGGCGCGCTCCACCGACGAGGGGGAGCACAGCGCCGGAGACCCGGAGGGTGTCACCGACTCGGTGGACGTCCGGGCCTTCGCCATGCCCCCGGCCCGTCCTCAGGCAAAGGCCCAGGTACAGGAACAGGTTCATCAGGAGCAGGCTCCGGCGCAGCAGAGGGCGCCGAAGCGGGAGCAGCAGGCGTCGGCACCGGCCCCGACGAGGGAACGGGAGCGCGAGCGCGTGCCGGCGGCTCGTCGGAGCGCGGGCACCTCGGCGGAAGCCGCCGCGCGCGCCCGGCGCTCGAAGGTGCTCGCGCGCCGTCGGCGTACGACGGTGATGCTGTTCTTCGCCTTCACGCTCGGCGCGATCGTCGCGGCGGTCGGCGGACTCGCGCTCCTCTGGGCCCCCGCCGTCCCGGCGGCCATGCTGAGCGGATACATCGCCTATCTGCGTACGCAGGAACGGCGCCGTTTCGCCTACCAGATGGACCGGCGCCAGGCCGAGCTGGCCGCGCAGCGACTGCGTGAGCGCCAGCCCCGGCGGCGGCCGTCCACCGACCCCGGGGCCGAGGACCAGGACGAGCACCCGGAGCCGGAGACCGACCCCGGCCTGTCGGCACTGTCCGCGCTCGCCGCGGACCGGCGTGCGCTCGTCGAGCAGACCGACCACGCGGAGTGGGTCGACCAGCAGCGCGAACGCCAGCGCCGCCCCGGCCACGGCGACAGCTGGGACCCGGTCCCGGTACCGCTGCCGACGTACGTGACCGCCCCGGTCGCCCCCCGCGCCACGTCCGACGTGGACCTCGGCGCACCGGACGCGTGGAGTTCGGCGCGGTCGAGCACGGTGGGGCGCGAGTCGGAGGAGTCGTCGACGACGGAGGACGCGACGGCCGCGGAGTCGGAGCCGGACCTGTCGTCGGAGGCGGATCCGGAGTCCGAGCCGGGCTCGGAGGACTCGGACGGCCGCACCGACGCCCGCCGCGCGGCATCAGCCCGCCGGGCCCGGGAGCGTGGCCGCACGCCCCTGTTCGACCAGTACGAGGACGGCGAGCGGCCCCGCGCGGCCAACGAGTAACGAGCGGCACACGGCGCCGCCCGACGGCACTCGCCCCGCACTTCGGGCAGGTGGGGGAGCCTGCGGGGGCCTCGCCCGACAGCGCGGAACGGATTTCCGAGCACCCGGATCGGGATGCTAGAGTTTCACTCGTTGCAAGGGCCTGTGGCGCAGTCTGGTAGCGCACCTCGTTCGCATCGAGGGGGTCTGGGGTTCAAATCCCCACAGGTCCACCGCAGGGCCGTTCACGAGTTAGCTCGTAGGCGGTTCACGAAATCCCGTCCGATCTCTTCGATCGGACGGGATTTCGTCGTCTCTGGGCTCGTTGGGAGGTCTGGGTGCGCTCATGGGGAAGCACGCCGAGCTACTAATTGATCGGCGTGCGGGGGGGCGATCTGTGGTTGTCGTGCGGAGTTGTGGTCAGCGGGCGTCCGGCGGCGGATGTCGTCCGTTGGCCGTTGTCGGCGACGCGATGACCTGGGTGGTGAGCGGGGGCAGGGGTCCGGTGGCGTCGTAGCCGGAGTCGGTGAGGTGGTCGGGGCCGGCGCGTTCGGTGAGCCAGGTTTCCAGGACGGTCAGGTTGGCGACGGTGAGCATGACCGCGAGGAGGAGTGTCTGGGTGACCTGTCCAGGGGCGGGCCGGTGCTTGGGGTTGCCGATGTCGAGCGTCCCGCTCTTGAAGCGGCCGTTGGCCCCTTCGACGCTTATCTGGAGCTTGGCGAACGAACCGTGCTGTGACCTGGGCGTCCGCTTCGTGGACGATGTCGTCGACGTGGTGAAGCGGACGCTCAGGTCGTTGACCAGCAGGGGCCGATCGTTGCCGAACCGCGACGCGTGGCGGGCGCCTTGCGCTGGGTTCGCTGCTCGCCGAGGGCGTTGGCGAGTTGGCGGCGGAGCCGCTGGTTGTCGTCGGTGAGCTGGCGGATACGTGTGTGGGCGTCTTCGAGAGAGCCAGGAACGGGAGACGGTGGCCTGGCGAGCGATGGTCTCGAAGGTGACCGTCTCGCCGGTCCGTTCGAGTTCGCGCAGGGCTTGGATGGCCTTGGCGCGGGTGAGTTCGTGCCGCTGCCGGGCGGCGGTGATCAGGTGGACCGTGTTGTCAGCCTGCGGTGGTCAGGAACATGGGTGCGTGCCGCGATCAGTTGGGTGAGCGGTTCATCGTCGCCCCAACCCGGGAAACGACCACACGGCAGATGGAAACTGCACGGTACGTGACTCTGGTGAAGGGGCGCCAAGGCGATGAACGACATCCGGAGCCGGCCTGGAACGTAGCGGCCGACGCTTGGGTGAGCTCGGTGTCCGCCGCGGTGGGGGAGAAAGTGGTTCTTGAGCATGCCGATCGTGGCGTGCAGCAGGCCGAGGACGTGGCACGCGACAACGCCCACGATGCCGCCCACCGCGCCTGGGACATCGAGCGGATCTTGACTCGCGTCGGCCAGTCGACCAAGAGTTGAGACAGGGCAGTTGTTCTTCAAGGGTGAAGCCAGAGCCGGATGGCAGTCACGGTGACGGTGCCGTGGAAGACGCAGGAACGCTTGTCGTACCTCGTGGCGATGGCCCGAAAGCCCTTGAGCGCGTTCATGGGCCTGCTTGTCTGGCGCCGCCGTAAGCAGGGAAGCTCTTGAGCTCGCTCAGGTTGGCTTCCCGAGATCCCGTTCGATCGAGCCGAGCTGGCGGGATCTCGCGGCTTCCGGGGTCGCCTGTCGCCTTGGTCGGCTGGGGTGCGGGGGCTCAGCGTGTCGTGAGCCCGGGTGCGGTCCAACTGGCCAGGACCTGCAGGGCCTGCGCGGTTTCGGAGCCCGGTTCGACGTTGTAGACGCACAGGGTCTGTTCCGCGTCGCCGGGGGCCTGGAAGGACTCGTAGGAGAAGTGCAGGTCGCCGACGAGGGGGTGGCGGTAGTGCTTGGCGCCGTGGGTGCGGCGCAGCACGCGGTGGTCGTTCCACCAGCCGGTGAACTCGGGTGACTGGAGGGTGAGTTCGCCGACCAGGTCGGCGAGCTGTCGGTCGTGGGGGTAGCGGCCCGCTTCGAGCCGGAGGATGGCCACCGTCTCCGCGGCGATCCGTTCCCAGTCGCCCAAGCGCTCACGGGCCCCCGCGTCCAGGAGGTAGTAGCGGGCCAGATTACGGCGGGTGGCGGGCAGGGCGTCGAAGTCGGTGAGGACGACCCTGGCGAGCCGGTTGGAGGCCAGCACGTCGGTGCGTCGGCCCAGGACGAAGGCCGGGACCTGGTCGAGGGTCTCCAGCATCAGGCGCAGTCCCGGCCGGACCTGCTGGGCCCTGGCCGGCGCGCGGCGTGTGGTCCGGGTGCCGGACCGCAGCAGGTCGGTGAAGTGTTCGCGTTCGGTCTCGTCGAGGCGCAGCGCGCGGGCGATCGCTTCGATGACCTCGGTGGAGGGGTTGCCCGCCCGCCCCTGCTCCAGACGCGTGTAGTACTCCGTGCTCACGCCGGCCAGACGAGCCACCTCGTCCCTGCGCAGGCCTGGTACGCGGCGGACGCGTCCGTCGGGGGGTAGCCCGGCGTCTTCCGGGGTGATGCCCGCGCGCCGTGAACGCAGAAAGTCAGAGATTTCCTTGGTGCCGCCCATGGCTCAAGTGTGACCACCTCAGCGGTGCCGTGCGGCTCCAGGGTGGTCCTGCCAGTACCTGTTCCGGCAGGGCCAGTTATGGCGTCCTGAGGCACTGGCGCGGGTGGTGTTCTGGATGTGCGGCCAGCAGCCGGCGACCGCGATCCCCCCTCTCCGTTACTGCTTGGAAGGTACGCATCATGACCACGAACACCATCTCCCGCCCCCTGGCCGGCCGCGTCGCCGTCATCACCGGCGCCTCCAGTGGCATCGGTGAGTCCTCCGCCGAGCAACTGGCGTACCTGGGAGCTCGCGTCGTTGTCCTGGCGCGGCGTGCCGACCGGCTGCAGGAGCTGGTCTCCCGTATCGAGAAGGGCGGCGGCATCGCCGCGGCGATTGCCACCGACGTGACCGATGCCGCTGCGGTGCAAGCCGCCGCCGACCAGGTGGAGGCCGAGTTCGGCGGCGCAGACCTGCTCCTGAACAACGCCGGAGTCATGCTTCCCGCCCCGGTCGAGGAGCTGGCGACCCACCAGTGGAAGCAGCAGATCGACCTGAACATCACCGGTCTGATGAACGCGATCGGCGCCTTCACACCGCAGTTGATCAAGGCCGCCGCCGAGCGCGGGGTGGCCGATCTGATCAACACCTCCTCGATCGCGGCGCAGAACATCTTCCCGAACTTCGCCGTCTACTCCGGCACGAAGGCGTACGTCTCCCACCTCTCCCGCCACCTGAGGGCCGAGTTGGGCGCGAAGAACGTCCGCGTCTCGGTAATCGAACCGGGCATCGTCGGCACCGAGCTGTGGAGCCACGTCACCAACCAGGGCACCCAGGACTGGCTGGCCGGCACCAAAGACACGATGGAGTGGCTCACGGCACAGGACGTCGCGGAGACCGTCGGCTTCATCGCATCGCTGCCGCCGCGGGTGAACCTCCAGCAGGTCACCATCATGCCCACCGGCCAGGCCGCCTGACCGGCCCCACAACTCCCCCTGCTCCCGGCGGGGCTGGTCCACGCCGCGGCGGGCAACGATCATGCAGCTGACGGGCAACGATCACCAAATGGTCCGCGTCCTCGCCGGTCAACACCACTCGTGAACACCCCACGCACAGCTCGAAGCCCCGGCGGGTTTTCCCGTCGGGGCTTCTGCATGTCCGGGGACGGCGGGTACGGGCGGGCAAGTCCGAGGGGTTTCTGGTGACTTGGGGGTAGGGACAGGCATACCCCCAACCCGCCCCCTGGGCCCATGGTGAGAGCGGTGCCCGCCTCCTACCGTGATCGTCATGCAGCCGAAGAACGTGTGGCAGGCCATGGTCCGGCCGGGGTTTCTGGTGTCGTGGTGGCCCTGGCGGGCGGTCGCTCATCTCGTCAGTGGGGCCGTGGCCGGATCCTTTGTGTTTGTGCTGGTCGTGCTCATGGTGGTGGCCGGGAGTGTGCTGGCCGTTGTGCTTGTGGGGCTGCCGCTGCTGGTCGCCCTCGCGCTCTCCGGGATTCCCGTCGCCCGGGTCGAGCGGCTCAGGCTGCGGATCGTCGATGCGGAGGCGGTGCCCGATCCGCATCGGGAGCCCGTGGTGCCGGGGCTACGGGCCTGGCTGGTCGTGCGGTTGCGGGAGCGGGCCACCTGGCGGGAGTTGGGGTATGTGGTGCTGTTCGCGGGGGTGTTGTGGCCCCTGGACGCGCTGGTCGTTGTCGGTGCGCTGCTCGTTCCTGTGTCCCTCGTTTCAACTCCCTTTCTGATGGCTACCGTTGGGGACGGGCAAGAGGTCAAGGTGCTCAAGGTGTGGACGGTCACCGGCTGGCCGACTGCCTTTGGGGTCTCGGTCGGTGGGGTGGTTCTGCTTGCCCTGGGTGCCTATGTGCTTGGCGTTGCCGCCGGTGCTCGGGCCGGGTTGGCGCGGTTGCTGATCGCCGCCCGGGATGTCGAGTTGGGGGAGCGGGTTGTTGAACTCGCCCTCTCCCGTGGCCGGTTGGTGGACGCCTTCGAGGCGGAGCGGCGGCGGATCGAGCGCGATCTGCACGACGGGGCCCAACAGCGCCTGGTCGCCCTGTCGGTGACTCTTGGAGTGGCCCGGCTGGACGCGCCGCCGGGGTCGCCGCTCGCCGAGCAACTGGCCAAGGCCCAGGGGGAGGTGGGGAGCGCGTTGGAGGAACTGCGGGAGCTGATCCACGGGATTCATCCCCAGGTGCTCGCGGACTATGGGCTTGAGGCTGCTGTGGCCGACGCCGCGGATCGTGCAGCCGTGCCCGTGGACGTCAGCCTCGACTTGCCCGGACGTCTGCCTCGTGCCGTGGAGTCGGCCGCGTACTTCGTCGTCTGCGAGGCGCTCGCCAACGTCGACCGGCACAGCGGGGCGAGTCGGGCCGAGGTCGGGGGTGGGTATCGCGACGGGCTGCTTCTCGTCGAGGTGCGGGACGACGGGTGCGGTGGGGCGGACCCCGGGGGTGGCAGTGGGCTCACCGGGCTCGCGGACCGGGTGTCAGTGCTCGATGGCAGACTCTCCCTGTCCAGCCCGCTGGGTGGACCGACGTCGCTGCGGGTGGAGATTCCTTGCGAGTGGAGCCAGTTGACGGATCGCGGTCGGCGCTCCGCGTAGTCCTCGCCGAGGACAGCGTGCTGCTCAGGGAAGGGCTGATCGGACTGCTCAACCGCGTCGGCCACGAGGTCGTGGCGGCCGTCGGGGACGCGGAGGCGCTGCTCGTGGCGGTCGCCGAGCATGAGCCCGACATCGTGGTGACGGACGTACGCATGCCGCCCGGGTTCCAGGATGAGGGGCTGCGGGCGGCCGTGAAGCTTCGTGAGGCGCGGACCGCGCTGCCCGTGCTCGTCCTCAGTCAGTACGTCCAGCGGGCCTATGCCGCCGAACTGCTCGACTCCGGGGACGGCACCGGCGTCGGCTATCTGCTCAAGGACCGGGTCGGGCAGGTCGAGGAGTTCGTCGACGCGCTGGGACGGGTCGCGGACGGGGGCACGGTCGTCGACCCCGAAGTCGTACGGCAGTTGCTGCGGCGGCGTCGGGATCCGCTGGAGCGGCTGACCCCGCGTGAGCGCGAGGTGCTGGCGCTGATGGCGGAGGGCCGGTCCAACGGTTCCATAGCCCGCGAACTCGTCGTCTCCGAGGCGGCCGTCGGCAAGCACATCGGTGGCATTCTCGCGAAGCTGGAGCTGCCTCCGGCGGACGAGACCCATCGGCGGGTGCTGGCGGTGCTCGCCTATCTGCGGGCGTGAGCAACCGGCCCCGGCGCTACAGGCTCTTCGCGAAGCAGCGGCTCGACTCGAAGAGGCGGTAGTAGCCGAACTTCTCGCAGGGGGCGTAGCCGCTGGAGGTGTAGAGGGCGATGGCCTCCGGCTGTCTGTCGCCCGTCTCCAGGACCATGCGGGTGCGGCCGGCGGTGCGGGCGTCGTCCTCCAGGGCGGCGAGTATGCGGCGGGCGAGGCCGAGGCCACGGGCCTCCGCGACGACGTACATCCGCTTCAGCTCGGCGTCGCCGGGCAGATAGCCTTCCTCGGTCTCCTCGTCGTGGCCGCGCCAGCCGCCGGTGGCCACGGGGCGCTCCTGGCCGTCGTACGCGATCAGGTACAGGCCGGACGGCGGGTCGAACATCGCCGGGTCGAGGTACGTGGCGTCGCCGTCGTCGTTGTAGCGGGCGGCGTACTCGGCCTGGACCTGGTCGTTCAGCTTCACGGCGTCGGGGTGGTCGAAGGAGACCCGGCGGATATTCATGCCTGGCACCGTACATCTATGCGGATTGTCGCCGCCAGGGAGTTATCGGTCGGGCGGGTTGGGAGCAGTTCCTGGATCGGTCGGTCAGGGGTGGCCATATCGGGCGGGGTGGTGCGATCTTCGATGAGAGGTCCGGCCGGTGATCGTCTTCGGGCATTTCCCGTGCGGAATGGATCACTTGTTTGCCAATCGCCGACATGTGCACCGGCGGGCGGGGAGGCGGCGTTAGTTTCGGCTCGTCGGGATCATCAAGGGTGGGGGCGGGGGTGTACGGCGTGGGGAAGCGATTGCGAGGCGAGAAGGGGCGTGAACTGCGCCCCTATCGTGCGCTGGCGGCTCCGTTCGTGGTCGCCCCGCCGTCCGGGTGTCGGATCCGGACCCGGCTGCACCTCTCGCCCGCGGATGCGTCTGTGCTGCGGGCGGTCGGGGAGCATCTGGGGTCGCTGGCCGGGGCGGACCTGGCCGCCCGGGTGCGCATCGGGAACGTACCGGCCGCGCACACCCGGCGGGCAGAGCGCAAGAAGGCCCTGACCGGCCAGTCGTCGTCGCGGTGGGCGGGTGCGATCACCCGCACCTCCGAGGACCAGTATCAGCTGGGCAGGCGGGCGCTGAACGCCCGGATCGGCTCTTTGCGCCGGGCCATCGCCGCGATCGAGGCCCGCCTCGCCGTCCCACCCGGGACCAGCGTGCGCCGGGGACGGCGTACGGTGCGCGGTTATGCCGATCATGCGGAGCGGCGGGCGAAGCAGCAGCGCCTGCAGATCCTCAAGGGCGAGCTGCGCCAAGCGGTGCGGGAGCGGGAGTGCGGCCGGGTACGCATCGCCCGGGGCGGACGGCAACAGCTGGACTCCCGCCACCACCTCTACGACACCGCACCCGGACCCAAGCCCGTGACCGAGGCCGCCTGGCAGGCCCAGTTGGGTGGTTGGGGTGAGGTGTGGTCGGCGCGGCGGATGTTCCTGACGGCGGACGGTGAGGCGGGAGCACCCTTCGGGAACTACACCATCAGCATCACCCCCACTGACGGCGCCATCACCCTCGGGCTGCCCGAACCCCTGCGCCAGCAGCACGCGAACGCCCCACGCGGCCGCTACCTCCTGGATGCGGCGGCCCTCTTCACGCACCGCGGCCAGCAGTGGGCCGACCGGATCGGCGCGGGTGCCCCGGTGCGCTACGACATCACCTACGACGCTGGCCTCGGACGCTGGTACCTCGATGCCTCCTGGTCCACCGTGAAGAAAGGCCAGCCGGTTCCCGTACCGAGCCTTGATGTCCTGCGCGGGCATCCGGTGCTGGCGGTGGACGTCAACGCCGACCACCTCGCCGCCTGTGTCCTGGACCCGTGCGGCAACCCCGTCGGCACACCCCACACCCTGCCCCTGGAACTGGCCGGGCTGCCCGCCACGACCCGGGATGCCCGGCTGCGCGAGGCCGTCTCCCAGCTCATCCACCTCGCCCAGCTCCACGACTGTGCGGCGCTGGTGATCGAGAACCTGGACTTCGCCGACGCCTGCGCCACCGGTAGGGAGAAGCTGGGCCGGGGCAGGCGCGGCAAGGCCTTCCGCCGCCTGGTGGCCGGGATCCCGACCGCGAAGTTCCGCGACCGGCTCGCCGGAATGGCCCACCACGCCGGGCTCTCGGTGATCGCTGTGGATCCCGCGTATTCGAGCAGGTGGGGTGCCCAGCACTGGCTGAACCCCCTGAAACAACAGGCTTCCACCGGCACGGCCAGCACCGTGAGCGGGCATCATGCCGCCGCAGTGGTGGTCGGCAGACGCGGTCTGGGCTGCACGGCCCGGCGCAGGAAAGACGGACCCCGCCAAACCCCCACCACCGCCGCCGTAGGGCGTGCCGAGGCAGGGGCCGTGCGACCGGAGGATCGCACCGGGCCGACCGTCCCCGAAACGCCGAGTCACCGCACCCCACACCGTACGGAGCGGACAGCTCCGGCCAGGACGACGCGCGGCACCACACCCGTGGTGCGTCAGACGCGAGCGCGCCCGCCCGGAAAGCACCCGCCCCACGGCCTCACCACCGTTCGGGGGCCCAGCACTCCAGACCAGCTCACGCTGTTCGGGATGCCCGATATGGCCAACACCGGCCAATCAACTTAGGAACGGTATCGTGCCCGCGTGCTGACAGTGACCTCTGTGAATGTGAACGGACTCCGCGCCGCCGCGAAGAAGGGCTTCGTGGAGTGGCTCGCGGACACCTCCGCCGACGTGCTGTGCCTCCAGGAAGTGCGCGCCGAGCCGCAGCAGCTGCCGGACGAGGTCCGCACGCCCGAGGGGTGGTTCGTGGTGCATGCCCCGGCTGCCGCCAAGGGCCGGGCCGGTGTTTCCCTCTACACCCGGCGCGAGCCCGACCGCGTCCAGGTCGGCTTCGGGTCGGCGGAGTTCGACGGCAGCGGCCGCTACGTCGAGGCCGACCTGCCCGGCGTCACCGTCGCCAGTCTGTATCTGCCGTCCGGCGAGGTCGGCACCGAACGCCAGGACGAGAAGATCCGGTTCATGGACGAGTTCCTCGCCTATCTGAAGGACCTGCGGGGGCGGGCCGCCGCCGACGGGCGCGAGGTCGTCGTCTGCGGAGACTGGAACATCGCCCATCAGGAGGCCGACCTCAAGAACTGGCGTGCCAACAGGAAGAACTCCGGGTTCCTGCCCGAGGAGCGGGAGTGGCTCGGGCGGGTGCTCGACGCGGGGGAGGGCGGGTACGTGGATGTGGTGCGGGCGCTGCATCCCGACGTCGAGGGGCCGTACTCGTGGTGGTCGTACCGGGGGCGGGCCTTCGACAATGATTCAGGTTGGCGCATCGACTACGAGATCTCGACGCCCGGGCTCGCCGCCAAGGCGGTCAAGGGGTACGTCGAGCGCGCGGCGACCCATGAGGAGCGCTGGTCGGACCACGCGCCCGTCACCGTCGTCTACGACCTCTGACCTGCCCTGATCTTCAGGGCTCCTGGCGCAGCCGTCGATCCAGCGCCAAGGACAGTTCCGCCTCCACCACCCGGCGGGCCAGTGGGCGCAGGCGGGCGGGGTCGCCCTTCGGGGCGTGGGTGAGGAGTACGTCCGTGAAGATCTCGGCCAGGGCGTCCGCGTGGTCGCGTACCCGTTTGCCCGCAGCCAGGACGGCCGACAGGGGGATGCCCTCCTGGACCAGTGCGGCCGACGCCTCCAGGAGGCTGCGGCTGATGTGGACGATCTGGTCGCCGTCGATGCCCAGATAGCCGAGGTCCATCGAGGCCGCGAGGTTCTCGGGGGTGGCGTCCGGGCCGAAGCGGTCGGCGAGGTCCTCGGGGGTGAGGCGGATCGGGGTCTCCTCGGTGGGGGCGCCGAGGCCGAGCAGGTCGGCGACGTCGCGGCCGTGGTCGAAGGCCTCGGCGAGTTCCGCGATGCCGTTGAGGGTGTGGCCGCGTTCCAGCAGCGCCGAGATCGTGCGCAGACGGGCCAGGTGGTGGTCGTCGTACCAGGCGATGCGGCCCTCGCGGCGGGGCGGCGGGATCAGTTTGCGTTCGCGGTAGAAGCGCAGGGTGCGGACGGTGATGCCGGCCAGCCTGGCCAGCTCCTCCATCCGGTACTCCGTCCGGTGCTCCGGCTGGTACCCCGTCCGGTCCTCGTGCCCTTCGGTGTTCTCTGCCTCTGCGTCTGCCACGTCGGAACCCTAAGGCGTACCGTCGGTAACTTTCCCTCTCCCGGCCCCTACCCATCAGTACGGGGCTCCTCTACTCTCCCCATTGCGCCAGTGTTCACTGGCGCGGTCGCGCAGGGAAGGGCATCGGCATGGCCGAAGAGGAAGCCGAACACGAACATGTGCGGGTGGCGGTGATCGGGTCCGGGTTCGGTGGGCTCGGGGCCGCCGTGCGGCTGCGCCGCGAGGGGATCACCGACTTCGTCGTGCTGGAGCGCGCCGGCAGCGTCGGCGGGACCTGGCGGGACAACAGCTATCCGGGGTGCGCCTGTGACGTGCCGTCCCATCTGTATTCGTTCTCCTTCGCGCCCAATCCCGACTGGCCGCGCGCCTTCTCCGGGCAGGAGCACATCCGTGCCTACCTGGAGCACGTCACCGATGTCTTCGGGCTGCGGCCCCATCTGCGCCTCAACTCCGAGGTGAAGACGATGACTTGGGATGCGGGGCGGTTGGTGTGGGTCGTCGAGACCAGTAGTGGGACCCTGCTCGCCGATCTCGTCGTCTCCGCCACCGGGCCGCTCTCCGATCCCAAGGTGCCGGACATTGCGGGGCTCGACACCTTTCCCGGCAAGGTCTTCCACTCCGCGCGCTGGGACCACGACTACGACCTGCGCGGCAAGCGGGTCGCGATGGTCGGGACCGGGGCCTCCGCCATCCAGATCGTGCCCGCCATCCAGCCCGACGTCTCCCGCCTCACCCTCTTCCAGCGCACCCCGCCCTGGGTGATGCCCCGCGTCGACCGGGCCATCGGCGACGCCGAGCGCGCCGTGCACCGTGCGCTGCCCTTCACCACCCGGCTGCGGCGCGGACTCCTGTGGGGCATGCGGGAGTTGCAGGTCCAGGCGTTCACCAAGCATCCGGGCCAGCTCGGTCTCGTCGAGCAACTGGCCAAGCAGAACATGAACCGGGCCATCAAGGACCCGGCCCTGCGCGCCAAACTCACTCCCGACTACCGCATCGGCTGCAAGCGCATCCTGCTGTCGAGCGAGTACTATCCGGCGCTCACCCGGGCCAATGTCGATGTGGTGGCCAGTGGGTTGAGCGAGGTGCGGGGGTCCACCGTTGTCGGGGCCGACGGGAGTACGGCCGACGTCGACGCCATCGTCTTCGGTACGGGGTTCCACGTCACCGACATGCCCATCGCCGACCGGGTCGTCGGCGCCGACGGGCGTACGCTCGCCGAGGCCTGGGCGGGGAGCGGGATGCGGGCACTGCGCGGGGCCTCGGCCGCCGGGTTCCCCAACTGGATGACGATCATCGGGCCCAACACCGGCCTCGGGAACTCCTCCATGATCCTGATGATCGAGTCCCAGCTGAATTACATGGCCGACTACGTACGGCAGTTGGACGTTCTCGGGGGACGGGTGGCTCTCGATGCCCGGGCTTCCGCCGTCGACGCCTGGAACGGGCGGGTGCAGGAGCGGATGCGGCGCACGGTGTGGAACACGGGTGGGTGCAGCAGCTGGTACCTCGACGCCGAGGGGCGCAACACCACCGTCTGGCCCGGTACGACGTCCGAGTTCCGGCGGGCGACCCGGCGCGTGGATCTCTCCGAGTACGAGGTTCTGCGGGCGGCGACCGTCGGCAGCGGCACCGGCATCGAGGGTGCCAACTCCCGTGCTGAGGTGGGCGCGTGAGCCGCCTGATGTCCGTGACGGGCGGTCCGTACGCCCCTCCTGTTCCCGTCCGTGAACTCACCGCCGTCTCCGCCGACGGGGCCCGGCTGCACGTCGAGGTGCACGGCGTGGACGACGGGCCCGTGGTCGTCCTCTCGCACGGCTGGACCTGCTCCACCGCCTTCTGGGCCGCCCAGATCCGCGAACTCGCCCCCGATCACCGGGTCGTGGCCTACGACCAGCGCGGCCATGGACGCAGCCCGGCGAGCCCCGTCCACAGCACCGACGTACTCGCCGACGACCTGGAGGCCGTACTCGCGGCCACCCTCGCGCCCGGCGAGAAGGCCGTGGTCGTCGGGCACTCCATGGGCGGGATGACGGTGCTGGCCGCGTCCGCGCGGGCGGGGTTCCGGGAGCATGTGGCGGCCGTACTGCTGTGCAGCACCGGCAGTTCGCGGCTCGTCGCCGAGGCGCTGGTCGTGCCGATGCGGGCCGGGCGGCTGCGGACCTGGCTCACGCGGCAGGGGCTCAGCTCGCGCGCGCCGCTCGGTCCGGTCACGCCGATGTCCCGGCGCATCCTCAAGTACGCGACCATGGGCGCCGGTTCGTCGGCCGCCATGGTCGAGGCGTGCGCCCGGATCGTGCACGCCTGCCCGCGCAAGGTGCGGTACGCCTGGGCGCGGGTTCTGGACGGGGTTCAACTCGACGCGAACATACGGGAGTTGACGGTACCGGCTGCTGTCGTCGTCGGTACGGGCGATCGGCTCACGCCGCCCGTGCACGCGCGCGCCCTGGCTGCCGTACTGCCCGACTGTCACGGTGTGACCGAGCTGGCCGGGCTGGGGCACATGACTCCGATCGAGGCGCCGGGGGTGGTGACCGGGGTGATACGTGAACTCGCGGTGACATACGGACAAGGGCAGTTGGACGCGCACGGTACTGAGGCCGACGTACGGATCGAGGAGGGCGCATGAGCAGGGTCAGTCTGGACGGGCAGGTCGCTGTCGTGACCGGGGCCGCTCGGGGGGTCGGTGAGCTGCTCGCGCGCAAGCTCTCCGCGCGCGGGGCCAAGGTCGCGCTGGTCGGGCTGGAGGCCGACGCGCTCAAGCAGGTCTCGGAGCGGCTGCACACCGAGAGCCAGGTCTGGTACGCCGATGTCACCGACCACGAGGCGATGTCCCGGGTGGCGGCGGAGGTCAAGGAGCGGTTCGGGAAGGTCGACATCGTCGTAGCCAACGCGGGGGTCGCGAGCGGTGGGCCCTTCGTCGACTCCGATCCGGAGTCGTGGCGGCGGGTCATCGAGGTGAATCTGATCGGGTCGGCGCTGACGGCGCGGGCGTTTCTGCCGGTGTTGGTGGAGAGCCGGGGGTATCTGCTCCAGATCGCGTCCCTCGCCGCCATCACCCCGGCGCCGATGATGACCGCGTACTGCGCGTCCAAGGCGGGCGTCGAGGCGTACGCGCACTGTCTGCGGGCCGAGGTCGGGTACAAGGGCGTCCGGGTGGGGGTCGCGTATCTGTCCTGGACCGACACCGACATGGTGCGGGGGGCGGACCAGGACGACGTCATGCGGGAGTTGAGGCAGCGGCTGCCGTGGCCGGCGAGCAAGACGTATCCGCTGGGGCCGGCCGTCGACCGGCTCGTGGCCGGGATCGAGCGGCGGTCCAGTCATGTGTACGGGCAGTGGTGGCTGCGGGGGATGCAGGGGGTACGGGGGTATCTGCCGGGGCTGATCGGTGTGGTGGGGCAGCGGGAGGTCGGGCGGTTCTCGGGGCGGTTGCAGGGGATGGGGACGGGGCTTGTCGGGGCGGGTGGGGCTGCCGATGAGGAGGCTCGGGGGGTGGGGTCGGGCGTGAGGGGTGACTGAACGTTACTGATCGAAATGCGTGCTTTGTGTCGGCGTGTGAGTCTGGTCGAGCCCCGATCCCCTCACCCACTTACGGGAGTGAACTCACATGGGTATGAAGGACGAGATGCAGGAGAAGGCTCGGCAGGCCAAGGAGAAGATGGAGCAGACCCGCAAGGGTCAGCAGGGCCAGCAGGGTCAGCGCCAGGAGGGCCAGCAGGGTCGGCAGGGCGAGCGCCGGCAGGGGCAGGAGGAGACTCCTGAGCGGGGGCGTCCCCCGCGGGACGGGGAGACGGAGCGGGCCATGCGGGACGAAGAGGACCGGTTGAACCAGGACTATGACATCTAGTCCTGGTTGAGTGGTTGGTGTGGGGTGCCCTTGGTTTTGTGAGGGCACCCTGCGCTTTTGTTTGGGGGGTTGGGGTGTTCGGGTGCGTTGTTGGGTGCGGGTCCGGTGGGGGCTGGTCGCGCAGTTCCCCGCGCCCCTGGGTGGGTTACCTCGGCGCCCGTCAGCGACTTGCCCCTCGTTTGGACTTAGCGTGGGGGGAGTTTTGGGCGTGAGCGGTTGGGGACCTCGTCGTACGTTGGTGGGGTGGCCGCCGGTTGGGTGTTCAGGAGGGTCAGGGCCAGGCGGATCGCGTCGTCCATTTCTACGTGGCGGCCCTCTGCCCAGTCCAGGGGGGTGCGCAGGACCTCCAAGTCGGGGGCTACGCCCTGGTTTTCCACTGTCCAGCCGTAGGTGTCGAACCAGGCCGCGTTCATCGGGACCGTGATCACCGTGCCGTCGCCCAGGCGGTGGCGGCCGGTCATGCCGACCACTCCGCCCCAGGTCCGCTGGCCCACCACCGGGCCCAGCTCCAGCAGCTTGAAGGCCGCCGTGATCATGTCTCCGTCGGAGGACGTTGCCTCGTCGGCCAGGGCAACCACCGGGCCCCTGGGGGCATTTGAGGCGTACGACACCGGCTGGGCGTTGCGTGTGAGGTCCCAGCCCAGGATCGTGCGGGTCAGTTTCTCCACCACCAGTTCGCTGATATGGCCGCCCGCGTTGCCGCGTACGTCGACGATGAGCGCGGGCCTCGACACCTCCATGCGCAGGTCGCGGTTGAACTGGGCCCAGCCTGAGCCGCCCATGTCGGGGATGTGCAGATAGCCGCAGCGTCCGCCGCTCAACTCCCGTACCACTTCCCGGCGTTTGGCTACCCAGTCCTGGTAGCGGAGGGGCCGTTCGTCGATCAGGGGGACCACCGCGACCCGCCTGGCCCTTCCCTCGCCCCGAGAGTCCTCCGTCGGCGTGAACGTCAGCTCCACCGTCGTACCGCCCGCCCCCGCCAGCAACGGGAACGGGCCCGTCACCGGATCCACCGGGCGCCCGTCCACATGCGTGAGCAGCGCGCCCTCCCGGATGCCCGAACCGGCCAGCGGGGAACGGGCCTTGGAGTCCGAGGAGTCGCCGGGGAGGATGCGGTCCAGCATCCAACCGCCCTCCCTGCGGACGAAGTTGGCGCCCAGGAGGCCCTGTCTGCGCTGGTAGTGGGGTGGGCCCTCGTTGCGGCGGGCGGGTGTGACGTACGCGTGGGAGGTGCCCAGTTCGCCCAGGACCTCGCGGAGCAGATCCGCGAACTCGTCGGGGGACGCGACCCGTTCGACCAGTGGACGGTACTGCTCCAGCACCGCGTCCCAGTCGATGCCGCACATCCCGGGTTCCCAGAAGTAGGCGCGGATCAGACGGCCGGCCTCCTCGTACGACTGGCGCCACTCCGCCGGGGGATCGACCTCGTGCAGGACCCGGCGCAGGTCGATCCAGACGGTCGTGTCGCCGTCGCCCGGGTCGGTGGACGGCACCGCGCGCAGCTCGTCGTCGTCCACGACCACCAGCCGGGACGCGTCGCCGCTCACCGCGAACCAGTCGAGGTGGTCGACGAGTTCGGATTTCTTGGCCTTGCTGATGTTGAAGTACTCGAGCGTCGGCCGGCCGCTCGTGTCCGCCGGGTTCGCGAACGTCTCGCCCAGCGCGCCCGAGATCGGCCAGCGCAGCCACACCAGCCCGCCGCCCGCGACCGGATACAGCGCCGAGTACTTGGAGGCGGTTACCGGGAAGGGGGTGACGCGGCTCTCCAGCCCTTCGGCCTCGACTGTCACCGTCCCGTCCGTGCCGCCTTCGGTGCCCTCGTCCTCGGCCGGATCCAGGCCACCTGCGGCCGGGCGGCCGTCGGGGGAGAGCGCGAAGGGGGAAGGAGTCGCGGAGGAGAGCGGGACCAGGTACGGGCGGCAGCCGAGCGGGAAGGAGAGGTCGCCCGTGTGGACGTCGTACACCGGGTCGAAGCCCCGCCAGGAGAGGAAGGCCAGATAGCGGCCGTCGCGCGTGAAGACCGGGTTCTCGTCCTCGAAGCGGCCGTTCGTCACGTCGACGATCAGGCGGTCCTTTATACGGGCCATCTTGATCTGGCGGAGCGAGCGGCCGATGCCCGGATGCGACCAGGTCAGCCAGGCGCCGTCCGGGGAGAAGGCGAGGTCGGTGACCGGGCCGTTGAGGGAGCAGATCAGCTCCGTCGCGTCCCCGTTCGAGTCCTCCGTGCCCGCGGCGGCAGCCGCTCCGTCAGACACAGTGAGCAGGAGGAGGCGGCCGTCGTGGGCGGCGATGGCCAGGCGCTCACCCGCCGGGTCGGACACCAGTTCCAGTACCCGGCCCAGCTCGCCCGACGCCAGCCGTCTCGGCTCCCGCTCCCCGCTCGCCCTCGGGAGGTAGGCGATCTCGATCGCGTCCTCGCCCTCGGCGTCGGTGACGTACGCGACCTGGCCGCCCGAGCCGAGCATCTCGGGCAGCCGGACCCGTACGCCGGGTGTGTCGGTGATCGTCCGAGCCGGGCCGTCCCGGTGGGTCAGCCAGTACAGGCTGCCGCGTACGACGACGGCGCTCGCGCGGCCCGTCTCGTCGACCGAGATGCCGTCGACGTGCTGCGCGGCGGGCACCTGGTACGTACGGCGGCCCGCGCGGGGACCGCCGAGCCGTACGTCCAGTCGGCGGGGGAGGGAGTCGGCGGCGAGGTCGTCGACGATCCACAGATCGCCCCCGCACTGGTACACGACCCGGGTGCCGTCGCCGGCGGCGTGCCGGGCGTAGAAGGCGTCGTGGTCGGTGTGCCGGCGCAGGTCGGAGCCGTCGTACGCGCACGAGTACAGGTTGCCGACGCCCTCGTGGTCGGAGAGGAAGGCGATGCGGTCGCCGACGAACATGGGGGAGTGCAGGTGGCCGTCGAGGTCGGGGAGGAGGCGCTCGCCGTGCAGCCAGAGGCGGCCGGTCGCGCCGCCCCGGTAGCGCTTCCAGGCGGCCGGTTCGTGGGGTGGGGTGCCGGTGAGGAGGAGGGTCTTGCGCTCGCCGCCGATGTCCGCGACCTGGATGTCGGAGACCGGGCCCCAGGGGAGCCGGCCGCCGGGGCCGCCGTCCGCCGGGACGCTGTACGCCCAGGTGAAGTAGGAGAAGGGCTGGCCGTGGGAGGCGACGGCGAGGATGTCGCCGTCCGGGGACCAGCCGCAGACCTGGGTGTCGGCGCTGCCCCAGTAGGTGAGCCGCCGCGCGGGGCCGCCGTCGACCGGCGCGTGGTGGATCTCCGGCACGAGACTGCGCCAGCTCGTGTACGCGATGTGCCGGCCGTCCGGCGAGAAGCGCGGGTGCCCGACCTTCGTACGGTCGACGGTGAGCCGCCAGGCTCGGCCGGGCCCGTCGAGGGGGGCGAGCCAGAGGTCGTCCTCGGCTACGAAGCACAGCAGGTCGCCGCTGAGGTGGGGCAGGCGCAGATAGCTCACCTCCCCATGCTTTTCCGGGAACGGGGCCCCAGCAACTTGTGAATTGCCGGGCACGGGTGTGCGGTGGGGGCGCGTGGGCCCCGGCCGGTCCGGATCTCCCGTGAGTTCCGTGAGTCAGGACACGTAGAGAACACGTACGAAACAGTTTCGTTTCTCTCGTTCTCAGGCTATGCTCATTGACGTACGGCGGAGCTGTACGAAACGGTGTCGTCCGATACTGGAACCGGAAGGGTGAGTGGCATGACCGAGGTCGCAACGGCGCGTCGTAGTCGGATCACGCCCGAGCGGGAGGCCGAGTTGTACGGCGCCACGCTCGACCTGCTCCGGGAAGTCGGCTACGAGGCTCTCACCATGGACGCCGTCGCCGCCCGTACGAAGTCCAGCAAGGCCACGCTCTACCGCCAGTGGGGTGGCAAGGCCGAACTGGTCGTCAGGGCGATGCGGCACAGCAAGCCTGGTGGCGCCGTCATCGCCGACATCGACACCGGGTCCCTGCGTGGCGACTTCCACGCCCTGCTGGTCCGCGAGGACGACTGCACCATGGAACAGAACTCCGCGCTGATGCGGGCTCTGGGCATGGCTGTCCACGCGAACCCCGATCTTCTCCTGGCGTTCCGGGAGCTGCTCGTCGAACCGGAGATGCTGGAATTCCGCAAGGTGATCCAGCGTGCCATCGACCGCGGTGAGGTCCGTGCGGACAATCCGGCGGCCGACTACGTGCTGCACATGATGATCGGCGGCTTCGTAGCGCGCACGCTCATCGACGAACTGCCCCCGACACAGGCCTACTTGCGTGACTACATCGACGCCGTGGTGCTCCCCGCCCTCGGCGTGTCGGTCCCGTAAGTCCTCGTACACCTCTCAACCCTCGTACGTACGAAGGTTGTACCTCGTACGAACCTCGTACGGCCCTGTGAACGACCCCACTTGTACCTGACGCGACCGCTCACGTCGTCGGGCTGATCACCCCTGCCCCCCAACAGGCCGATCAACCCTGCCCATTTGCACCTCCACGACCTGACCGGGAGTACGCCCCAGTGGCCACGTTCCTCTACAAACTCGGCCGGCTCGCCTTCAGGCGACGGCATTTCGTCGCCCTGATCTGGGTGGCACTGCTGACGCTCGCGGGAGTCGGCGCGGCCAGCGCGCCCGCCGCGGGCACCACCTCCTTCTCGATTCCGGGTACGGAGGCCCAGAAGGCCTTCGACCTGCTGGAACAGCGTTTCCCCGGCGCCAGCGCCGACGGAGCGACCGGACGCATAGTCTTCAAGGCGCCCGAGGGCCAGAAGATGACGGACGCCGACAACAAGGCGACCGTCGAGAAGACCGTCAAGCAACTGGGCGACGGCTCCGAAGTCGTCTCCGTCACCGACCCGTTCACGACGAACGCCGTGAGCAAGGACGGGTCGGTCGCCTACACCTCGGTGAAGTACGAGCTTCCCGGCATGGAGTTGGCGGACTCGACCAAGGACGCCCTGGAGAAGGCCGGCGACGAGGCCCGGGCCACCGGGCTGACCGTCGACGTCGGCGGTGACGCGCTCCAGGCCGCGTCCGAGCCGGGAGCGGTCGGCGAGATCATCGGCCTCGCCATCGCCGCGGTCGTCCTCGTCGTCACCCTGGGCTCCATGGTCGCCGCCGGGCTGCCGCTGCTGACCGCGATCATCGGCGTCGGGATCGGTGTCTCCACCATCACCGCCCTCGCCAAGGCGCTCGACCTGGGCGACACGACCTCCACGCTCGCCCTGATGATCGGTCTCGCGGTCGGTATCGACTACGCGCTGTTCATCGTCTCCCGCTACCGCAGCGAGCTGGCCGAGGGCCGCGACCGCGAGGATGCGGCCGGCCGCGCCACCGGCACCGCCGGTTCGGCGGTGGTCTTCGCTGGCCTCACGGTCGTGATCGCCCTCGCGGGCCTCGCGGTCGTCAACGTCCCGATGCTGACCAAGATGGGCCTCGCGGCGGCGGGCACGGTCGTGGTCGCCGTACTCATCGCACTGACGATGATCCCGGCGCTGCTCGGATACGCGGGCCGGAAGGTCCAGCCGGCGGGCCAGAAGAAGAGCAAGAAGAAGAGCAAGGAGAGCGAGCCGAGCAAGGACGATGCGTCCGAGGTGGCGGCGAAGCCCAACATGGGTGCGCGCTGGGCGAGTTTCGTCATCCGGCGGCCGGTCGCCGTCCTGCTGTTCGGTGTGATCGGGCTGGGTGCGATCGCGGTCCCGGCCACGCAGTTGGAGCTGGGTCTGCCCGACGACGGCTCGCAGCCGACGTCCACGACACAGCGCCGCGCCTACGACCTCCTCTCGGAGGGCTTCGGTCCCGGGTTCAACGGTCCGCTGATGGTCGTGTACGACGCCGCGGGCAGCGCCGACCCCAAGGCCGACGCCACCGCGTTGACCGACAGGATCAAGGGCATCGACGACGTCGTGTCGGTCAGCCCGGCCCAGTTCAACAAGGCCGGCGACACCGCGACGATCACCGTGATCCCGGACTCCAAGCCGTCTTCGGTCCAGACCGAGGACCTGGTGCACGCCATCCGTGCCGAGGGTGCCGACGTCAAGGCCGACACGGGTGCGAACGTCCTGGTCACCGGCACGACCGCGATGAACATCGACTTCTCGCAGAAGCTCAACGACGCCCTGATCCCGTATCTGGGCCTGGTGGTGGGCCTCGCCTTCCTCCTCCTGATCGTGGTCTTCCGCTCGATCCTGGTCCCGCTGAAGGCGGCCCTCGGCTTCCTGCTCTCGGTGCTGGCGGCGCTGGGCGCGGTCGTGGCGGTCTTCCAGTGGGGCTGGCTGAGCGGTCTGATCGGCGTGGAGGAGACCGGTCCGATCATGTCGATGATGCCGATCTTCATGGTCGGCGTGGTCTTCGGCCTCGCGATGGACTACGAGGTGTTCCTCGTGACCCGGATGCGCGAGGCGTACGTCCACGGCGAGTCGCCGACCGAGGCCGTGGTGACCGGCTTCAAGCACAGCGCCCGCGTCGTGGCCGCCGCCGCGGTGATCATGATGGCCGTCTTCGGCGGCTTCATCAGCTCCACCGAGTCGATGATCAAGATGATCGGCTTCGGCCTGGCGATCGCGGTCTTCTTCGACGCGTTCGTGGTCCGCATGGCGATCGTCCCGGCGGTACTGGCCCTGCTGGGCAAGAAGGCCTGGTGGCTCCCGAAGTGGCTGGACCGCGCCCTGCCGAACGTCGACGTGGAGGGCGAGGGCCTGCGAGCCCTGGACGACGACAACCGCCCGAAGGACGAGGACAGGGAGCTGGTACGAGCCTGACGTACGGCGCCTGAAAAAGCCGGCCGGTGAGGGCCCCGTGGGGACGGGGAGCCCTCACCGGCTTCTTTCCTGACCCAGACGTACGGCTGATCGGAATTCGTTCGTGATGCATCTGTCCGCCCGCTAACGTGCCGGGCATGACGACGTCTTCCCGTTTTGCCGAGGCTCTCGATCAGTTGGGTCTCAGTGAACTCACCTCCCGTATCCGCCGGTTCCCCGACGAGACGCGTACCGCTGCCGAGGCCGCCGCCGCGATCGGGTGTGAGTTGAGCCAGATCTGCAAGTCGTTGATCTTCTCCGCCGACGGGGTCCCGGTCCTCGTCCTCATGGACGGTGCCTCCCGCGTCGACGTCGAACTCGTCCGGCGCGAACTCGGCGCCGCGAAGGTCACCCGCGCCAAGGTGGACGTCGTACGGGAGACCACCGGGTACGCCATCGGGGGCGTACCGCCCTTCGGGCACCGGACCAGGACGCCTGTGCTCGCCGACCGTTCGCTGCTGGAGCACGACCTCGTCTGGGCCGCCGCAGGCACCCCGTACACCGTGTTTCCCATGGAGCCGAAGGCGCTGATCGGGCATGCCGGTGCCGTCCTCGTGGACGTGCGGGAGTCGGCGGCTTCGTGACCCCGACCGTCACCGCCGCCGTCCTGCTCGCCGCCGTCACCCACGCCTCCTGGAACGCGCTCGCGCACCGCATCACCGACAAGCTGGTCGGGTTCACGCTCATCGCCGGTGGCGGAATGGTGATCGGGCTGGTCGCCGTGCCGTTCGTGCCCTTTCCCGCTGCCGGCGCGTGGCCGTATCTCGTCGTCTCGGCCGTCATCCATCTCGTCTACTTGGTGCTGCTCATGCGGTCGTTCCGGCTCGGTGACTTCGGGCAGGCGTATCCGATCGCGCGCGGCACCGCACCCCTCGTCGTCACCCTGCTCGCCGCCGTGTTCGCGAACGAGGTGCCCGACGGCTGGGCGGCGGCCGGAATCGCCTTGTCCTGTGCGGGACTTACCGGCGTCGCGCTGTGGGGGCTGCGCGGCCGGCGGCCCAACTGGGCGGCGATCGGGGCCGCGTTGGCTACCGGGCTGTCCATCGCCGCGTACACCGTCGTCGACGGGCTGGGGGTACGGGCGTCAGGGTCCGCGCTCGGCTACATCGCCTGGCTGATGGCCCTGGAGGGCATCGCCATCCCCGGCTATGCCCTCTACCGCTGGCGGGGTCAATTCCTCGCGAAGGTACGGCCGTTCGCCGGGGTCGGGCTGCTCGGCGCCGCGCTGTCCGTGGCGGCGTACGGGCTCGTGCTGTGGGCGCAGACCCGTGCTGAACTCGCCCCCGTCGCCGCCCTCAGGGAATCCTCGATCATCGTGGGAGCAGCCATCGGAGCCGTGTTCTTCAAAGAGCGGTTCGGGGCGCCGCGTATCGCCGCCGCCGGGCTGCTCGTCATCGGGATCGGGCTGATGCTGCACGCCGGGTAGTGGGCCCCGGTCGCGCCGGCGCCGCATAGCAGCGGACCTTCACCCGTTGCCCCGGCCCCCACTCCTGCTCCACCTCCGCCGCCAACAGGGTCCAGCCCAGGCGCTCGTACAGCGCCGCCGCCGCTGTGTCCGTCGACGCCACGTCCAGAACCGGGTGCAGGGCACGGGAGTTGGCGTCTGTCACCGCCCGGGTCATCAGCGCCGCGCCGACTCCACGGCCCCGGGCCGCCGGATCGACGTACAGGCGGTTGATCACGGCCGTCGGGCCCCCGGTCCACAGGGCCGCCGCCGCGTCGCCCTCCTCGCTGCGGGACAGGACGATGTGGCCGATGATTCCCCCATTCCCATTCTCATCCTCTTCCGCCACCCATGCCGCCAGGAGTGACGGCGGGGTCAGCCAAGTGGGCGGGTCCTGTGGCCAGTTGAGGGGGTACGCGTTCCGCTCGTGGACCGTCGCCAGTACGCGTACGCACGCTTCCAGGTCGGTGTCCGTGCGGGGGCGGATGCGGAACGGGGCTGCTTTCGCCGGGTTGTCGGCTGTCACACGGGCATGTAAGCACGTACGCCGGACAGGTCGTGGAGGCGCATGCTGTTGCGGTCGGTCACCGCGCGGCCGAAGGCGTGGTGGGGCCACAGGCCGCCCGCCGTGCGGCGGCTGCGTTCGACCCAGGCGCGGGCCGGGACGCTGCTGTTCTTGTAGTAGTTGAGGGCGTAGCCGCCGGTGTGGATACGGAGGAGGCAGAAGCCGCCCGGGTAGTCCTTCACCGCGCTGACCTCCTGCTGGGTGACGTGCGGCGCGCTGGTCAGGGCCGTGCGCTTGTTGCGGTGGGTGTGGCCCGCGTGGTGGAGGAAGACGCCCGGGGAGGCGGCGTACGACTCGACGATCGAGCGGGCCTGGGCGCGGTCCAGGCGCTGGCCGCGGCCCATCGGGAACACCGAGTCCCTTGTCGTCAACGGGTGGTGGCCGAAGACGATCGTCGGCTGGTCGCGGTCCGTCCTCAACTGGGTTCTGAACCAGGCCAGTTGTTCCGGGCTCAGGCCGCCCGCGTCGCCGCCGTTGCCGCTCTTCTCGTAGGTGTCCAGGCCGATCAGGCGCAGCCCGCCCAGGTCGCGTGCGAAGTAGCCGAGGCCGTCGGCGCCGCCCAGGAAGCCGTCGCGGAAGGAGTCCCGGAACGAGTCGTCGGGGTGTCTCGGGCGGTCGTGGTTGCCCCGTACGACGAAGTAGTCCCGTCCGTGGGTGCCGAAGCCGTCCAGGATGCGGCGGGCCTCGGCCAGGTCCCGGGGTGCGCCGGCCGCCGAGATGTCGCCGGCGGCCAGCAGGACGTCCGCCCCGCGCCGGTGGGCCTCCTCCACCATCGCCCGGCTCATGATCTCCGGGTACGGGTCCAGGCCGGGCTGCTGCGAGACCCCGCGCAGCATCGGTACGCCGGCCACCAGGCCCGCCGTCGTCTCGCCGAGGTGCAGGTCGTTGCAGAGCGCGATGGAGAGGAGGTGGCGGCCGGGGGGTGGCTGGGGGGTCGTGAAGGAGTACGGGCCGCCGTGCGAGCCCAGGCCGTGGAGGGAGGTGCCCACCGCGTTCCCGCGCACCAGGTGCAGCGGGGTCGGTGTGGCCGCCCTGCCCCGCGAACGGGCCCGGTAGTAGTACGTCTGGCCCGGCTCCAGGTCCGTCAGCTCCACGTAGTGGTGGGCCGTCGGGTGGTCCTCCGCCGCCGTACGGTCGAGATGGGCGGGGTGGGTGCCGTACACCACCTCGCCCTCCGTGACCGCCGGGACCAGGTGGCCGAAGCCGTCGTCGGTGCCGGGCACGGCCGTGTACCAGGTGATGACGGCGCGGTCCTCGGTGAGCGTGACCAGCTCCAGGTTGAGGGCCGTCACGGTGTCGGGGTGGGTCACGCGCTCCCGGCGCGCGGCGAGCGCGGAGCGGAGCACGGCGGGCGTGAGGAGCGCGCCGGAGCGGACCAGGTCGCGGGGGGAGGGGAACGCCGCGAGGGCGGCCAGGGGAGCGGGGAGACAGCAGCGCATGGTCGGTACGTGCCCGTGGCCCGTTAACGGCTGCCGTGGGGACGGGGGCGGCACGAGGTAGGGGGCACGACAACTCCTTCGCGTCGGTGCGGGACGTTCGCGGGAAGCTTTCAGCAGAGCACGGCGGGACGCCTGAGGACACGGTAAGTGGGGTCATCGCGACGAACGTCACACAACGGGCGTGCGTGCCGGGGGCGACAGGAGCACCCTGGAAGCAGCGGTACCGGAGGTGATCGTCATGACGCACACCGCAGTGGGATGGCATGTCGAGCTGGAGTTCGAGGAGGACGAGCAGCGCACGAGGGCCGCGGCGCTCGTACGGCTCGCGGACGGGAGCGAGGTACGGGCCCACGGCTACGCCAGCCGTCACCGGGCCGACGAGAACCAGCCACGCGTCGGCGAGGAGATCGCCGGGGCACGCGCCCTCAACGAACTGGCGATGAGACTGCTGACGAAGGCCCACGACGAGATCGACGAGGCGTCGGGGCGCACGTCGCATTCGCTCGGTCTCGGGTAAGCCGCCTGGCCAGGCCTGCGCCTGCCTCGCCTGCCTACCCGCGCCCCTACAGCTCCGTCTGTAGCCCCTGTAGCCCCTGTAGCCCCTACAGCGCCGCCCGCACTCCCCGTACCAACGCCTGCGCGCGCCCGTCCGCCGTCACGCTCTTGCGGAGGCCGTTCGTGACGTAGCCGAAGGCGATGCCCGTCTCGGGGTCGGCGAAGCCGAGGGCGCCGCCGCGGCCGGGGTGGCCGAACGAGCCGGGGGTCAGGAGCGGGGAGGCGGCGCCGTGGAGCATGTAGCCGAGGCCGAAGCGGGTGCCGATCACCAGGACGCGGTCCGGCCCGGCGGATTCCTCGCGGCGGGCCAGCTCGGCCGTCTCCGGGGTGAACAGGCGTGTCCCGCCGTCGACCTGGCCGATCAGGGAGGCGTAGAAGCGGGCGAGTCCGTCGGCCGTGGCGATGCCGTTGGAGGCGGGCAGGGCGGCGGCGCGGTACGCGGGGTCGTTCTCGTCCGGGAGCGGGGTGATCGCGGCGAAGGCGCGGCTGGTAAGGGACTCCGGGTCGGCGTAGGCCTCGGCCACGGACCGCTTGGGGCGTGTCCTGATGCCGCCCGACTCCGGCGTCTGCGGGGTGGGGACCCGCCCGACCCGGCCCACGCGACCCGCCTCGGCCTCCGCCTCCGGCAGTCCGATCCAGAGGTCCAGCCCGGCCGGGCCCGCGATCTCCGTCGCGACCCACTCACCGATCGGACGGCCACTGACCCGCCGTACGAGTTCGCCCGTCAGCCAGCTGTACGTCTGCGCGTGGTACCCGTGGTCCGTGCCCGGCGCCCAGACCGGCGCCTGGGCCGCGACCGCCGCCGCACCGAGGGCCGGATCGATGGCCTGCGCGGGCGTGAGCGGCCGGTCGAGCACGGGGACGCCCGCGCGGTGCGAGAGCAGCTGCCGTACGAGTGTGCGCTCCTTGCCCGCCGCCTTGAACTCCGGCCAGTACTCGCCGACGGGAGCGTCCAGGTCCAGCTCGCCGCGCTGGGCCAGCATCAGCAGTACGGCGGCGGCGACGCCCTTCGTCGCCGAGCGCACGATCTGCGCGGTGCCGTGCTCCCAGGGCGCGTCACCGTCGACATCGCGGGTACCGGCCCACAGGTCGACGACCCGGCGCCCGTCCCGGTACACGGTGACGGCGGCGCCGCGCTCGCCGCCGGTCGCGAAGTTCCGTACGAACGCGTCCCTGACCGGCTCGAAGCCGTCGGTGACCGTGCCCTTCACGTTCAAGTCCACGGCGGTGTAACGCACACTCACCCGCCGACGATTCCTCAGCCCAGGATGATCGTCACATCGATGTTGTCGCGGGTGGCGTTCGAGTACGGGCAGACCATGTGCGCCGCGTCCACCAGCTTGGCCGCGATGTCCTGGTCCAGGACGGGCAGCGAGACGCTCAGGGCGACCGCGAGGCCGTAGCCGCGCTGCTTGTTGGGGCCGATGCCGACCTTCGCGGCGACCGTCGAGCCGGTCAGGTCGTAGCCCTCGCGGTGGCCGACCAGGACCAGCGCGTTGTGGAAGCAGGAGCTGTAACCGGCTGCGAACAGCTGCTCCGGGTTGGTGCCGTTGCCGTCGCCGCCCAGCGCCGGCGGCATCGCCACCTTCAGCGCGATCTGACCGTCCTGGCTTGTGACGTCACCGTCCCGGCCGCCGTGGGCGGTGGCCTCGGCGACGTACATGATCTTCGTCGGACGGGTGTCCGGACGAGCGTCAGGACCGGCCTCGATATCGATACCGTCGTCAGCCACGGCAGAACCTCCCCCAAAAACAACTACGTCAATTACATCGTGCACAAGGTACCGGCCGGTAGGGAGGTAGTTGCTACCCGGGGGTAGAAACCGTGGGTAACCTCAGGTCAGTGCCGGGCCCGGTCCGCCGCGCCCTGCGCCCGCTCCGCCAGCTCCCACAGCTCGCCCCGCAGCCGCGCGACCTCGCCCCCGCTCAGCTCCGTCGCCGCGAGCAGTGCGCCCGGTACGAGCGCCGCGCGCTCCCGGAGTTCGTCGCCGCGCCCGGTGACCCGGACCGACACCGACCGCTCGTCCAGCGCCGACCGCTCCCGGCGGACCAGACCCGCCGCCTCCAGCCGCTTGAGCAGCGGCGACACCGTGCCGTAGTCGAGGCACAGGGCGGTGCCCAGCTCCTTCACGGTCACCTCGCCGCGCTCCCACAGGACCAGCAGCACGAGGTACTGCGGGTAGGTGAGGCCCAGCTCGTCCAGGAGCGGACGGTAGGCGGCGGTCATCGCGCGCTGGGCCGCGTACAGCGCGAAGCACAACTGGTCGTCGAGGCGCGGCGACCCGGGGTTGTGCACATCGTCGTGCGCGTCCTCTTGTTCGATCACGCGCCCATTGTCCACGCGCCCGTTGCCATCAGGTGCGGGCGGTGGAGACGGAGCGCGGGTCGAAACCGAACGGCAACTCCAGGCGGTGCGCGCGCATCAGGGCGTCGTCGGCGAGGAGTTCGCCGGTGGGGCCGTCGGCGGCGATGACGCCCTCGCTGAGGATCAGCGCGCGCGGGCACAGCTCCAGGGCGTACGGCAGATCGTGCGTGACCATGAGGACGGTGACGTCCAACGACCGCAGGATGTCGGCCAGTTCGCGGCGCGAGGCGGGGTCGAGGTTGGACGACGGCTCGTCGAGGACGAGGATCTCGGGCTCCATGGCGAGCACGGTCGCCACCGCCACCCGGCGCCGCTGCCCGAAGGAGAGATGGTGCGGCGGCCGGTCGGCGAAGTCCGCCATCCCGACCAGATCGAGCGCGGAACGCACCCGCCCCTCCAACTCCTCGCCCTTCATGCCTGCCGCGGCGGGGCCGAAGGCGACGTCCTCCCGGACGGTCGGCATGAAGAGCTGGTCGTCGGGATCCTGAAAAACGATCCCGACCTTGCGCCGGATCTCGGCCATGTGCCGCTTGCCGACGGGCAGCCCGGCCACGGTGACCGTCCCCGCGCCCGGGGTGAGGATGCCGTTGAGATGCAGCACGAGGGTCGTCTTGCCGGCCCCGTTCGGCCCGAGCAGCGCCACCCGCTCCCCGCGCCCGACGGTGAAGTCGACGCCGAAGAGGGCCTGGTGGCCGTCGGGGTAGGCGTAGGCCAGTCCGGCCACGTCGAGTGAGGGTGGGGCTGAGGTTGTCACAGGGTCCATCCCAGCAGACATACGACGAGCGCGGCGACCGGCAGGGCGAAGGCGTACGACCACTGCGCCCGGGACGCGGTCACCTCGTCGATGACGGGCATGGACCCGGTGTACCCCCGGCTGACCATGGCGAGATACACCCGCTCACCCCGCTCGTACGACCGGATGAACAGCGCCCCGGCGGACTTCGCCAGCACCCCCCAGTGCCGTACGCCGCTCGCCTCGAAGCCGCGTGACTCCCGCGCGATCCGCATCCGCCGCATCTCGTCCGCGATGACATCGCCGTACCGGATCATGAAGGAGGCGATCTGTACGAGCAGCGGCGGGAGTTTGAGCCGCTGAAGCCCGAGGAGGAGTGCGCGCAGCTCGGTGGTGGAGGCGAGGAGTACGGAGGTGGCGACGCCGAGGGTGCCCTTCGCGAGGACGTTCCAGGCGCCCCAGAGGCCGCTGACGCTGAGCGACATTCCCAGCACCTCGACCCGCTCGCCCTCCGCCACGAACGGCATGAGCACGGCGAAGGCGACGAAGGGCACCTCGATCAGCAGCCGCTTGAGCAGAAACCCGGCGGGTACGCGGGCGAGCCGGGCCACGACCGCCAGCAGTACGGCGTACGCGGCGAAGGCCCACACCGCCTCCCGGGGCGTGGAGACGACCACGATCACGAAGGCGAAGGCGGCGGCGAGCTTGGTGTGCGGCGGCAGCGCGTGAACCGGGGAGTGGGCGTGCCGGTAGAGCCGATGGGCGTGCCCGGCACCCATGTCAGACGCTCGCGCTCGGGGTGGCGGCCGAGGCAGCCGTGGCGTCCTCGTCGGTACGACGGCTGCGTACCGCCCAGAAGACGCCGGTCCCGGCGGCGATCGTGACGCCGACCCCGATCACCCCGGCGAGACCACCGGACAGCCGCCCGTCGCCGATGCCCTCGACGCCGTAGTCGGCGAGCGGGGAGTCGGCGGCGGCGTGCTCCTCGACCTTGGCGTCGATGCCCTTGTCGGCGGCGACCTTCTCCAGGCCGTCGGGGTTAGCGGAGGCGTAGAAGCTGACGACACCGGCGAGGACGAGGGAGGCGGCGAGGCCGGTGAGCCAGACGTTGCGGGTGCGGTGGGAGGGGGCGGGGACGGGGGCGAGGGGTGTGGGCTGCGGCTCGGCGGCCGGCGCCGCGTCGATCAGTTCGCCGTTGACGCGCAGCTGAAGCTTCCGGGTCAGGCCCTTGGCGCCGTGGACGAGATCCGGCCGTACGGCGATCACGGCGCCGACCGTGAACGCGGTGATCGCGGCCTCGCCGAGCCCGATGAGCACGTGCACGCCGACCATCGCGGTGAGGACCCGCCCGATCGGTACGTCCGTCGTGCCGCCGATCGCGTAGACGAGCGTGAAGGCGAAGGCGGCGGCGGGTACGGAGATCGCCGCGGCGACGAAGGCGGAGACGGTGACCGAACGGCGCTTCTTGGGCAGCACCTTCACCAGTCCGCGGAAGGTGGCGTAGGCGACGACGCTCGTCACCACGGCCATGACCGTGATGTTCACGCCGAGCGCGGTCAGACCGCCGTCCGCGAAGAGGATGCCCTGCATGAGGAGTACGACGGACACGCACAGGACCCCTGTGTAGGGCCCCACGAGTATCGCGGCCAGGGCCCCGCCGAGCAGGTGTCCGCTGGTCCCGGCCGCGACCGGGAAGTTCAGCATCTGCACGGCGAAGATGAACGCGGCCACCAGACCGGCGAGCGGCGCGGTCCGTTCGTCCAGCTCGCGCCGGGCGCCACGCAGGCTCACGGCGACCGCGCCGGCGGCGACGACTCCGGCCGCTACGGAGACGGGGGCGTTGATGAATCCATCAGGCACATGCACCGTTCGATAATAGTGGCTTGTTGCGAACCTCTTGCAAGAGCGAAGCGAGGGCAATCTGAGGCGGAATCGGGAGAATGTGCGACATTGGAGAAGAAGTGGATTCACAGCTTCTGCATAGGTCACGCAGCGTTAGGGGCCGTCCGATGTCCGCAGTCGAGCAGTACGCGCGAGCCCATATCGTCACGGACACCCAGGACGACGACCGGGGCGCGGTTCCCGTGGTCCTGCGCTACGACCCGGAGGCGGATCCGCGCGCGGTGCGGATCGGGCTGCCCGGTCCGCATGAGTGGACGTTCTCGCGGTCGTTGCTGGAGGAGGGGTTGCGGGCGCCGGTGGGGTCGGGGGAGGTGCGGGTGTGGCCGTGCGGGCGGGTGCAGGCGGTGGTCGAGTTCCACTCGGCGGGGAGTGTGTCGGTGGTGCAGTTCGAGACGAAGACGCTGATGAGGTTTTTGCGGCGGACGTACATGGCGGCGGGGGCGCGGGTGCCGGGCTGAGATACCCAGCCCGTCCGGCGTTTGAGGACGAGGCCGTTCAGGCCGACAGCGGGGGTCTGGGGGCGGCAGCCCCCAGGGGATGGGAATGGGTAGGGGCGGCGGGGGCGAGAAAAGTCAGCCCCCAGCCTTCAGCAGCGCCGCCACGATCGGCCCCGCCGTACTCCCCCCGTGCCCACCCTGCACCACCACACCCGCACCGGCCAGATCCCCCCGGTACGCCGTGAACCAGCCGTTCGGCTTGTCCTGGCCGTCCACCTCCGCGGACCCCGTCTTCGCCCCGTAGTCCGGGCCCAGGCCGACCATCGCTTCCGCAGCCGTCCCGTACGCCGCCGTGTACTGCATCAGCTCCCGCAACTGCGACAGCGTCGCCGACGACATCGTCCGGGACGCCGTGGCCAACGTACGGCCGTCCACGTCCGCCGAGACCAGGTACGGCTGCCGGAACACCCCCGACTCCACCGTCGCCGCCACCGACGCCATGTTCAGCGGGTTCATCCGGACCCCGCCCTGCCCGATCAACGACGCCGCCATCTGCGCCTGCGACTGCACCGGCACCGACCCGTCGAAGGTCGAGACGCCGATCGCCCAGTTGTCCATGCCGAGGCCGAACACCTGCTGCGCCTGCTTGGTCAGGCTGTCGTTGTCGAGTTCCTTCGCCTGGCTGATGAAAGCCGTGTTGCAGGACCGCGCGAAACTCGCCTTGAAGGTCCCGCCCTTGATCTCGAACTCGTCGTCGTTCTGGAACTTCCAGCCGCCGTACGTCGAGTACTTGGGGCACGGATGCGCCTCGTCCGCCGACGCCAGCCCCTTCTCGATCAGCAGCGACGACGTGATGACCTTCATCGTCGAACCCGGCGCCAACGACCCCTGGAACGCCGTGTTGAAGCCGTGGGACTGGTTCGCCACCGCCAACACCTCGCCCGTCGACGGGCGGATCAGCACCACCGACGACTTCGCCTTCTTCGCGACCTGCGTCTCCGCCGCCGCCTGCAGACTCGGGCTCAGCGTCGTCTTCACCACACCCGGCGTGCCCTTGCTCAGCTCCAGCAGGGTCTTGTCGGCCGACTTGGCCGCCTTGGACGCCGTACCGCGCACGACCCGCAGCTCGATGCCCGCCTTGCCGCCGGCCTTCTTGCCGTACTTCTCCCGGAGGCTGTCCAGGACCGTGCCCAGGGACGGGTACTTCTTCAGCGTCAGTTCGCCGCCGTCCCGGTCCACCGCCTTGATCGGCGGGGTGCCCGCCTCCCCGGTGAGCAGCTTGTCGCCGTCCGCCAGGTCGGGGTGGACCACCGACGCGTGCCAGTCGACCAGCGGCTTCCCGTCGGACGTACGACGGACCACGGTCAGGGCGCTCTCGTACGCGAGCGGCTTGCTCGTACCGCCGAACGTCACCGTGCCCTTGACCGAGAACGGGACCTTGGCGCCCGTCGCCACGCCCGGTGTGATCGTCACGCCGGTGATGTGGGCGTCCTTGGTGTAGCCGGTGAGGAGCGTTGTGGCTGCGGCAGTCGTGGCGTTCGTGGCTGCCGCCGCCTGGGCGGTCCTGCCCGTCTGCCACGCCGTCAGGAACTGCGTGGCGACTGCCTTGACCTGCGCCGCCGACACCGGGCCCGTCGGTACCTTCGACTTCTGGTCGGCCGTGGTGGCCGTCGAGGAGCCGTCCTCGGCCGCCGCTCCGCCGCCGTACAGCGCGTAGACGCCGAAAGCGGCGCCGCCGACGACCACGGCGATCATCCCGCCGATCGCGGCGGGCCTGGTCTTCCGTGCACTCTGTCGCTCGGCGACGTGCCTCTTCTTGCCCCTCTTGCCCACAGCTCCCGATCCTCCGCGGTAATCCCCAGGGTCCCCGTTGCCCTCACCTACACCTCAACGACAACGACCACCCTAGAGTCCCGTCCTGTGCGGGTGAGTTCAGCCGCCGGTCCGTAGCACGGCTGCGACAATCGGACCGGCCGCGTCGCCGCCGTGACCGCCCTCCAAGGTCATGGCCGCCGCCGCGATGTCGCCCCGGAATCCGGTGAACCAGCTGTTGGACTTCTCCTGGCCGTCCACCTCCGCGGACCCCGTCTTCGCACCGATGTCCCCGGTCAGCCCGGACATGGCCTCCTGGGCGGTGCCCTGGGTCGCCGTCATCCGCATCATCTCCTTGAGCTGCGCGGACGTGCTCGACGGCAGCCCCTTCGCCTTCGCCAGCTGACGGTCGTCCAGGTCGGGCGATACGAGGTACGGCTGCCGGAACTCGCCCGTGATCGCCGTCGCCGTCACCGACGCCATGTTCAGCGGGCTCATCTGCACCTGGCCCTGCCCGATCGCGTTGGCCGCGCGGTCCGGGCCGGGGGAGGCGGGGACGCTGCCGTCGAAGGAGGTGATCCCGGTCTTCCAGTTGTCCTGCCCGAGCCCGAACCGCTCCTGGGCCTCGGTCGTCAGCGACTCGTCGGTGAGCTTGTTCGTGGTGGTGCCGTCGATCAGCTTGATGAAACCGGTGTTGCAGGAGCGCAGGAAGTCGTTGGCGAGAGTGGCGCCCTCGTTCGGTTCCATGCCCTTGAGGTTGCTGAAGGTCTGGCTCTTCCAGATCGCGGTCGGCGTACAGGGCGCCGGGCCGTTCATCGTCGCGACACCGTTGTCGATCAGCATCGCCGCCGTGATGATCTTCATCGTGGAGCCGGGTGCCAACGTGCCCTCGAAGGCCGCGTTGAACTGGTCCGTACGGTGGTTGGCGACCGCCAGCACCTCACCCGTGCTCGGCTGTACGGCGACCACGGACGACTCGGAGAACTTCAGCACCGCCTTCTCGGCGGCGGCCTGCGCGCTCGCGCTCAGCGTCGTCGGGAGCTTGCCCGGGGTGCCCTCGGCGAGGGTCAGCAGCGAGGTGTCGGCCGTCTCGGTGTCCGCGTGCCGGATCATCAGCTCGACGCCCGGCGTACCGCCCGCCTTGTCGCCGTAGCGCGCCCGCAGGGTGTCCAGGATCGGCCCCAGCGACGGGTACTTCTCCTTCGTCAGCACCTTGCCGTCCCGGTCCACGGCCTCGATCGGCGGGTTCGCGGCCTCCCCGGTGACCAGCTTGTCCCCGGAGACGGCGAGACCGGGATGGATGACCGACGGTTTCCAGTCGACCAGCGCCTTCCCGGTCGTCGTACCCCGGACGATCGTCAGACTGCTCTTGTAGGCGAGGGGCTTCGTCTTCCCCTCGAACGACACCGTGGCCTTCACGGAGAAGGGCACGGTCGCTCCGGTGGCCGTTCCGGGGGTGATCTTCACCCCGGTGATGTGCGCGTCCGCGCTGTACCCGGTGAGCAGGTTCTTCGCGGGTATCGCGTTGTTGGTGAGATCGGCGGCGGCCTGCGCCTGCCCCTTCTCCCAGGCCGCGAAGAACTCCTCGCCGGCCTCGGCGATCTCGTCCTTCGACGGCGGCCCGGTCTTCACACCCGTACCGCCGTCCTCGCTGAGCGCGGACACGACGTTGAACGCGCCGTACCCGGCCCCGCCGACCATCACCGTGAACACGGTCCCGACGATGGCGGCCTTCGCTCCCTTGCGCATGCGTGTTTCCCTCCCCGTTGGCCACAGCACTGTAAGTGGCCTGAGGGGCTGCTGTGGGGAGTGTTTCCGTCTCTTGTCCCAACTCTTGTCCGAAGAGTGACTAGACCCAGGTCTTCAGCCATACACGCGAACGCCGCGAATCGGCAGGAATCGCCGTACTGGTGCAGGGAAGTTAGAAGGGGTTGACATCAACAGGCGTGCAACCGTGTAGGGCAGCACAATCACCACTTGGCTGAGCGGACACAGATCCTGGCGGATGGGCAGCCTGTGAGAGCGGTGCACGCATCTTCGTGGGTGCCGTCGTCCGAGTCTTCTTGTGTCGGCCGGTGGGTGGGACGGCGCGATTGTCAAGCGAGTGCTGGTTGCCGTGGGTGACGATATGGTGGCAGGTGCTACCTGTCGATTTTGAAACGGCGCATCACGACGGTCGCTTGGCGCAGCCTGTTTGTGAAATCCTCACTGCGGGCAACCCTGTCAATTCCCTGAGTCCTGTTCCCGCGCAAGGCGCTTCGATATTCGCGATCCAGTAGGTTGGCCATTGCTCCCACGAGAGCATCTGACAGGTGTTCCAGCTTTACGTTCAGAAGGTCGCCCTGCGTGGGTCGCCTTAGTCGCGTTAGTGTGAACCGGCTCATGTATGCGAGATGGTATCGCCAATTCTCCATTGTGTCGCCCAATAGCGGTCGATCTTGGGCGTAATCTGTCAAGAAATCGCTGATGCGCGCATGAATGTCTAGGACGAGCCCGTACAGGTCGATGTCCGTGTCGGTCGAGAACACCTTGTAGTAGTGGGAATCGTCTAGGAGCAGTGTTTCTGAGTACTTGAGCGCCGTGTGGGGTTCCCCAACCGTAAAGGCAGTGTACTCGCGCGCCAATCTGGACATGCTGACCACTTGCTCTAGCGGAAAGCCCAGATTTTTGTAGTAGTTCGCCCGCCGCTCGTAACGATATCCGTCACGCGCGAGCGCTTCTTCGATGTCCTTCTGGATTTTCTCGGTGGCGCGCAGAGCGCCGGGCGGGAGCTGTGTCTGACTGTTTGTTGCACGGATGATTACGTCCCTGGCGCGCCCGGAGGAAGGTGGGACCATGACTCGCACGAGTACTGAGCGGTCGTTATGGTGCCCTGAGTTTCGGAAATGGTTGAATATTTCGTGGCTCGTTTGCAGGCCGTTTACGATCTGAGGATCCCTGACTACGATCCTCTTGCCAGCGATGCTGACCTCTTCTGCGACGATTGTTACGCCATTATTGAACCACCAGAAATCCTCGGGGTGATTGGACTTCAGAGTTTCGCCGATTGCGGCATTGACGGAGGTCTGGCCTGCGTAGTCTCGTACGTTGGATTCGAATAGTTCGAGTCGGAGTGCGCCATTTTCGGACGTGATGAAATTATAGTATTGATCAAGGCGTACTAGACATATGTAGCCGTCGCCGAGTGATGTACTGACTGGCGTCTCGGTGAACGTCATATCCAAGACGGTCGAAGCGCCGCGCCCTGACATCTCCCTGAGTTCTGGGGCTCCGAGGTACTCAACATGGCATTTTGTTTGTGAGGCAACCTTGGCTAATTCGTTGGCGAGCCTGTTCCCTTTAGCTCGCACGTTAGGATGCGGCGACTCGACGGATCGGGTGGCGTAAATCACCCGGATCGAAACTTCCGGGAAGGAAGAGGCAAGGGCTTCTAGTACGTCAAGAAACCTGCCAGTGCGATCTAGTAGTTTTGCATTCGTCGACTCGGATAGAGTCTTTGCATCTCGGCCCATATCGAGAAGTAGCGGCAGATGATAGTGCAGCTTCTCGAAAGCTGTCTCTTGATAGCCAGGCGAAGTTTTGGCCTGCAAGATAACGAGCTCGATCTTCTTTGCCCGAATGGTCACGTGACGATCGATGCTGGCAGAAACGTATCGATCGTCAACGAAAACCCAGAGGCCGTCGACACCGCAATCGTGAGAGCCGTCAACGATACCGTCACGGAGTTCATCGATATCTAGGTCGAGGTCTTGTAGTGCGGTGCTGGCTGTGAAGTAGTTAAAGAAATCGTCCATCTTTTGATTTGGCGCAAGCCGCCGCCTCTGATCTTCCAGGATTCGGTCGAGCAGGCGTTGATCGTTACTCTTCACAGCCATCTGCGGTGCCCCCAAGTTCACATGCTTCTGTGGGCAATCATCTTGGCGAAGCTGTGCTTGCGCTGGCAAGGTGTACGGCTCAACTTGGCTGGTGCTGCGACGTACCCTACGAGCTCGCAACACGATCAAGATCTGGCCTTCTTGAGGCGTCGCTGGCAGATGAGGTTGCAGGTGAGGGAGAGGAAGGCGTTGTGGAGTTCGCTGTGGCGTTCCCAGCGGACGGCGAGGCGTTTGAATTGGTGGCGCAGGGCGAAGGCCTGTTCGGCGACGCTCGGGGCGCCCTTGCCGGAGATGACCGGCAGGATCCGGCGGCGTCGCAGCTCACGGCACACAGCGTGACGTCGTTGACGTTGGCTGCGGTGGTGATGACCTTGAGCGGGGTGCCGCGTCCGCCGCAGATCAGGTGGTGTTTGCTGCCCGTCTTCCGCCGGTCGACCGGCGACGGACCGGTGTCGGTTCCTCCTTTTTTCGGGTGGATGTGGGAGCCGTCCACACGTGCTCTCGACCAATCGAGTTTGCCGGCCGCGTTGAGTTCGGTGAGCAGGACGCGGTGCAGCTGTCTGGATACACGACAGCGACCCGTAGGCCCCTTGAACTTCCGGCGAGGTGCGTAGCCGCCAACCCGCGCTGCCAACACTTCCTCTGGGTGACAGGAGACAGGTCGAGAGGTGATGTTGGCATATGTTCGTTCGTCAAATGCCTGTCGCCTTTGCGAACCTCAGGGGGACTGCGCATCTCCCAGGGGGCAGAGACAAGTAGTCATAGGGCGGCTAGTGCTCTGACCGCATAGGTGCGCCGGGTTGAGCATGCACCTACTCCTCGCCGAGCTGGCGCTGTTGATGCGTGTAGATCAGCGCAAGGTGACACCCTCGTGATCCATACTCAGTGTCGGCAGCTTCGGGGAGGGCGTGTCCATGCAGCATCGCGGTACGAGTACACGAGCAGTCAGGCGAGCAGCGGCCGTTGTCGTTGCCGCTGTCCTGATAAGCAGTTGCTCGTCAGACGATCCAGCGCAGGCCAAAGAGTGGCAGCGGCAGTACTGCACCAAGCTGGGGTCCTGGCAGGACGCCAAGCGCGCCACGACAGCGAGCGTTGCAGACGCCGACGCCAGTGACGGGCAGAATGTCCAGTCGCCCGAGTTCGACAACGCCGAATCAGCAGGGCAGGCGGTCATCGACGCCTCGAAAAGGCTTGACCGGGAAGGCCTTGAACATGGTGGCAACCGCATCCTCGATGACACCGTCAATGCGGTCGGCGGCGACATCGGGGCTGAGGGTCGTGCAGTGTCTTACTGCGACAGCTCGGGCTTCGAGACTTTGGTCAGCTCGACTGGCTAGTGCTGCGAGCGCATAGGTCGCCGAGTTCTTCAGGCCGCGGCGGCGAGGGGGCGTCCGCCCCACCGGATGCCCTTCTCGCTGCGGATGCGGGCGCGTTCCTTACGTTCGGCGGCCAGGACGTCGCGGTGACGGGCGTTGGCGTTGCGCCAGCGTAGGTACGCGTGCAGGGCCCGGGTCTGGACGGTGTGGTTGGAGTTGGTGATGGTGAACTGCCGCAGTGGTCCGAAGTGCGCTTCGATCGGGTTCGCCCACGAGGCGTAGGTCGGGGTGAAACACAGCTCGACCTTGTGTTTCCTGGCCCAGCGGCGGATGTCGGCGCCTTTGTGGGCGGACAGGTTGTCCAGGATCACGTAGATCGGGGCGCCGTCGGGCCGGGCGGCGCGGATCGATTTCAGCGCGGCCAGCGTGTTCGCGGCCCCTTTCTTGCGGCGGTTGACACCCCAGAGGGTGTCGTCGCCGACCGAGTAGCAGCCGTGAAAGTAGCGCACCCCATGGGTGCGGTGGTAGGTGGCCGGCAGTCGGTCGGGATGGTTCCGTGCGGCCCACCCCGAGCCAGCGATGGGCCGGATGCCGAGGGGTCCGAACTCGTCGAAGGCGAAGACCCGGTCCGGGAAGCGGTCAAGGACCTCCTCGATCCGGTCCAGCTTCGCCTCCCGGTCCGGGTCGGGAGATTCCTTCCACGTCTTGGTGCGCTGGAAGGTGATGCCGCGGCGGGCGAGCAGGCCGCGTAACGCCTCGCGGCCGATGAGGATCATCCGGCCGTGGAATTTCCGCAGGTAGGCGACGAGCTTGCGCAGGGACCAGCGGGTGAAGGGCTGGCCCAGCTTGGTCGGGCGGGTGGTGGCCGTCTGGATGACGAAGTCCTCCTCGTCAGGGCTGAGTCGGCGGGGACGGCCTCCCGCCCACCGAGGGTCCAGACAGGCCAGGCCGATCTCGTTGAACCGGTGGATCACATCCCGCACGGTGTCCTCATCGGCCTGCACAAGCTGGGCAATCACCGGAACCCGGTTTCCGCCGGCCGAGGCCAGCAGCATCATCGCGCGCCGGTAGCGCACCGAGCTCGTGCTGCCCCGGCGCACGATCTGCTGCAGCTTCTGCCCCTCCTGGTCGGTCAGTCTGCACACACGGACAGGCTCGGCCACCGCGCCTCCAGCAGTCGGATCGGACGTCACCGCACATCCAACCGCCACGACCACCAACCCGGCGCACCTATGCGGTCAGAGCACTAGCGACAACCGCTAACGGCCAAGAGAGCTCGGTAGACTTTCGCGCCCTCTTGGTACGTCAGCCCGGCTAGTACTCCAGCCGTAGATCGTGATCGTCTGGATCGTTATCGTGGCCGCATGCCTGAACTGATGGCCCCGGCCACCCGCCTGCACTCCGCCTGGCTCGAGGCGCGTGCAGAGTGGGGTCCCGGCCTCCACGAGGACGGATTCGGGCTGCGGCCATCTGACGAGGTCGACTCGCCGTCCGGGTTCGCGGCCTGGGTCGCGCTGCTGGCTGACGAGTCAGATCCGAAAGCAGTAGAGACCGGCCGGGGTTGTACGTACCGATGGATCGTCGAGGGCGACCGAGTGCACGGCGGGATCGCGCTGCGGCACGGGCCCAACGATTATGTGGCGCAGTTTGGTCACATCGGCTACGGGATCCGGCCGTCTTCACGTCGGCGTGGGCTGGCCACTTGGGCGCTGGGCCAGGCGCTCGACGAGGCACGGGCGCTCGGCCTGGACCGGGTGCTGATCGTCTGCGAAGTCGACAACCTCGCCTCGGTGAAGACAATCGAGCATTACGGCGGCGTTTTTGAAGACGTCCGGGATACCGATCACGGCTCCGTGCAGCGCTACTGGATCAAGATCTAGTTTTTGCCGGTGGGCCGGTGTGGGCAGGGGTGCGGCCACCGCTGATCATCGGTGTGTGAAGACAAACAACCAAGCCGTGGCCGCGAATCACAGCGTAGACCCTGCCCGCTGGCAGGAAGGCTTTCGAGGCCCTGATGGCCAGGATCGCGGGCCGGTTTACCCGTGTCGAACCCCGGCGCCGGATACCGCGGTTGGTCCTGGGACTGCTCTCGGATCTGACACACAAGAACTGCTGGACCATCGCCGAATGGGCCGGTGACGCAACGCCGGACGGGATGCAGCACCTGCTGAACCGCGCCAAATGGGACGCCGACGGTGTCACGCGACGACCTGCGCGACTACGAGGCCGAGCATCTGCACGACGACCAGGCGGTCCTCGTCGTCGACGAGACCGGCGATCTGAAGAAGGGCAGCCGAACCGTCGGCGTCCAGCGCCAGTACACCGGCACCGCAGCGAGAACTCCCAGGTCGCCGTCTACCTGGTCTACGCAGGTCAGCGCGGCCATGCCGCCGTGGACCGGGAACTGTACGTCCCCCGCTCGTGGACCGATCAGCCCGACCGCTGCCAGGCGGCCGGACTCGACCCCGACACCACCTTCGCGACCAAACCGGAACTGGCCACCCGGATGTTCGCACGGTTCCTCGACGCCGAACACCAGGCTCCCTGGGTCGCTGGCGACGAGGTCTACGGCGGCAACCCGAAACTGCGCACAGCCCTGGAACAACGCACCACCGGCTACGTCCTCGCGGTCGCCCGGATCCACGAAGTGGCCACCAGAGCGGGCAAGTTCCACGCAGACACCCTCGTGAAGAAGATTCCCAAGCTGGCATGGCAGAAGCTGTCCGCCGGAGCCGGGGCCAAGGGGTAACGCTTCTACTACTGGGCCCTTATCGACCTGCCCGACCCCGGGCCCGGCCACCGCCACCTGATGATCCGCCGCAACCGCACCGCCGGCGAACTCGCCTACTACCGCTGCTACTCTCCACGGCGCGTACCGCTGACGCCTCTGGTTCGCGTCGCGGGATCCAGATGGCGGGTCGAAGAGACCTTCCAGTCCACCAAAGGTTTGGCAGGACTGGACGAGCACCAGGTCCGCCGCCATACGTCCTGGTCCCGCTGGGTCACCCTCGCCATGCTCGCCCACGCCTTTCTGTCCGTGATCCGCGCAGACGAACATCTTCAACATCCCGCCCCGGACCTTCTGATCCCCCTCACCTGCAACGAGATCGCACCCCTGTTCATCGCGCACGTAGCCCAGCGCGTCCAGAACACCAAGCCGGTCACTACTGGCGTCAGGCCGCAATTCCAGCATGATCACGGTCTACCGCTGGAGTACTAGACCCAGGTGTCCAGCCACATCCGCGACCGCCAGCTGTCGATGGGGATCGCCGTCCCCGTGTACAGCGGCCAGAAGTAGATGAAGTTCCACGCGATCAGCAGCACCAGCACGCCCGCGCCCGCCGCCCCCGCGACCCGGCGGCGTTCGCTCGACCCCGGTGGGCCGACGATCGCGCCGATCATCATCGCCACGGCCAGGCAGAGGAAGGGCAGGAAGACGATGGCGTAGAAGAAGAAGATCGTGCGCTCCTGGTACATGAACCAGGGGAGATAGCCCGCCGCGATGCCGCAGGCGATCGCGCCCGCCCGCCAGTCGCGCCGGAACAGCCAGCGCCACAGGACGTACAGCACCGCGAAGCAGGCCGCCCACCACAGCAGGGGGGTGCCGAGGGCCAGGACCTCGCGGGCGCACTGCTCGCCCGCGTCCGTGGGGCAGCCGTCCTTGCCGGGTGCGGGGGACTCGTAGAAGAACGAGACCGGGCGGCCCAGGACCAGCCAACTCCACGGGTTGGACTGGTAGTTGTGCGGGGAGTGCAGGCCGACGTGGAACTCGTACACCGCGTGCTCGTAGTGCCAGAGGCTGCGCCACCAGTCCGGGAACAGCCAGGTCCAGCTGCCGCCCTTGCCCTCGGTGGCGGCCCAGTTGCGGTAGTAGCCGCCGGTGCCGTTGGACGGGGAGAGGATCCAGGCCGTCCAGGACAGGACGTACGTGAAGATCGCCACCGGGACCGTCGCCAGGAACGCCCAGCCCAGGTCGCGCTTGAGGACCGCCGAGTACGGGTGGCGGGCGCCGGCGACCTTGCGGGAGCCGGCGTCCCACAGCACCGCCATCACACAGAACGCGGCCAGGATGTACAGGCCGTTCCACTTCGTGCCGATGGCCAGGCCCAGCATCAGGCCCGCCGTCCAGCGCCAGGGGCGGAAGCCGAAGCGGGTCGTCTCGGCGACGTGCGCGTCCGGTCGTACGACACCGTCCGCGTCCGGTGGAAGGGCCGCCGCGAGCCGTTCGCGGGCCTTGTCGCGGTCGATGATCAGGCAGCCGAAGGCGGCGAGGACGAAGAACTGGAGCACGCCGTCGAGGAGCGAGGTGCGGCTCATCACGAAGGCGAGGCCGTCCACGGCCATCAGCGCGCCCGCCAGGCAGCCCAGGAAGGTCGAGCGGAACAGGCGGCGGCCGATCCGGCACAGGATCAGGACCGACAGCGTGCCCAGCAGCGCCGTCATGAAGCGCCAGCCGAACGGATTGAACCCGAACATCCATTCGCCGAGCCCGATGACGTACTTGCCGACGGGCGGATGCACGACATAGGCCGGGTCGGACGGGATCGGGACGTTCCCGTCGGACTTCAGGATCAGGTCGTTGACGTTCTTGTCCCAGTTGACCTCGAAGCCGCGGTGGATGAGACCCCACGCGTCCTTCGCGTAGTACGTCTCGTCGAACATCACCCGCTTCGGATTGCCCAGGTCCCAGAAGCGCAGCAGGCCCGCGAGCAGCGTCACCAGCAGCGGGCCGCCCCAGCCCGACCAGCGGTTGATCCGGTCGGTGAGGGCCGGCGGCACCCCGAGGGTCGCCCACAGACGGGGGCTCGGCTCGGTGTACGGCGGCACCAGCCGGTCCCGGACATCGCTTCTCGGCTTCGCCGTGTATCCGTAGCGGCGCAGCCGCTGTTGCCACGACGGCCGCTGCTCTGGCGAGGGTGCGCTATGCCGGGTGTCCGTGGAGGGCGCGGTACTGGTCACCGCGCCATCGTAGGGAACAGCGCTGTGTGCGTCCCGTGTAAGGGGTCCTTGGGGCCCTGCGAGGATGGAAACGTGACAGGAACACTGGTTTTGGCGGGCACACCCATCGGCGACATCACGGACGCGCCGCCCCGGCTCGCGACGGAACTGTCCGGCGCCGACGTCATCGCGGCCGAGGACACCAGGCGGCTGCGCCGGCTCACCCAGGCGCTCGGGGTGCAGCCCAAGGGGCGGGTGGTGTCGTACTTCGAGGGCAACGAGGCCGCGCGCACCCCCGAACTGGTCGAGGCGCTGCTGGGCGGCTCGCGGGTGCTGCTGGTGACGGACGCGGGCATGCCGTCGGTGTCGGACCCCGGGTACCGGCTGGTCGCCGCCGCCGTGGAGAAGGACATCAAGGTGACGGCCGTACCCGGCCCGTCCGCCGTCCTGACCGCGCTCGCGCTCTCCGGGCTGCCCGTCGACCGTTTCTGCTTCGAGGGCTTCCTGCCGAGGAAGGCGGGCGAGCGCCTGTCGAGGCTGCGGGAGGTGGCCGAGGAGCGGCGCACCCTCGTCTACTTCGAGGCCCCGCACCGCCTCGACGACACCCTCGCCGCCATGGCGGAGGTGTTCGGGGCCGACCGCCGGGCCGCCGTCTGCCGCGAACTGACGAAGACGTACGAGGAGGTGAAGCGCGGTCCGCTGGCCGAGCTGGCGGAGTGGGCCACGGAGGGCGTACGGGGTGAGATCACCGTCGTCGTCGAGGGCGCCCCCGAGAAGGGCGCGGGGGACGTCGGCGCCGAGGAACTGGTACGGCGGGTGCGGGTGCGCGAGGAGGCGGGGGAGCGGCGCAAGGAGGCCATCGCGGCGGTCGCGGCCGAGGTGGGGGTGCCCAAGCGGGAGGTGTTCGACGCGGTGGTGGCGGACAAGAACGCCGTGAAGAGCGATACGCATCCGCGGGTGTCATAACCGGGCAAAAGAGTGAGGCGAAATGCAAAGCCCAGGCCTCGGACCAGGGCTGCTCCCACAAGGAATACCCAAAACGCCTTCAACAGTCGACAGGTCTGATGCCTTCGCGCCGGTGGAGGCGTCCACTGGTTCACAGGGACGCACCCGTCCTGTGTCCAGCGGACAAGAGGAGCTGGCATGAGCGAGATCACCGGCCACCGCGGTACGGCCACCGCCGTCGTTCACGAGTCGTATTCCTTCGCCTGCATGCGCTGCGGGCACGGCTGGGAACAGTCGTACGAGATCGAGCACCACATCGACGGCGAGGGCGCCGAGATGGTGATGTACGTGGCGGACGGCCGGGTCGTGCCGTCCCCGCTGACCCGGCCCACCTGCCAGAACTGCGACAACCATGTGGTGCGGATCATGAGGGCGGGGCAGGTGTCTGCCGTGCAGAGGTCGGTGCAGCGGCAGCGGTCTGCTCCTGAGGCTGCGGTCTCGGACGCGGAGGCCTCCGCGGAGCCCGGGGCGCCGAAGGAACCGCACCACTGGCACTTCTCGGATCTCCTGCACCCGTTCCATCGCAAGGCGAGTTAGCTCCGCTGGTTGGGCGGTTCTTTGGCTGCGGGGCCGTCGTGGCTGGTCGCGCCCACGCGGCGGAGCCGCAAATCGAATACAGCCCCGCGCCCCTATGGGGCGCGACCGCACCGCTGGAATTGAAGACATGCCCCTTTCGTAGGATCGGGGCATGTCTGCCAAGTCCGAAGCGCCGCCTCTGCCCGAGCCCCTCCGTGTGGCGGTGGCTGATTCCCACACTCACCTCGATATGCAGTCCGGGTCCGTCGCGGAGGGGCTTGCCAAGGCCGCGGCGGTCGGGGTGGTGACGGTCGTCCAGGTCGGCTGTGACATCAAGGGCTCCCGGTGGGCGGCCGAGACGGCGGCGACGTACGAGAGCGTCCACGCGACCGTCGCCCTGCACCCGAATGAGGCTCCCCGGATCGTCCATGGAGATCCGGACGGCTGGTCAAGGCAGGGCGCGCGGGTGCCCGGCGGGGACGCGGCCCTCGACGAGGCGCTCGCCGAGATCGACCGGCTGGCAGGCCTCCCGCAGGTCAAGGGGGTCGGCGAGACGGGACTCGACTACTTCCGTACCGGGCCCGAGGGCAAGGAAGCCCAGGAGCGGTCCTTCCGGGCCCACATCGAGATCGCCAAGCGGCACGGCAAGGCGCTGGTCATCCACGACCGGGACGCGCACGCCGACGTCCTGCGGGTGCTGAAGGAGGAGGGCGCCCCCGAGCGGACCGTCTTCCACTGCTACTCCGGCGACGCGGACATGGCCGAGGTGTGCGCAGCGAACGGCTACTTCATGTCCTTCGCCGGCAACATGACCTTCAAGAACGCCCAGCCACTGCGCGACGCGCTGGCCGTGGCGCCCCTGGAGCTGGTCCTGGTCGAGACGGACGCCCCCTTCCTCACGCCCACGCCGTACCGTGGCCGCCCCAACGCTCCCTACCTCATCCCGATCACCCTGCGGGCGATGGCCGACGTACGCGGCATCGACGAGGACACCCTGGCGACGGCCATCGCGACGAACACCGCACGCGCCTTCGATTACTGACACGCACGCACGTGCGTTGACGCTACGTAGTCGCGTCGCTTTGGAGAGTGACGGCCGCTCCGCTAGGTTCTGGTGCCCGTCGCCGGAACCTGGAGCGTGTCGTCGTGAGCAGTTCGCCGCCGTACGAGACGTACAGCACCGTCAGCGGGCCGCAGCCGCCGCAGCCCTATGAGCCGTACGACCCGCACAGCGCCGAGACGGTGGCGTACGGGATGTCGGTACCGGTTACGGTGCCGTACGAGGACACGTACCGGCCCGCCTACGAGCCGCCGCCGACGCTTCCCCAGCAGCAGCAGCAGCAGCCGGCCGGCGGGAGGGCCCAGGACCGCCGGGCGGCCAGGCGTCGCAAGGGTTCCGAGCGCCCCGACGCCATCCGCCGCCTGCTGCCGCAGGCACTCGTCGTGGCCTTCCTGGCGGGCGGTACGACGGCCTTCGTCGCCAAGGACAAGGCGATCGAACTGAGCGTCGACGGCAAGCCGCGCACCCTGCACACCTTCGCCGACGACGTGACCGAACTGCTGGCCGACGAGGGGGTCGCGGTCGGCGCCCACGACGTCGTCGCCCCCGCACCGGGCACCGCGCTGGCCAGCGGCGACGAGGTCCGCGTCCACTACGGGCGACCCGTACGGATCACTCTGGACGGTGAACGGCGTGAGGTGTGGACGACGGCGCGGACGGTGGACGAGGCACTCAGGCAGCTCGGGGTGCGCGCGGAGGGCGCGTACCTGTCGCTCGCGCGCTCCCAGAAGATCGGCAGGCAGGGCCTCACCATCGACGTCCGCACCGAGCGGACGGTGACGATCATGGCGGACGGGCGGGCCCGCACGATCCGTACGAACGTGGCGACGGTCGGCGAGGCGGTGGCGGCGGCCGGGATCACGCTCCGCGGCGAGGACACCGTCTCGGTGGCCGCCGGGAGCTTCCCGCGCGACGGCCAGACGGTGACGGTCCTGCGGGTGACGGGCTCGAAGGAGGTACGCGAGGAGCCGATCCCCTTCGACGTCAGGCGCACCCAGGACGCGACTCTCTTCAAGGGCACGGAGGTCGTCGACCAGGCGGGACGCCCGGGTCTGCGCCGGGTCACCTTCGCCATCCGCGCGGTCAACGGCGTCAAGCAGAAGCCGCGCCGGGTGCGTACGGAGGTGGTGCGCGAGCCGCGGGCCCAGCTGGTGAGGGTGGGCGCGAAACCGCTGCCGACGTCGGTGCAGGGGGCGGACCATCTCGACTGGGGGTCGCTGGCGGCCTGTGAGTCCGGGGGGCGGCCCAACGCGGTGGACCCGTCCGGGACGTACGGGGGCCTGTACCAGTTCGACACACAGACCTGGCAGAGCCTGGGGGGTGCGGGGCGGCCCCAGGACGCGACGGCGACGGAACAGACGTTCCGCGCGAAGAAGCTGTATGTGAAGAGGGGGGCGGGGCCTTGGCCGCACTGCGGGGTGCGGTTGCATGGGTGAGGGCCTTTTCTCGGTCCAGTTTCTCGGGCCAGTTCACCTGGAGACCTGGAGGCTGTCCCTCGGTTGGTGTGCGGGGTCGACGGAACCGGGTAACGTCCTTGTCATATTTCTTCCAGACGCCGACCGGGAGAGCCCGTGACCGTGAGCAAGAACATCAACAACCCTGTGGGCATGGGCGGCGGCAAGCGCAAGAAGCTGTCCCGCGCCGAACGGCAGAACAACGGTCCGCACCGCAACCTCGACCGCCAGGTCGCGGCCGACCAGAAGGCGGAGCTGGTGCGGAAGATGCGTGAGAAGGCAGGCGCAGCTGAGGGTGCCGGGCAGGCGGGCGACGACACCGCGCAGAGCTGACGCACCGCCGTCGCAGGGCAACACCGCACGAGGCAGGGCCCGAACCGCGACGCGCGGTCCAGGCCCTGCTGCCGTACCGGGCGCGGCCGGTCCCGCTCAGCTCTCGGCCGACCACCCGGGGCAACCCTCAGGCGCAGGTGCTGACACCGGTGGCAAGTTCGCACCAGACGTACTTGCCGCGGTTCCCGAACCGGCTCAACGGCTGCCACCCCCACAGATCGGCGCAGGCCACCACCATCCCCAGCCCACGCCCGTCCTCCGACTCCGGCTCGATGAGCTGCCCCAACTCCCGTGGCGGCTCCGGCGGTCGGGGGTCCGCATCCCACGCCCCGATCCGCAGAACGCCGGCCGACCAGCGCACGCGCAGGGCGGCGGGCCCCTCGGTATGCCGTACGGCGTTGGACACCAGCTCGGAGGCGAGGAGTTCGGCGACGTCGACGAGGCCGATGAGCCCGTGGATGGTGAGGATCAGGCGGAGGGTGCGGCGGCTGACGGTGACGGCTCGGGGGTCGTTGGGGATGTAGAGGGAGTACTCCCAGGGCCGGGGCTCGGTCTTGGTGTCCTTCTCGGTTTCGGGCATGCGTCAACTCCCGTTCGGTGGTGGGGGGTTACGGTCGGCGGGCGGTGGCATGCCGCAGCCGTCGCGGCAGGACGGGGTGGTGCGCTTCCGGGGGTCCCGGGGTTCCGCAGGGTGTGCGTCGCGTCACCGACGGTAGACCTTCTTTTTTAGGTTCCGCAAGTCGATCGCGTAACCTGACCCCCGAACGAGTCGCGCCCACGGGCGCGTTGAGAGGAGCAGGCGATGGTGTTGAGGCGCGACCCAACGGCACGTCAGATGCGCCTGGCGGTCGAGCTACGCAGGCTCCGGGACGCGGCAGGACTCGCCGCCCGCGATGCGGCAGCACTGCTCGGAGTGAGCTCCGCTCAGATCAGCCAGATCGAGTCCGGCCTCACCGGCGTGAGTGAGAAGCGGCTACGCCACCTCGCCGCCAATTACGCCTGTACGGATGGAGAGTTGATCGATGCCCTGGTGGCCATGGCGAGGGACCGCACGCGCGGCTGGTGGGAGGAGGATCGAGGTCGACTGCCCACACCTTTCCTGGAGTTGGCCGAGTTGGAGCACCACGCCCGTTGCCGATGGGACATGGACTTCCTGCACGTCCCTGGCCTGCTCCAGACCGAGGACTACGCCCGGGCACTCTTCTCGTACGTCAACCCGGAGTTCCCGGTGAACGAGGTGGCGCGTTGGGTGGAGCACCGTATGAAGCGGAGGGTCATCATCGAGCGCCCCGACCCGATCCCGTACGAGACCGTGATCCACGAAGCGGCGCTGCGTATCAGGGTCGGCGACCGGTCCACGACACGGGCTCAGCTCACCCGAGTCCTGGAACTCTCCGAGTCCGACCACGTCACCGTGCGAGTCATCCCCTTCGACCTGGACGACTTCGGCGGAGCCGGAAGCACGATGGTGTATGCGGGCGGCCCTGTCCCCAAGCTGGACACCGTGGTGCGCGACGGACCCAACGGCCCTGTGTTCATCGACGCCGAAGCCCAACTCAGCCGCTACCGAACACTCTTCCGTAGGGTAGAAGCGGCGTCACTCGACCCCGAGCGTTCGCGTGACTTCATCCACAGGCTGGCGAAGGAGCTGTAGGAACGTGACTACCCCCGACACCTGGCAGAAGTCGTCCTACTCCGGCGGCGGCCAGGGCGACGCGTGCGTCGAGATCGCGGACCGCCGCACCCACATAGCCGTCCGCGACTCCAAGACCCCGGCCCGAGCGACCCTCACCTTCCCCGCCGGCGCCTTCGCCTCCTTCATCGAGTCCGTCAAGTCGCCCATCGGCAACGCTTCTTCCGCCCGTCGATCGCACGCGGCCTGACCTTTCCCTCGTGCCGAAGGGCGTCAACGCCGTTACGGGGTGACCGGCGGGGACTCTTCCTCCGGCGCGGCCATGACAGGTAGGCCCAACGGTCGAGCTTCTCGCAGGCCCAGGCGGGGTCGTACGCTGCCGTGGGCAGCTGCGGTACGCGCTTGCGGCCGGTTTCGTCGAGGCGGCAGGGAACGTCGAAGGCCGTGTTCCAGCCTTCCAGGTCCGTGGCGAAACGCTCGCGCGCTTCCGCTGGACCGATTCCCAGGTACTGGGCGATCTCCGACCAGGAACTGCCCCGCTCGCGTTCGTAGATCACGGCCGAGGCCAGAGTGCGCTCTGCGAACTCGATGCCCGCGCTGTGCCTGCTCGCTGTCCCCGGCGTAGCCACGTCCCTGGCCGCCACCGCCCGCTTCGCCGCGCCGACACCGACCACGACCCGCGCGAACAACTCGCACCGACCACCCACACGCCGAACGCATCCACACAGGGACGGCTCCCGGCCCCTCCGAACGGCGACGCGCCCGACGACGCCGTGGGCGCCCGGCTCCCCCGGCACGCCACGCACCCGGCCGACGAACCCGGCGACACGCCGGCCGGCTCGGCCGCCGACGGCAAGACCGTACGCGGACCCCGCACCGACCCCGCAGCCGCCCACCTGCCCGCCACCGCACTCCACACCCGCCAGACCATGACCGCCCAGCACCAGACCACCGCGAAGAGCAACGAAACCCCCGCCCACGCCCCGCTACCGCACCGGACCGACCCGCACGGTGTCGTCACCACCGCCGATGCGACGCACACCCAGCACGCCCACACCGAACACATCACGGCCACCGGCGGCCAGCCCCGCACAACCCACCGAACTCGTCAAGAATCACTGGCCGGTTGAAGCCCCGCACCACGCCAGAGACATGCCCTCCGGCGAGGACACCTCCCGCATACACACCGCCACCGCACCCCACGCCATCGCGACCCTGCGCAATCCCGCCATCGGGCTCATGCACCAAGCAGACCGGACCAACACCGCCACCCCAACCGATCACCACCGAAGCGGGGACAAGACGTCGCGATGCCTCCCTCGACCCGAGCGAAACCATTCCTGACCAGTGGAAAACAAGGGATCACCTTCGGTTGGGACACAGGTTCTCCGCACAGGTGGTGTTCGCACCACCACGATCAGGAGACACTTCCTCCATCAGTGTCGTACTCCCAAGATGAATGTGTGGGACGCGGCCGAATTGAAGCCGCTGAATTCCCCAGTCGTGAAGAACTGGTCCAGAAAACCAGCTAACCAATTGTCCACGAAATCCGGGGCTTGACATGTTCATCGGCGGCTCACAGACCTGAAGGGGATTCAAGAAATGGATGAATTCGACTCTCGCGGAACGTTCCAGAAGGCTGCGGACGAGTACGCGAAGATCCAGGACGCCTTCCCCGAGGTGATACGCGACCCGCTGCTGGCCGACATGGCAGTGAAAGAAGGCGACCGGATACTTGATCTGCCCTGCGGGACGGGCAACTCGATCGTCAAGGCAATGGAGCTCGCAGGGCCGACAGGACACGCCCTGGCCATCGACATCTCTGCCTCCATGGTCGAAGAAGCCAAAGAAAAGGCAGAGGCTGCAGGCGTCAAGAACATCCAATTCGTCGTGGAGGACATGGACAAGGCCCAGTTCGATGTCGCCGCATACGACATCGTCGTGTCAGCCAATGGCCCCTTCTTTGCCTCGGACCTCAAAGCCTTCCTGGGGAAACTGTGGGACGCCGTCAAGCCTGGCGGTAAATTGGTCCTCATGACCTTGGGGCGCAACTTTTTCACGCCCATCTCCGGCGTCTTCCTGGACTTGGCGCAAAACAGGACTGAAGACCTGCAGATCTCCACACCCTGGCGCATCACAGAAGACATTTTCTTCTTGAAAACACTCCTCGAAGAGGTGACGCACGGGCAGCAGGTCAAGCTCACCCACCGCGACGCCGTAATGGATTACAGGACAGCCGACGGAGGCTGGAATCTCCTGATGGGTACCGCATTCAGGAACTACACCCTGGGGATGTCACCAGAGAACAAAGCCGGAATCGAGGCGGAGATGAAGGAGTGGATGCAGACCAACCGCCAGTTCTCTGCGACCATCAGCTTCAACAACATCACCGTCACCAAAGACGATGCATGAAGTGAAGGCTGTCAACTCCCTCGTATCCGGCGGTCGCGTTGCTGTGCGCGACCGCCTCGGCGGTGCTCACGGATGCCCCGCAGCATGCGCTGGACGCCGCGATCGGCGCGTTTTGCAGGCTGGATCCGAAGAACTCGGTGGTGACCGCCGACGCCCTGCACACCCAGCATGATCACGGGGCCTGTCCGACCGGCCGCGGCGCTCACCACCTGACGTCGAGTCACCTCACTGCCTCCCAATCCTGGAGAACGCATGTCCCGTCGTCTGTTCACCTCGGAGTCCGTGACCGAGGGTCACCCCGACAAGATCGCTGACCAGATCAGCGATGCCATTCTCGATGCGCTCCTGCGCGAGGACCCCAAGTCCCGTGTCGCTGTGGAGACGCTCATCACGACCGGCCTGGTGCATGTGGCCGGAGAGGTCACGACCAAGGCGTACGCGCCGATCGCCCAGCTGGTGCGCGACACCATCCTGGACATCGGCTACGACTCGTCGAAGAAGGGCTTCGACGGCGCCTCCTGCGGGGTGTCGGTGTCGATCGGCGCGCAGTCCCCTGACATCGCGCAGGGTGTCGACACCGCGTACGAGACCCGGGGCGAGGAGTCCTCCCAGAGGGACGAGGGTGACGAACTGGACCGCCAGGGTGCGGGCGACCAGGGTCTGATGTTCGGTTACGCGTCGGACGAGACACCGACGCTGATGCCGCTCCCGATCTTCCTGGCCCACCGTCTGTCGAAGCGCCTGTCCGAGGTCCGCAAGAACGGCACGATCCCCTACCTCCGTCCCGACGGGAAGACCCAGGTCACCATCGAGTACGACGGTGACAAGGCGGTCCGTCTGGACACCGTCGTCGTCTCCTCGCAGCACGCGAGCGACATCGACCTGGACTCCCTGCTCGCCCCCGACATCCGCGAGTTCGTGGTCGAGGTCGAGCTGAAGGCGCTCCTCGACGACGGCATCAAGCTGGAGACCGAGGGCTACCGCCTGCTGGTCAACCCCACCGGCCGCTTCGAGATCGGCGGCCCGATGGGCGACGCCGGCCTCACCGGCCGCAAGATCATCATCGACACCTACGGCGGTATGGCCCGCCACGGTGGCGGCGCCTTCTCCGGCAAGGACCCGTCCAAGGTCGACCGCTCCGCCGCGTACGCGATGCGCTGGGTCGCCAAGAACGTCGTCGCGGCGGGCCTCGCCTCCCGCTGCGAGGTCCAGGTGGCGTACGCCATCGGCAAGGCCGAGCCCGTCGGTCTCTTCGTCGAGACCTTCGGCACCGCCAAGGTCGACACCGACCGGATCGAGAAGGCCATCGACGAGGTCTTCGACCTCCGCCCGGCCGCCATCATCCGCGACCTCGACCTCCTGCGCCCGATCTACGGCCAGACCGCCGCGTACGGCCACTTCGGCCGTGAGCTCCCCGAGTTCACCTGGGAGCGCACGGACCGGGTCGAGGCGCTGCGCAGGGCAGCAGGTGTCTGACATGCGAATCGCTGTCACAGGGTCCATTGCCACCGACCATCTGACGACGTTCCCGGGCCGCTTCAGCGAACATCTGCTGCCCGACCAACTCGCCAGCGTCTCGCTGTCCTTCTTGGTGGACGATCTCCAGGTACGCAGGGGTGGAGTCGCCGCGAACATCACCTTCGGCCTCGGCCTGCTCGGAGTCACTCCCTTGCTGGTCGGTGCCGTGGGCACTGACTTCGCCGAGTACGGCGCCTGGTTACGCATGCACGGGGTCGACATCAGTCATGTGAAGGTGAGCGAGCAGTCCCAGACGGCCAGATTCATCTGCATCACCGACAGGGACCAGAACCAGATTGCCGCCTTCTACCCGGGTGCCATGACCGAAGCGCGGCATATCAGTCTGGCTGACATCACAGCCAGTTGGGGCAGGCCCGCCCTCGTCGTCATCGCGCCGGACGACCCTCTGGCCATGCAGCGCCACACTTCCGAGAGTCGACAGCTGGGCATTCCGTACGCCGCGGATCCCTCGCAACAACTGGCCCGCCTGGAGAACGAGGAGGCCCGTCGCCTCGTCGACGGAGCGCAGTTGCTCTTCGGCAACGAATACGAGGCCGCGCTCCTGTGCGAACGCACCGGATGGACCAGGCAACAGGTGTTGGATCGCGTGGGCACCTGGGTCACCACTCGGGGTGCGAACGGGGTGACGGTCGCCACCCGGGGAGAAGCAGTCCTCACCATCCCTGCCGTGCCGTCCGAGAAGGCTGTCGATCCCACGGGTGTGGGTGACGGCTTCCGCGCGGGATATCTCGTCGGCATGTCACGCGGCCTGTCCAAGGAGAGGGCGGCTCAGTTGGGCTGTGCCTTGGCCACCACGGTTCTGGAGACGGTGGGGACCCAGGAGTATCGACTGAGTGATGATCTGTTGGCCCGTGTCGCAGACACATATGGCGCAGGCGCCTCGGTGGACATCGCGCGCTGTGTGGAGGTGCCGGTGTGACGGCGTCTTCCGACGCCCTGCGCGAGGCGCTCGCCACGCGTGTGGTGGTGGCCGACGGTGCGATGGGCACCAGGTCGTCACTGTCGGCTCCCGGATCGGCGTACAGCTCTCGGAGGAGTTCCAGCTCCACCCCGAGCAGTCCACGGACGCGATCGTGATCCATCACCCCGAGGCGAAATACTTCGACGCCGGAGGCAATCGAGCATGAGTGCCCTGCGAGAACTCCTCGCCCGAGGAGAGCGGTCCTTCTCCTTCGAGTTCTTTCCACCGAAGACGGAGGCGGGTACTCGGGTCCTGTGGGACGCCATCCGCCGGATCGAACCGCTCGCGCCCTCCTTCGTGTCGGTCACCTACGGCGCGGGCGGCTCATCACGGGACCGCACGGTGGAGGTGACCGAGCGGATCGTGAACGAGACAACGCTCCAGCCCGTGGCGCATCTGACGGCGATCGGGCATTCGAAGGCCGAACTGCGCCGCATCATCGGTCAGTACGCGGACGCGGGAGTGCGGGACGTGCTGGCACTGCGCGGCGACCCGCCGGGGGATCCCAACGCACCCTGGTCACCGCATCCGCAGGGCTTTCGGTACGCGCATGAACTGGTGGCGCTGGTGCGGGAGTCGGGTGACTTCAGCGTCGGTGTCGCCGCCTTTCCCGAACGGCATCCGCGCTCCCCGGACTGGGAAAGCGACATCCGGCACTTCGTGGCCAAGTGCGAGGCCGGCGCCGACTACGCGATCACTCAGATGTTCTTCCACGTGGAGGACTATCTGCGGCTGCGTGACCGGGTTGCCGCAGCCGGCTGTGACACCCCGGTCATCCCGGAGATCATGCCTGCTACCGACATCCGGCAGATCGCCAGGTTCGCCGAGCTGAGCAACGCCACCTTTCCCGACGACCTGGCCAGGCGTCTGGAGGCGGCCCGGGACAACCCGGCGGAAGGGCGGAGGATCGGCATCGAGTACGCCACCACGATGGCCGACCGGCTCCTCGACGAAGGCGCTCCCGGCCTGCACTACATCACGCTCAACCGGTCCACGGCGACGCTCGAGATCCACCGCAGCATCCTGGACTCACGGAGCGCACATGCCCTCGCGCACAGCTGACGTCACCGATTTCAAGGTCGCAGATCTCTCCCCGGCCGAGCACGAGCCCGTACGAGCCGGACCACTACCGCTGAGGAGGTCGCGTGTACGAAGCACCGAACAACGCTGAGGACAAGCACCGCGAGGTTCCCCTCGCTCGTCGAAGCGTCGCTCATTCCGAGAACGAGATCCTTGTGCCTCCACTCCGTCCGGCGGTTGAGCCGGAGGATGATTCGGAGGAGACACATATCGTCCGTGGCACCGATTGAGCTCGCCCCGAACCCCTCCGAACACAGCGGACCGAACGTGAACTCCTCGGTCAGACTTCGGGCAGCCAGTGGACCGGGAGGTGGCGGGGGCCTCGGATGAGGAGGCCGGTGCGCCAGGTGAGGGTTGTGGGGGTGGCGGCCAGGGACAGGGTGGGGCAGCGGTCCAGGAGGGCCGTGATGGCTGTGCGGGCCTGGAGGCGGGCCAGTGGGGCGCCCAGGCAGTAGTGGATGCCGTGGCCGAAGGCGAGATGGCCGCCCGCCGGGCGGTGGATGTCGAAGCGGTCCGGGTCGGGGAAGCGCGCGGGGTCGCGGTCGGCGTCGGCGAGGGCGATCAGGACCAGTTCGCCGCCTCCGGGTATCGGCGTGCCGGCGATCTCGAGGGGCTCGGTGGTGAAGCGGTAGGTGGTGGTCTCGACGGGGCCGTCGTAGCGGAGCATCTCCTCGACGGCGTTGTCGATGAGCGTGGGGTCGGCGCGCAGCGCGGCGAGTTGGTCGGGGTGCTGGAGCAGCGCGAGAACGCCGTTGGAGATGAGGTTGACGGTGGTTTCGAAGCCGGTGACGAGCAGGAGCCAGGCCATGCCGATCAGTTCGTCGGGGGAGAGCCGGTCGCCGTCCTCGTCCGTGGTTCGGATGAGGGCGCTGATCAGGTCGTCGCCGGGCTGCTTCCGCTTCTCGTCCACCATGCCGACGAGGTAGTGCGTCATCGCGGCCGTGGCGGCCGTCCTGGTGTCCCGGTCGGGGCTGCTCAGTGCCTGTTCGGCCCAGTCGCGGAAGGCGGCGCGGTCGAGGGAGGGCACGCCGAGGAGTTCGCAGATGTTGCCCATGGCCAAGGGGAAGGACAGTGCCTCGACGAGGTCGGCCCGTCCGTCGGGGCGGGCGAGCATGACGTCGAGGAGTTCGCCGGTCAGTGCTCGCACGCGCGGGGCGAGTCCCTCGATCCGGCGTGGTGTGAACTCCTTCACGACGAGCTTGCGCAGCCGGGTGTGGTCCGGCGGGTTCGAGCTCAGCAGATTGTCGCCCGCGGAGAGCCGGGCCAGGGGCAGCGCCGGGGAGGCGTGCGTCCAGGACTTGGACAGCGTGGGGTCGGTGAGTGCGGACCGGCATGCCTCGTGGCCGACCACGAGCCAGGCCTCCGCGCCCTCGGGCACCCGGACACGGTGGACCGGGCCCCGGGCGCGGAGTCCGGCGTAGACCGGATGGGGATTCCTGAGGAATTCTTCGCCGAGCGCCCCGAAGTCTTCCGCGATTTCCGTTCTCATCATGGCCGCTCTCGTCATGTCAAATCTCGTCATGTCCGACTTCAGCGTGCCGATGTGTTCCGTTCCTTGAATACCTCCCTGGCCACCGTGATGGCATTCAGCGTCCGCGGGAATCCGGCATAAGGAACGACCTGGATCAGTGTTTCCACGACCTGCGCCGGGCTCCAGCCGACATTCAGCATGGCGCCGATGTGCACGCGCAGCTGGGGGGCGGTGTCGCCGAAGGCCGTCAGTGCGGCGACGGTGACGATCTGCCGCTTCTTCGCTGTCAGCCACGGGCGGTAGTAGACGTCGCCGAAGGTGAACTCGACGACGAAGCGGCCGAGGTCCGGGGCGATGTCCTTGAGCGACTCGATGACCTCCAGGCCGTGCTCGCCGTCGATCTCGACCAGCTTCTCGGCGCCGCGCTGATACCTGTCGCGAGAGTCGTTCATGACCGGCGGCTCGAAGGTGACACCGCGGTCCTTGAAGACCGTCCTGGCGACGGTGACCGCGTTGATCGCCCGGGGGAATCCCATGAACGGGACGATGTGGATCAGGGCCTCGATGATCTCCGTGGGACGCACGCCGACGTGGAGTGCCGCGTCGATGTGGAAGTTCAACTGTGGCGCGGCGCCCCCCTGGGCGGCCAGCGCGGCGACCGTCGCCAACTCCCGCTCGCGCAGGTCGAGTCCCTTCCGGGTGAAGATGTCGCCGTAGGCGAACTCGACGACGAAGCGGCCCAGGTCCGGAGCGATGTCCTTGAGCGACTCGATCACGGACGCCCCGCGGTCGCCCGACGCCTCACGCAGGGCTTCCCACCCTCGCGTGTAGCGGGTGTTCTCGGGCGCGGTGGGCGCGGTGGACGCGGTGGACGCGGTGGACGACGACGCGGTCGCGGATGTCGCGTTCAGCAGGCTGTCGGCCGCTCCGATGCCGATGAGGGCGCTCCCGGCGAGCGTGGCGCGACGGGTGATCTCGGATTTCTTCTGTGATTCATTCATGTCGGCCCAATCTATAGAATTCGAGTGCACACGAAGCAATTCCTCGTTCCGATCAGGCCGTGCCGATCGCGATGACATTGCCCTCGCTGATGTATCCGTCCGGGTCACGTAATGGGCCGGCCGGGTCGTCCGGGTCCAGGAACCGGCTCCAGTCCCCCGGAATCCCCGCGCTCGTCGCCTGCTGGGCGAAGCGGGCGCACGCATTCCCGTAGAAACGGAGGGCGGCCGGGGTCAGGGGGGCGTGGAACTCCATGAGGATCGTGCGCTGCCGTACCGACGTCAGACCCGCCGCGCGCAACCAGCGGTAGAGATCACGGGCTCTCAGCAGTTGGCGGGCGTAGCCGGGGAACTCGGCGGACTCGCGGAAGAAGTCGGTGATCAGGAAGGGGTCCGCCGGGCGTACGGTGCTCAGGGAGCCGTCCACGTCCTTGACGGCGACGAGGCCTCCGGGTCTGGTGACCCGGCGCAGTTCCGCCAACGCGCGGGTCAGTTCCCCGTCGTCGAGGTACTGCGTCGTGTTCGCGCACCAGACGGCGTCGAACGTGCCGTCCGGGTAGGGCAGTTCGAGGACGCTGCCCTGGCGTATGTCCAGCCGCGGGCGGGCGGGGTGGTCCCGCATCCGGTCGGCGGCCAGCTCCGCGTTCTCCTCGGCCAGGTCGAGGGCTGAGATCAGGCCCCCGGCGCCGACGAGTTCCGCGATCCGGGGCAGGAACGAGCCACTGCCGCAGCCCGCGTCCAGTACGTGCCAGCCGGGCCGGATACCGACACTGTCCAGGGCGTCCTGGTAGTACGCGGCGCAGGCGTGGAAGTGCGCGTCCACGATCTCGTCGTGGGTGAACGCCAGTCCGGTGGACGCCGCGTACCCCCATCCGTCGTTCCCTGTGGTCAGCATGGCCTCGCCTCCGATGCCTCCACAGAGGCGAGCAGGTCCGTGAGGATGTCCAAGGTCGCCTCCGGTGCCTCCAGGGGCGCGAGGTGGCCGACGCCGGGAAGGATGACGAACCGGCCCCGCGGCAGGGCCTCGGCCGTCCGGCGTGCCTCGTCGAGGGAGACGAGTTCGTCCTCGTCACCGATGACGACCACGGCGGGGATGTCGGCCGCGCGCAGGATGTCCATGGAGTCCCTGCGGGTCGCGATGGCCCGTTGCGCCCAGGCGACGGCCTCGGGCCGGGCGGCTTCCGCCACGCCCGTCACGTGTGCCAGGACGTCGGGCTGCCGGACGCGCGTGGTGGCCCCCAGCAGGGACGGCGTCGTCCCTGCGACGATCCGGCCGCGCTGCGCGTCGTCGAGGATCAGGTCGGCGAACCGCCGGCGCTGTTCGGCCCCCTCGGGGGCGTCGGCCGTGCCCCGGGCGGCCAGCAGGGCCAGGGCGCGGACACGGTGCGGATGGCGGCGCAGGAAGGACATCGCCACGTAGCCGCCCATCGAGCAGCCGACGAGGGCGACGGCGTCGATGCCCTGCCGGTCGAGTTCCCGGGCCAGGTCGTCGGCCACGAGATCGAGGGAGGGGGGTTGGTCCGTCGGCCCAGCCGCGCCGAAACCGCGCTGGTCGGGGGTGATGACGTGGTGGGCACGGGCGGGCAGCTTCCGTGCCACCGCGTCCCACATGGACGAGTCGAGGGGCAGGGCATGGAGCAGGACGACAGGGAGGCCGCCGGTGGCCTCGCCCGCTCCCGGACCACCGTGCTCGGTTCCACGGGTGGTTCCGTATGCCGCGCCGTGCTCCGTTCCGTGCGCCGCGCCGCGCCGTGTGGCGCTCACCGCCGCGCCGCCCGTTCCGCATCCGCGACGAACTGCCGTATGTGCTCGGGCAGTTCGGTGTTCCGTAGCCAGCCCAGAGCCACCGGGGAGGGCGGCAGATCGTGCACCGGGACGACCCTGATGCCGGGCGGGGCAACCGCGTCCAGGGACTGGAAGGACACGTGGATCGCGGAGGTGGTCCTGAGCAGGTTCGCCATCGCGGTGAGGGTTGTCATGGGGTGGACGCGGCGGATCGTACGGCCTTGCGGGGTCCGGGGCGGTACGACCAGGTCCCATACGCCGGGCGGGAAGTCACCGGGGCGAAGGAAGCCCTCGTAGTCGGCGACCTCCTCGATCGACACCGTGGCGCGGTCGGCCAGGGGGTGGTGGGCGCCGACGAGCACGGCACGCCCGTCGAAGCCGACGGGGGCGCTCACGGCGATGTCCGGCTCCTCCTCCGGGTCGTACTTGACGATCATGATGTCCAAGTGGCCGGCACGCAGCGGGTCGAACGGCTTGGTGACCTCGTAGGGGACGTACTCCACCGACGTCTGTGGGTGCCCGGCGGCGGTCACGATGCGGGACGCGAGCCGGGGGGAGCCGTGGATGCCCAGGCGAATGGGGCGCGGCGGGGTGCCTGTGACCCCCGTGCCCTTACTCGTACTGGTGTGCGGGGATGGCAACTCAGACCTCCATGGTCAGTCCGGCGTGTGCCTGGAGTTCGTCCGGGCGGTGGACATCGGTGTCGACGCGGAGCATGGCGAACCGTGCGCCCAGGCCGGTCAGGCGTGGGACGAACCGCAGTGTCAGCCGGTCTCCGGGGCCGATCAGCCCGTCGAGGACAGCCTCGGCGACCAGGTGGTTGACGTGTACGAGGGCGTCGGTGACGGTCACTTTGGCGGTGGCGATGTACAGATCGCGGTGGACCGGGGGACGGGCCCGTGGACGACCGGGCACGGTAACGGTGGCCGACGGCTGGGCGGTCAGCTCGTGCGACGACTCGAAGGCCTTGAGCAGCCGGCGCAGCGTGGCCGTCGCCGCGCCGGACGCCGGCCCGGCCCAGGCCACCGAGCCGTCGTCGGCGATGTGGTCGAAGGTGAACCGTTCCCGGAGGTTGTGCGGGCTGCCCGCCAGGTAGACGGTGCGGGTGAAGGAGCGTCGCCAGGCGCTTCTCGCCGAGGGTTCCAGGGCGTGCGCGAAGGCGCATGTCTCGCGGACCCAGCCGGGCAGGTCGAGCCGGCCGATGACGACGACGGCCAGCACCTCGTCGCCCCCGGCCGTGCTCGCGCCGTGGAGGCCGGCCCGGACGGCACTCAGGGCGTAGGGGCTGGACAGGTCGAGACGGTCGGCCAGCTCCGGGCGGGCGGTCCGTACGCGGTCCACGGCCGACTTGAGCAGCGCCGCCGAGGACAGGGGGAAGGGCGGGGGCGGTGCGAGGGCCGCGGTCGCCAGGGGGTCGAGGGAACTGGTCACAGGAACACCGCCGACAGGAGTCCGGGATCGGGGGCGGGCCGGCCCTTGCCCAGGAGCGAGCAGGTCAGCCGGTAGGGGTCGACATAGGTGTGGTCGCGGCGATGCCGGCCCAGGGTGCCGGACAGATCGCCGGCGCCGGTCGCGACGGCGGCCCTGGAACGGTCCAGGAGGCGGGCGGCCACGGTCAGACACTGGCGCAACAGGTCGTGGCGGAACGACTGGCTCTGACCGGGGCCGAGCGTCGCGATGAAGTAGAGGCGCATGCCGAGCCGGAGGGCGCCGGAGTCGTCCCCCTCGTACACGTCGGCCGCGGCCCGCAGCAGCGCTCCGGCCGTGTGGCCGCGCCAGCCGCCGTGCCGGGCCGAGGTGATCTTGCCGTCGATGGGCACCCGGCCGATCGGCACCCGCCGCACGGTCGGCCCCAGCCTGGTCAGCACACGGTTCAGCAGCTGGTAGTCCGCGTCGAGTTCGCGGTCGTACAGCAGGACGACCTCGTCGTACCAGGGGACGAGCGGCAGCAGTTCACGCAGGGCGCAGGCGAGGTAGTTGGGGCGGCCGTCCGTCGTGATGATCCGGCGCAGCGGCATTCCGTACCGGGTGAGGTCCAGGTAGACGGGGCCTCCGCCGTGCCGTTGGTCGAGGACCAGGTCCACGGCGGCGAGCCGCTCGATCATCTCCTCCAGGCCGAGACCGGGCGGCTGGTGCTCCTGGAGGCCGGGGTCGTGCATCCCCAGCCGCTTGTAGTGCCCGGCCCACAGCCGCAGCAACCGCTCGCTCGCGGGGTGGACCCAGTCGCTGTGCTCGACGGCGTCCCGGTAGGGCCGCAGGGCGTCGGCACTCTGGTGCTGCTCGCCGGACCGGTAGCGGACGTAGAGGTCGCCGATGTCCTCCTCGGAGAGCTGTGTGTAGTCGGTCTCGCCGTGGGTGCGGTCGAGGTACTCCCAGAAGCCGACCGTCTGCTCGGTGACGTGGTAGGTGGTGTGGCTGTAGCGGTAGGTCACCTCGGCGAGCGGCGCGGTGGCCCGGAACATCACGTCGGTCCACAGCAGGCCCTTGAGGTGGCTGGGGGTCAGCGGTTTGGTGGGGGTGACCGTGACCGGTGCCAGCAGGACGTTCTTGCGAGGCGGCACCGTCATCCTCCTTCCTGGGCGGCAATGGCGTGCCGCAGTTCTGCGCGGGTGGGGGGCACGGGTCCGGACGGCGCGGGTGGCTCGGGGGCGTCGGCGGCAGCCCGTACGCGGGACAGGAACTCCTCGTCGGCGAAGACCTCCGCAGGTGTGCTGAGGCTCGTCCGGATACGGGTGATCCCACGCCATACGGTGGGGTCGGTGGCCGCCGCTGCCGCCATCGCCGCCGCCGGCACAGGCCCTGGCGGCGTGGGCCGGCCGGCGTCGGGGTCCACGGGTACGCCGGCCGCGCTCCGCCACCTTTCGACACGCTGCCAGGAGTCGTGCACCGCCCGGTCGTACCAGGGGCGCAGCACCCGTTCGGTGAGGGCCGCGGCGGCCCGGCCCAGCCGGTCGTCCGCCGCCGGGTGCTCCTCGATCAGGTCCGCGAGCCGAAAGGCGTGGGCGAGGGCCAGGGACATGCCGCGGCCGAACATCGGATCGGTGACGCAGGCGGCGTCCCCGACCTGGAGGAGTCCGGCGACCGGGCGCCGCGGGTCGGTGGCGGTACCGCGGAGGATGTTCGGTGGCATGCCGATGACCCGTACCGGGCCGAGCGGCTGCGCGGCGTCCTCGTCGACCCAGTCCGCCAGGAACGGGGAGAGACGGCAGGCGGTGGTGAAGGCGCCGGGGGTGCGCAGGGCCGTGGTCGTGCGGTCGCCGGGCAGGGTGCCGAGCGTGATGGCGAAGACGTCGTTGTCCGCCGGGTGCAGTACGGCGGAATAGTGGCCCCAGATGCCGCCGGCCGCGTCGCCCCGGTTGAGTGGCCCCGGCGGCGGGCCGTCGGGGTCCCGCAGCCGGTAGAAGCGGCCGAAGGCGCGCAGCTGGGAGGGGCCGGTCAGGTCGGCCGGCACCGGGACGCCCGCCGCGGCGAGCCAGGACCGGGACGCGGACCTGCGGCCGGACGCGTCCACGACCAGGTCGGCGGGGATCCGCTCACCGTCGTCCGTCACGACTCCTGTGACTCGGTGTCCGGACGGTCTCGGTGGTCCGGACGGGTCGAGCAGCAGTCCGGCGACCGTGGTGCGGTGGTCGACGGTCACGCCCGGCAGGGCCGTGACCGCCCGGTGCAGCACGAGGTCCAGTACGGGGCGACGGACGACCAGCGTGACCAGGTCGTCGTCGCCCCGCTCCCGGGTGCCGCCCGGTGCCGCGGTGGTGAGGTCGAGGAGCCGGGCCCCTTCCTCCAGCGCCGTGTCGAGGACGGCCGGTGCGTAGCGGCGCAGCATCCGTACGCCGAGTGCGTTCAGGATGTGGTCGTGGGCGGCCTGCGGAACCATCGGCCGCTGCCACAGTTCCGCGCTCTTGACGACCGGCCCGTCCGGCGGCGGTTCGCTCCGGTCGAGGACCCGTACCCGGTGGCCGCGCCCGCCGAGCGCCAGGGCCATGGTGAGGCCGGCGATGCCGCCCCCGGCGATCACGGTGGTCGTCATGGTCAGCGACGCCTGCCGTGCACGAAGAACACCCGTCGTACGTCCTCGACCTCGCGCGGCGGTACCGGGTCGGGCCACCGCCCGAAGTCGGCGTCCGGCTCCCCCGGCTGGACGGCGCGGACGTCGAACCCGTACGCCTCGAACAGGTCCTCCGGCTCGTCGGTGCCGAACACCCAGGGGCACCCCCAGCCCGCGAAGACGTCGAGGAGGCCGCGCATGTGCGGAAGGGTCAGTGCGGCCCGGTTGACGATGTCGGCGGCGATCCGGCTGCCGGGTGCGGAGAGGGCGGCGACCCGCTTCAGCATGCGGTGCGCGTCGGTCTCGGGGATGTAGTACAGCAGCCCCTCCAGCAGCCAGGTGGAGGGGACGGCGGGGTCGTAGCCGGCCGCGACGAGGTGGTCCTCCCAGTCGTCGGCGGTGAGGTCGACGGCGACCGTGCGGTGGTCCACCCGTGGCTGGACGCCGCGCAGCCGCTGGGCCTTGAAGTCGAGCACCGCGGGCCGGTCGACCTCGAAGTAGCGGATGTGCCCGGGCCAGGGAAGGCGGTAGGCGCGTGAGTCCATGCCCGCCGGGGCCAGCACGATCTGGGTCGTCTCCGGCTCCCGGGCCGCCTGTTGCAGCAGGTCGTCGAAGAAACGCGTACGGATGGCGTTGTAGTCCGGGGTGCTGGGCAGGGTCCGCGGCCGGTCGGCGGGGAAGGTCGCGGCCTGGATCTCGGCCAGCAGTCCCGGACCGGCGTCTCCGACCAGTCCGGCGGCGTACGGGTCCTCGTACAGCCGGTCCTCGCGGCGGGTCTCGGCGGCCCGCAGGGCGGCGGTGAGCAGGGCCGTCCGTTCGACGGGGTTGAGCACGGGCACGGTGGGCTCCTCGTCGTGGGGGGAGTGGCGGGGTGGGGGGTGGGGGGAGTGTTCGGGTGGTTGTACGGCTGACAGGCCGATGGGCCGGTCAGCCGCTCGCCCTATCGGTCAGGCGATGCCATAGGGCGTCGTCCTGCCGGAAGAGGCGGTCCTTGACCTGGGTCGGGCGGATGCCCGTGGCGACCGCGTCGTGCCAGTCGCGGGCGAACGCCTCGGTGTCCAGCAGCCGCACCACGGGGGCCGCCAGCCGCCCGGTCCCCCGGAACCGCGCGTACCCGTCGGACTCCGCGGACAGGGAGCGGTCCAGAGCGGCGGTGAAACGGGCGGTCTCGGACTCGTGCCAGGGGGTGCGGGGAGCGATCGCGAAGACGTAGCGCGGGGTGCCGTTCGCCGCCGGTTCGACCCGGCACGCCACGTTCCGCAGCTGGAGTCCGCCTGATGTCAGGGCCGTGCGCAGGGCCCGGACGACCTGGGCGTCACGCAGCCGCTCGCCCACCGCGTCGGATCGGCCGCCGCGGCCGGCGTACTCCACCCGGGGGACTCCGCCGACCCGGTCCACGACCCGGACCACGTCGCCCACCGCGTAGCGGTACAGGCCGCCGACATGGCTGAAGATCACGTGGTAGTCCTGGCCCGCTTCCAGTTCGTGCGGCAGCAGGGTGGCGCTGTCGGGGGCGAGATCCTGGTCGGCGGGCACGAACTCGTACACCGAGGCCGACACGACGAGGCTGCCCGCCGAGGCGTGCCGGTCCAGCGCCACACCGACCGGCCCTTCCGAGGCGGCCACCGGCGCGGGCAGCGCGGTGACGCCGGTGCCGAACTCCTCCCGCAGCGCGGGCAGATACAGCGACGCCACTCCGGTCGTCCAGCAGAACAGCGCACGGATGCGGGGCCACACATGGGCGGGTCGTACCGTCCCGAAGTAGTCCATCAGCCGTTCGAGTTCGGCGGCGCGGTCCGGGTCCGGCGTGCCGTGCGGCAGCCCGCCGAGGGTGCCGTCGCGCACCTCCTTCACGATCCGCGGCCACCACAGGTTCAGCTGGTAGGGGACGGCGGCGATCATCGCCGGGTTGATGCCGATCAGACAGCGCACATCGCTCTGCACTGCCAGTCTGAGCCGCAGATACGCCCGCTCCAGGTGGTCGCCGGGCTCGGTCGGCACCGGAAGCGTCGCCCACGGCGCGCCCGTGCCGGGTTCGGCCGAGAGCGGTTCGCCGAACCTGGCGCCGAAGTCCACCTGGCTGGCGCCCACATGGGGCCGGCCGTCGGCGGTGGTCGGCGGGGCGGTCAGCGGATCGTGCTTGAGGTTGAGTACGGCGTCGGGCCGGTCCAGCACATCCGGGAAGTGCTCGATCAGCGGGGCCCACGCCGCGAAGTAGAACGGCATGAAGGTCGTGCTCATGAAGCGCGGGGTGACCGGAACCTTCTTGTGGGCTCCGGTGCTGCCGCTGCTGGTGAAGTAGACCTCGGGGCGGTCCGCCGACAGCAGGTTCCGTTCCCCGGCGGCTGTCCGCTCGATCAGGGGGGCGTGGGCGGCGTAGTCCTGTACGGGGACGGCCGCGCGGAAGTCGTCCATCGTACGGATGCGGCCGAAGCCGTGCTGCCCGCCGAACTCGGTGGCGGCGTTGAAGTCCAGCAGGTCGGCGAGGACACGCTGTTGCGCGCCGCGCGGGTCGGCGTGCTCACCGGCCAGCCGCTCGCGTGCGGCGAACACCCGCTCGCGGTAGCGGCCGGTGTGGCCCGGGGTGTGCCAGACGGAGGGGGCGGCGGAAGGGGCGTTCACGCGACCAGCACCTCTCGTACGGCTTCGGCGGCGCGGTCGGCGTCGGGGTGTTGCGGCAGCATCGTCACCGGTAGGTCCCGGGTCTCTTCCAGGAGTGTCTTGCGCAGGTTCCTCTGGTAACGCTCGAATCCCGCCCAGTCGCCGTCCTCGCCGTCGTGCTCCAGGACGTTGAGCTGTGTCCCGTCGCCCCGGCGGCGCCACGCCGTCTCGGGCGGGACGTCGAGGAAGACCACCCGGCTCGGCTGCGGGAAGGAGCGCCACCAGGAGTACAGGCGGCTGTCCTGGACGCCGGCCATCCGGCATTTCGCCAGGATCTTGTAGTAGTAGGAGTCCACGAGCAGCGGCACCCGTGGGTCGCTGTCCTGTACCTGGTCGCGGAGGTGGATGACGGCCGTCTGCAGCACGCCGGCCAGGAAGTCCACCGAGTAGGCGGTGCCGAGGCCCGGCAGCAGGTGGTCGTGCAGGTCCCGCCGCAGCCGGGAGATCAACGCGTGCTCGGGGGCGACGAAGGCGCTGTCCGTCGACAGCAGCCGCCACTCGGGCAGCGTCCGGCCGAGGCGCTCCATGACGGACGACTTGCCGGCCCCGTCGGGCCCCAGTAACACGTGAAACCGACGCTCGCTCATCGCGTACGCACGCTCTCGGGGAGCCGTGCCAGGCGCTCGCGCAACTCGCTGTCGTCTCCCACGGCCACGGGGTGCCCCACGAGTTCCAGCATCGGCAGGTCGGACACGTGGTCGCCGTACGCGTAGCAGTCGAGCGGGTCGACATCGGGCCGGGCCGCCAACTGCCGCAGCACCGCCGTGCGTTTGCCCTCGCCGATGACCGGGGTGTCGACCTCGCCGGTGTAGCGGCCGTCCGCGATCAGCGGGCGGGTGCAGAGGATCGCCTCGGCCTCCACCTCGCGCGCCAGTGGTTCCACGAGGGGCGGGAACGAACCGGAGACCAGGACCAGGGTCGCGCCGGCGGCCCGGTGCTCGCGCAGGGCGCGGCGGGTGGAGTCGATGTAGAAGCCCCGGGTGGACGTGGTGCGCTCGGCGAACCAGTCGTTCGCCAGAGCCGTGATCGTCTCCACGGATTCGTCCGTGTAATGGCTGTAGTAGAAGCGGTTGATGTCCGCGCGGGGCACGCCGTCGGCGGCACGTCGGCGGACCACGGACATGATCCGCTCGTACTCCTCCTCGCCGGCCGCGCCGTGCCGGCGCACCAGCTGGTAGTGGAGGAAGTCGAACATGCTCTTGACCGTGATCAGCGTCTCGTCGACATCACTGAAAACCAGGTAGGACCGATCCACATCTGGCATGTGTTTGGCTCCTTGTCATGACGGTCGGCGGCCCGTCGCACGCACGGGCCGCCGCTTCAGGCGCGGCTGTCCGGCACGGTCATGGCGTGCGGATCTCCGCCGGACTCACCGGAGTAACCGAATGCGCCGGACTCGACTGGTTCGCCGCCTCCGTCGCCGCCGCCAGTGCCGCGGAGTCGTGCAGGGAACGCTCCGCCGCCCGTGTCTCCTTGGTGTGGGAGACCTGGTTGTCGAAGGCGGTGAACCGGACCTCCATGCCCGCGGTCTCCGATCCGCCCTGGCTGACGGAGAGTTCACAGTGGAACGCGGTGCGGGTGCGGTGCGGGGAGCGGTGGCTGAGGACGTTGCAGCGCACCACCGCGGGGAGCGGGAAGAGGAAATTGCGGTACCGGGTGGCGAAGGTGTCGATGACGAAGTAACTGGCGCCGACCGCCTCGGGCGGCAGGTAGTGCTGCTCGGCCACCGCGATGAACATCTGCCGCCCGGCCTCCATGGCCAGCATCCCCTGCATGTGCTGCCCGGTGAGGTGGTCGGACATCACCTCGTTGCCGGCGTCCACCAGCAGGTCCGCCTCGAACCAGTCGACGCCGACCGGACGCGGCCGGGAGATCAGCACGTTCTCCTGGCGGTGCTTGTGCGCGATCTCGCGCCCGGCGCGGGCGTGCAGCGCCTGGTCGTCGATGGCGACCCGGTCCGCGAGGCCGCGCCGGGCCAGGGTGTCGCGTACGAACTGGACGTCGAACAGGGAGACTCCCTGGCCCGGCGTCACCCGGACCTCGCCGGTGTCTCCCGGGAACGTCCCGTTCTTGATCTGGCGGGCCAACTGGGAGACGGTCACCACGCCTTGGTGGTAGGCGAACTCGGCGAACACGTCGCCCACGAGGAACAGCGTGTCCTGCTGGGCGTCGGTGACCTGGGATATCGCATGGGGCATGGGTTCTCGGCCTCTCGCGTGCTCCTGCTGGATGTTCGTGACCCGCGGGTCATTCGGCCGGGCTCACTCGGCCAGGCGGCGGCTCAGTTCCGGGAACTTCGGGTCGTCGCCCAGGGCTCCGCCCTCCGCCCAGCGGTTGCGCGGCACCTCCTGGATGTAGACGGTGATCTTGTCCAGGGGTGCTCCCGTGACCCGCCTGACGGTCCGGGTCAGCTCCTCCAGGAGTTCCTGGCACTGGGCGTCGTCCTGGCCGTCCCAGGTGGTGACGGAGATGATGGGCATGGGACCTCTCTTGTGCTCTGTCGTGCTTCTCTTGTGCGAACTGGCGTTCGGTGGCGGTCCGTCAGGACCGTGGAGCCTGCGTGGTCCGCAGGTTCTGGAAGGACGCGCCGCGCAGCTTCAGATGGGCGTGGATGTCGCCGCCGAGACCGAACTCCCCGATGGCGCCGCCGTAGCTGCGCTGGTAACTCATCCACAGCACGACCACGCTGATGATCCGGTTGGCGCCGGGCAGCTCCGGGTCCGGGAACGGGTTCGGCATCGTGGCGTGGTACCGGCCGGCGCCGTCCGCGTCCGTGACGAACACGTTCGGCACGCCGAGCGGGCCCGGTCGGGTCGGCCCCGCCGGATCCAGGTCGTGGGCGCGCAGCGACATGACGGTGTAGACGCTGTTCGGTACGAGGTGGGAGAACCCGAAGTCGAAGGTCCCGGAGTGGCCGTCGGGGGTGACACCGACGTCAAGGGTGCCGCTCGCCCGCATCCACTCGCCGAACGTCACCGGCTCGACGACCTTGGGTCCGTCCTCCGGGCGAAGGTCCGGGATGGGCACCTCGTGGAAGGCGTGGCTCTCCCGCTTGACCTGGTCGGCGTCGGGCAACTGCTCCGGCGCGAACACCATGGGGTAGTTGTTGCACGGCAGGGGCAGCGGCAGCGTGTACAGGACGACGTCCCGGTCCACTCCGGTGGGGTCGGTGTCCAGTTCGCGCAGCACCGTGTACGGGGCGAGGCGGCCGAACCCGGGGACCGGGCTGCCCGGGGAGACGACGGCCGCGCCCCACTCGGGCACGGCGCCTCCTCCACCGGCGGGCCGGTTGATCATGCCCACCACCAGGAAGTTGCCGTCGCCGTCCATGACCTCGCTCGGCGGGTACAGCGGCCCCTGGGTGGTGAGGCTGAGCTCGTGGGTCTCTTTGCGGTTCGGGGTCGCGAGCCAGGCCGGGCCGGTCACCGCGGTACCGGTCTCAGACATCGGCGCGCTTGTAGACGCGGGTGTACAGCCCGCTCTCGCCGCCCACGATGTAGCGGTCGCCCGCCTGCTGGACGATCTGCTGGTACTCCGGCGACGTGAAGACCTTCTGGTACTCCTCCGGCTCGCACTCGAAGCCGGACACGAACATCACGCCCGGCTCGGTGCTGAGCAGCGAGTGGTACGCCAGGAACGCCTTGACCTGGTCCGCTCGCCGCACGACGTCGAAGATGGTGCTCTCGCGCCACTCGCGGTAGGCCGTGTATTCCCGCGGCTTCACCTCGATGTGACGCAGCTGCACGTACGGGGTCTGCGGCAGCGCGTCGGCGACGTCCTTGGGCGCCTCGACGAACTCCAGGAGCTGGCGCCTGAAGTCGGAGACGAGATCGGCCGAAACACTCTCCCAGAGCTTCTGCCAGACGGAATTCAGGGCGCCAAGATCCGAGAGTTCCTTGATGGGCGTGATCTCCAGCACGTTGTCGTCGACCGTGCTGCGGTACAGCACACGGCCGGCCACCGGCTCCTTCTGATTCAGTTCGCTCCACTCGGCCAGGACCTGGTCCACCTTGCCGGGGGCCACGGCGACTTCGTTGAGAACAAGCAGGGTGGAAGACATCGGAATTCCTCTCACTGGAACATGGCTGAACGGGCTTGGAAGTGATGGAACGTGGTGGACGGCACGGTCGACCGGCGCGCCGGTCGCGGCGATGAGATTCGCGTGCCGTACCGCCCCCTGGGTCCGCGTGAAGAATGGCGAGAATTCGCGGCGCGGACGTGGTGTGCGTCAGGCTACGGTGACGCCCTTGGACGCGAGCACCGCGGCCGCCTCGGCGACGGTCTGCTCAGGCACGAGTTCGCCCATCTCGATGTCGACACCGAAAGATTTCTGCAGGCGCAGGGCCAGTTCTTCCAGCAGCAGTGAGTCGATTTCCATGGCCTCGAAAGTGGTGTCCGGTGTGACATCCGCTGTCGGCACGGTCAGTTCAGCCAGTACCACGACAATACGGCTGGCGATCGAATTACCCATTTCTTCCTCCGTGAATCGCGCAAAAAGAACCTGAAGCGCCGCACTGTGCGACGGACGGTTCTTCAACACCAGTTCTTCACGACTGGGGAATTCAGCGGCTTCAATTCGGCCGCGTCCCACACATTCATCTTGGGAGTACGGCACTGATGGAGGAAGTGTCTCCTGATCGTGGTGGTGCGAACACCACCTGTGCGGAGAACCTGATCCGTACCCCGGTGAGAACACGGGGCGAGCCGGACACGCCGACGTCCCGAGTCGGCGTCCGGCATCACGTCGGCCTACGGCTCAGGCTGCCTCGGCGTGACACCCGGCCAGACCGCGCGACTGCTCGGCCTGGTCCGTCCCTGGCTTGGCGATGTACAGGATCAGGTGTGACTCGGGACACGTGGGCGCACGCATCACCATCCGGTCGAAGACCATCACTCCGGCGTCCGGGTGAACGATCTTGCGCACGCTCTGACACGGGTCGTCGACCTCGTGGCAGTCCCACAGTGCGGCGAAGTACGGGCTGCGCTCGCACACCCATTCCGCGATCCGACCGAATTCCGGATCCTCCGGGAAACGGGCCGACTGCGCCCGGAACTCGGCGACCAGACCCCGTCCCACCGTGTCCGCGTCCGGATACTTCTCGCGCGTGGACGGATCGGTGAAGAATTTCACCACGCAGTTGTCGCCCTGCACGTTGATGCGGAACAGGGAACGAGCCGAGCGGCTGGCCAGCTCGATACGTCCGTACCTGTCGGTGATGTAGGCCGGATTGGACGACCACCCTTCGACGAGCGCGTGCATCCGTGCCTGCGTCGTGTCCCGGCGCTGCCCATCGGTGCGCTGTGGCGGATTGTGACCGGCCAGCCGATGGAAATAATCGCGCTCACACCCTTCCAGTCGCAGGGCGTCACTGACGGCGTTCACGATCGATTCGGACACGTTTATGTCCCGCCCCTGCTCAAGCCAGGTGTACCAGGACACCCCGACCCCGGCCAGGGCCGCCACCTCCTCGCGGCGGAGCCCGGGGGTACGCCTTCGCTCCATGTTCACCAGCCCGACTTCTTCTGGTGTTATTTGGGCCCTACGGGCCCGGAGAAAATGGCGCAGCTTCGCCCGCCGTAAAAGTCCGGATACTGGGGGGGATGCGGTCTTCTGCATGCATCGACCTCGTTCCTATTGCCAGCTTGCCGTCTACATTCTCGCCACGCTGCGAGCGTCAAGGCTTTACGGAAATAGACGGCGGCAGTCTATTCGACGCCGCGACAGGGACGCAAGAGCTAGATCTTTCAAGTAACTGGCCGAATTTGTCGGTGGCGTTTTTGGTGGTCAATACCAATGGCGAAATCAGGTACTCCTGCTGGTCAGGCTGACTGGTGGTGGCAACACCCGGTTCGGCACGCACTGCCTCCCGTCGGCCTTCGGCGTCAGACTGGCGGGCATGTCCCACGCAGCGGCGAACACCCCGGTAAGCACGGCGGCAAGTACGGCGCAGAGCGTCTCGGTGAAGGACGAAGCCGGGCGGCTCCGCCTGTTCTGCTTCCACCATGCGGGGGGCAGCGCCTGGTCCTTCGCGGGCTGGGCGCACCGGCTCGGTCGAAGTGTGGAGGTGGTGCCGGTGTCCATGCCCCCGAGGTCGGTGTCCGCGGCCGGCGTCCCGGGTGGTGTCAGCACGATGGACGCGTTGGTGAACGAGGTGACACGGCAGCTGGCTCCCGCCCTCGACGAGCCCTACGCCTTCTACGGTCACAGCATGGGATCGCTGGTCGCCTACGGTGTGGCACAGCGTCAACTCGCCGCGGGGCGGCGCCCGCCCGCGTGTTTCGTGGCCGGCGCCCATCGTGCGCCGCATCTCCCGCCGGCGCCGGACCTGGCCGTGGAACTGTCGGACGGCGCGACCCTCGAGCTGTTGCTGGGCCTGGGCGGAGCCGGCCGTCTGGTGACGGAGAACCCCGGGCGCGTGAGAGCCGTCGTGGACCGGCTCCGCGACGACCTCCAGGTGTGCGCCACCTACCGGTACCCCGCGGCGGGACACCGCCCGCTGCCCTGTCCGGTCCACATCCTGACCGGCGACCGCGATCCGCTGGTCCCCGCCGCGGACGCCGCCGCGTGGCGTACCCACAGCAGCGGGCACTTCTCGGTCCGCGCTCTCCCAGGGGGGCACTTCTTCAACCGGGAGCACAAGGACCTGTTCTTCGCCGAGTTGAGGCGTGTGCTCGGGTCCGCGGAGCACTGAACGACCGCCACCGTCCGTCGCGCGCGACGGACCGGGCGAAGGGGTCTCGAACCGTCAGGCGGACGATTCGCGCCGTTGACAGTGCGTGCAGGCGCGATCTACCTTGCGTGGCTATGGACGCTGTGCCTTCCCGTACCGGCAGCACGAAGAAGCGGCGCAGCCAGTTGACGCACTTCCTGCGCAGCCGCCGTGCCAGGCTCTCCCCCGCGGACGTCGGGCTGGCGGCCGTCGGCAGGCGCGGCCGGGTCGGGCTCCGCCGGGAGGAGGTCGCGGTCCTGGCCGGGGTGAGCGCGTCCTGGTACGCGTGGCTGGAGCAGGGCCGCCCCATCAGGGTCTCGGACGGGATACTGGACGCGATCAGTCGCGCCCTGCGCCTCAGCGAACTCGAACGGGTGCATCTGTACCGGCTCGCGGACGCCAATCCCCCGATGCCGGCTTCGAATACCGACCTCCCGGACCCCGAGGTGTACCAACGGATCGTCGACACCCAGTCGTTGGGGCCGTCGTGCGTCATCGACGGCTACTGGGAGGTGCTCGCGGCCAACCGACTGGCGGCCGATGTGCTGCGCCTGGGTCGCGACGGCAACCACAACTACCTGACCAGCCTGTTCACCGGATCCCACGGCCAGCGGTATCTGAACTGGCCCCAGGTGGCCCGACAGATGACCGCCCGGTTCCGCCTCCAGGCCGCGTACGACGCCGACGATCCGGGATACGAGCGGATAGCGGACCAACTGGCCCAGAACAGCGAGCAGTTCGCTGAGTTATGGGCCCGCCACGAGGTCGAGGAGTGGATGCCGACGACCGTCGAGCTGGACCATCCCGACGACGGCCGTCTCCCCTTCGTGCTGTTCACCATGGACTTGGACGAAGCCCCCTGCACCCGGCTTCTGGTGTACCTGCCACCGGGGATCGCCGGTCCTCCGTCGGCCTGACAGCAAGGCCGCGTCGGTAGTCGCGGTCGCGATCGAAGCCGCGTCGCGCTCACCTGCTCCTGGGCTCGGTCGCCGTGTCCCACGGCCGACAAGGTGGTGGCCGTGCCACCACCGTGCGCACCCACATCGTCAGCACGGTCTGGTGAGGTCTGGTCCACCGCCGGATAATCGTCGTGACGTCTTCAGGACGGCGCGGGAGTCCGTGCCGTTCGTATCGAGCAGCGTCCGGTGACCGTGCAGCGGACCCACCGATGACGCCCCGTCGTCCGTCGCCTTCCCGAGCGGAGGGCGGCCCATTCCACCGTGCCCGGTAGCGGTGTCCTGCGCCGGCGACTATGGAGGCCCCCGTGACGTATGTGTTGTGCCATGGACATCTACCGCCGGTGAGGGAGGCGGTGGGATGAGCCGAGCAGCGGTCGTCGCGGGGCTCGGGACGTTCGTCCCGCCCCGGGTCGTGACCAATGAGGAGCTCTCCCGGACCCTGGACACCTCGGACGAGTGGATCCGCACCAGGACGGGCATCACGCGGCGGCACTGGGCCGACCCCGGGACCGCCACCGGCGACCTGGCCGTGGAGGCGGGCAGTCGGGCGTTGAAGTCGGCCGGCTCCGGCGACGTCGACCTGGTGGTCCTCGCCACGACCACCCCGGACCACCCGTGCCCGGCGACAGCTCCCGACGTCGCCTCCCGGCTGGGCATGGAGGCCGTCGCGGCCTATGACATCGCCGCCGTGTGCAGCGGATTCGTCTACGCGTTGGCGTCCGCGGCGGGTGCCATCGCCGCCGGCATCGCCGAACGCGTGCTGGTCATCGGCGCGGAGACGTACTCCACGATCCTCAACCCGGCCGACCGCACGACCTCGGTCATCTTCGGCGACGGTGCCGGAGCCGTGGTGCTGCGGGCCGGTGATCCCACCGAACCGGGTGCGCTGCTGGGGCACGACCTCGGCAGCGACGGCTCGTTGAAGGACCTCATCATCGTTCCGGCCGGTGGTTCGCGGCAGCCGGTCACCGGGGCCGACGAGTCCGGATCACGCCCGGCCGAGTCGTACTTCAGCATGCAGGGCAAGCCGGTGTTCCGGCACGCCGTCACTCGTATGGCGGCCTCCTCCCAAGCCATGCTGGACCGCGCCGGATGGGCTCCGGACACGGTGGACTGGTTTGTGGGTCACCAGGCGAACGTACGGATCCTGCACGCCGTGGCCGATCAGCTCGGGATGGCGAGAGAGCGGACGGTCGTCAATCTCGACCGCGTGGGCAACACCTCGGCCGCCTCCATCCCGCTGGCGCTCGCCGACGCCGTCACCGCGGGGCAGATCACACCGGGCGACCGTGTGTTGATGAGCGCCTTCGGTGGTGGCGTGACCTGGGGTTCGACCGCTCTGGTCTGGCCCGACGTAGTGGCGCACTGAGACCGCGCTGTCGGCCGTCGGTCAGAGGTGACCGACGGCCGACATCCGTGTCCGGCTCCGGACCCGGCTCCGTAAGCGACATCTCATGGAAAACACCGAGGAGTTCAAGATGACCGATACGGCGACACCCCTGACCATTGCCGTCCTGGGCGCGGGAAACATAGGCAGCCCGCTCGGCCGTCACTGGCTGGCGGCCGGGCACCGGGTCACGTTCGGCTCCCGCACCCCGGACCGGCTCGCGTCCTTCATCGAGCCGCTGGGCGACCGGGCCCGGGCCACGACGTACGCCGAGGCGGTCGACGCGAGTGACGTCGTGCTGCTGTCGGTCCCGCACCCGGCCCTCGGCGACCTGCTGGACCGGCTGGCGGACCAGTTGGCCGGAAAGACCGTGATCGACGCCACCAGCCCGATCGGTGTGTCGGAGGACGGCCTCTTCGTCTCCCAGCTCGGTCCGGGTGTCACCCAGGGGACTTGGACCGCCGAGCGGCTGCCCAGCAGTTCCGTCGCACGGGCTTTCACTCATTTCCCGGACGAACTGCTGTGGTCGCGCGGCACCCAGCAGCCGCATTTCTGGGGCATGGGCACCGCGTCGGACGACCCGGCCGCCCAGCAGGTCACGGAGACCCTGGTGCACGACGCCGGCTTCGTCCCGGTCCATCTCGGCGGTCTCGGCGAATCGGCCGCCGTTGATCCGGGCGGCGCGCTCTTCGGCTACGTCTCCACCCCTGCGGGTCTGCGCGCGGCGGCCGGGCTCGCCGTCGCCGGCACGGTCGCCGTCGCCGGCTGAGCCACCTCGTGGGGATCCGCTGACGGAAGCGAAGGGGACCGCCTGCCCCGCCCGGCTCCGGCCGGGTGGGACAGGCGGTCCCCCGTTCACGCGTTCGCCAGCTCACTCACTCCTCGCCGACGCGCTGGGGGGCGAGAGACACGGGCGCGACCGGGGGAGGCTCGGCCACCGGCTTCTTCTTCGGGTTCGACCAGCGCTGGGTGATCGGCCTCTCGATCAGCCCGTACAGCGCCCACGAGACCAGGATCGCGACGGCCATGAACAGCGCCATCATCCCGGCCGCCTCCGGAGGCGAGTACGCCTTGCTGCCGAGCAGTTTCCACACGGCGACCATCACGGTGTAGTGCACGAGATAGAAGGCGAACGAGATGTCGCCGAGCCAGACCATCACACGGTTGCGGCAGAACGTGAACCTGCCCTCGTTGTCCGCGATGGCGCCCGCGGCGATGAGCAGGGCGGCGGGCACGACACATACCGCCCGCGTCGAGTAGATGAACGGTGTGAAGTAGCCGACCACGTAACTGGCCACGAGCAGCGCACCGGACCAGATCATGCCGATGTTGCGCCAGCGTCCCGCCATCACCGAGCGCGCCACAAGGATGCCGAGGGCGAAGTCCAGCACCCGGGGCAGCGGCACGATGTAGGCGAAGAAGTACTGGTTCACCGAGGTTTCGGGTTCCATGTCCATCATCGTCGTGCCGGCCGGGACCAGCAGTTCGGAGAGCAGCGGTGTCGCCACGATTCCGGCGGCCACGATCGCGACCCAGAGGTTCAGCCGGTGCGCCGGGATCTTCTTGATCCAGTGGAGCAGGACCGGGAAGGAGAGGTAGAAGACCGCCTCGACGGCGAGGGACCAACCAGCCGGGTTCACACCGAAGTTGATCGCGAAGTCCGGATACCAGACCTGGATCAGGAAGAGGTTGAGCAGCCCGATCGTCATGTCCGTGTAGGGGGCGGCGAACACCACCATGGCCAGCGCCCAGACCACGACGTAGTTCGGGACGATCTTGAGGAAGCGGCGCCGCCAGAAACGCGGCGCGGTGTCGGTGTCACGGGCCGACCAGGTCAGCACGAACCCGCTGAGCACGAAGAAGAAGGTGACGCCCAGGGCGCCGGCGTGAGCGACGGCGTTGTAGTAGGTGGTCACGGACGTGCTGCTGCTCAGCCAGGGGACGCCCAGGAACGCCAGGAGCGACGCGTGGTACAGGAACACCACGAACGCGGCGGGGAAGCGCAGTCCGGTGAGTGTGTTGAGGCGGGTGGCCCGGGTTCGCCCCGGTATCGCGGGGCCGGCGGACGGCGAGACACGTCCCGCTGTCTCGTGCCCCGTCGCACGCAATTTCTCCGTCGACAAAACTCTACTCCTTTGGGAAAGGGGGAATCTGCGATGTGTACGGTGATTCCCGACGCGACCGAGTCGCGGGCATTTGACGAGTACGGGAAAGACATCCGTCGGGCGAACTGAAAGCTACCCGAAGAGCGGCTGAATTACCGGGGTGAATTTATCCAGTTAGCGCCAGCACCACCGTGCGCGCCGCCTGCCTGGGCCTTCTCGGTGCACATTCCCGCAGCGTGCGGCGCTGGCCGCCCCGGCGGGTGGTGGTCACACCACCATGATCGGGAGACACTTCCGCCGCGCACCGTATGCGCGCGACAATTCACCTGCGGACATAAGCGCACTCTTTTCGTGCGTACTCCTCCGCGCCATTCGGGCTGATCACGATCGCCGGTGGTGGCGGTGTGGTGGCCCGGACAGTGCTTGCGGGCAGACCACCATTGAATTCAATCCGGAGCGAAGATGACCCAGAGCGCGACCGATCAGAACAACAGGCGGTCCGGAGACGACGACGCCTCGACCGGACCTGACGGCACGTCCGTCGACGCGCCCCAGCACTCTGCGCTGCGCGGCTGGCTGGCCGTGGTGGGGCTGGCTCTCGGCGTCTTCTCCTTCGTCACCACGGAGACCCTGCCCATCGGACTGCTCCCGGCCATCGCCGACGGCACATCGGTGTCGGTGGGCACCGCGGGCTTCCTGGTCAGCGGGTTCGCGGGGGTGGCGGCGCTGACCGCCGCACCGCTCACCGTGCTCGCCGGGCGCGTGGACCGCAAGTGGCTGCTCGTCGGCCTGATGGTGGTCTACATCATCGGCAATCTCCTGGCCGCCGCCGCGTCCGGCTACGCGCTGCTGCTGACCGCCCGCATCATCGTGGCCCTGGCCCACGGGGTGTTCTGGTCCATCGCCGTGTCGATCGCCGTACGGCTGGTCCCGGAACGGCACACCGTCCGCGCGACCTCCCTCGTCCTCGGCGGCATCTCCCTCGCCTCCATCACGGGCACTCCGCTCGGCACCGCCGTCGGCCAGTCCGCCGGCTGGCAGGTGGCCTTCCTCTGCGTCGGGATCCTCGGGTTCCTCGTCCTGGCGGCGACGCTGCTGTTCATGCCCGCGCTGCCGGCCCGGGGCAGCGGCAGCCTGAGCGCGCTGCCGCATGTGCTGCGGCACCGTGCGTTGCGGGTCGCGATCGGCGTCACCGCGCTGATCATGAGCGGTCACTTCCTCGCCTTCACCTATGTGACGCCCTATCTGGAGGAGGTCACCGGAGTCAGGTCGTCCCTCATCGGCGTGTTGTTGCTGGTCTTCGGCGTGGCCGGGCTGGTGGGCAACTTCGCGGCGGGTGCCCTGGTCGGCCGGAACCTGCGGGCGACTCTGATCGGCAGCACCGGGCTGCTGTCCGTGGTCATGGTGGTGATGTACGCGGGCGGCGCCGGACTTCCGCTGGCCGTCACCATGCTGGTCTGCTGGGGCCTGCTCTACGCGGCGTTGCCGGTCGCCCTGCAGACCTGGGTGCTGCGGCTCGTCCCGGAGGAGAGCGAGGCCGCCTCCTCGTTGTACGTGGCCGCCTTCAACGGCGCCATCGGGGCGGGTTCCTTCATCGGCGCCCTGATCGTCGACGCCTCCGGCCCCCGCCCGACGATGCTCGCGACCGCCGCCTTCGCGTTCGCCGCCATGCTGCTGGCGGCGGTCCGCGGCAAGCGCTAGGCGCTCCGCTGGAGGTGCGGCGACACGCCGTCGATCGTCTGCGGCACCAACGTGGCTGGTCGCACAGTTCCCCGCGCCCCTTCATGGCGCGGCCGAACCGCAGCCGACTTCGCCAGACCCGCTCAGGCCGTGTCCGACCTAGCACCGGATTCCGGACGCCCTCTTCTCTTCTCCTCCTCTCCGCCGCTCGTCCCTCGGAGACCCCTTCATCCAGGAGCCCGCCGATGCCCGTCTCCTCGCCCGTCTCCTCCCGCACCCACTGCCCGCCCGCCCCCGGCCGGGTCCCCTTCCTGGGCCACGGCCCCGCCCTGCTGCGCAGGCCACTGTCGTTCCTCGAGGCCACCCGGACCTCCGACCCGCTGGTCCGCGTCGGATTCGGGCCCATCGGGCTGTTGCTGGCGAACGACCCGGCCCTGGTGCACCGACTGCAGGTGGACACCGACACGTTCGAGCGGGGCCGCTTCTTCGAGGCGCTGGCCGGCAACTTCGGCAACCCGCTCATCACGGCCAGAGGCCACACGCACCGGCAGCAACGGCGTACCCTCAAGCCGTCCTTCAGCCGCCGCAGCGTCCGTGACCACGTCGAGGTGATCGGTGCCGAGGCCGAGACGCGCCTGGGCGGGTGGCAGCCGGGCCGGGTCGTGGCGGCCGACCAGGAGATCTCCGACCTGGTCGCCGCGGTCGCGCTGCGCTGTCTGTGCAGTACCGAACTGGACCGCGCCACCGTGCGGGACATGCGCGAGACGATGTACGCGATCTCCCGGCGGCTGCTCCCGCAGACTCTCCTGCCCAGCGTCTTCGGCACCGTGCCCACCGCGGGCAACCGACGCTTCGCCGCTGCCGTGAACCGCTTCCACCGGACCGTCGACCGGCTTGTGCAGGAGCGCCGCGCCGACCCCGAACGGCATCACGACCTCCTGGGCGCGCTGCTCGCGGCCCGGCATCCCGAGACCGGCGCCCCGCTCACCGACGCCCAGATCCGCAGCGAGTTCCTGATCCTGCTCTTCGCCGCACTCGAGACCACCAGCACATCGCTGAGCTGGGCGGTCTTCGAGGCCACCGTCAGGCCCCAGGTGCAGCGACGCCTACAGGACGAGGCCGACGCCGTGTTCGAGGGCGGCCCCGTGACGTACGCCCGGCTCGCCGACCTGACCTTCACCCGGAAAGTCATCGACGAGACTTTGCGGCTGCACGCCCCGATGCTCTTCACCCGCCGAACCAGACGCGAGGTCACCCTCGCCGGGGTCACCGTCCCCGAAGGCGCCGAGATCGGCTACAGCCCCCGCGCCGTGCACCGGGCCGCCGACCTCTACGACGCCCCGCGCGCGTTCGACCCGGACCGGGCCGGGCCCGACGACGGTACCGACCGCCCGCGAGGCGCCTATTTCCCCTTCGGCACCGGGCCCCACCGGTGCGTCGGCGAGCACCTTGCCCTGACCACCATGACAGTGGCTCTCGCCACCCTCGCCGCCCGCTGGGACCTGCGGATCGCTCCCGGGACCGGACGGATCCGGGAGGTGAACAGTTCGTTGCCCCACCTCAGCGGCCTGCCGCTGCTCCCCACCCCGCGCTGCTGACACGACGTCGCCTTCACCGGCGGCGCCGGACCGCGCCTGCTCCACCTCGGCGTGGCCACCCACGAGTCGCATCAGGTACTGCGCACCGCCGACATCCTCGGCCCGCTCCACGAGGAGAAGCACCTCTACCTCCGTGACCCGGACGGGCACCGGGTCGAGATCTGCACCTCCGACTACTACGCCGGGGATCCGGACCACGAGACCTACCGCTGGAGCCTCCACGACGACCGCCGCCGCGACTTCCGGGGCAACGCCGTCATCGAGTCCTGGTACAAGGAACCCACCCCTGTCCTGGACCTGGACAGCAGACAGCAGCCGGCCGTCGAAGCCATCCCGGACGAGTCCGGGGTGCGGGTCGGGGCGGACGGCCTCGGCCCCCAGCCCGACTGCGCGAACCCACCCCCCACCCCCCGTACCCTGGACCCGTGAGTACCAGCCCCGCCCCCGACGCCCTCCTGGGCCCCGCCGACATCCGTGAGCTGGCCGAAGTCCTCGGCGTCCGGCCCACCAAGCAGCGCGGGCAGAACTTCGTCATCGACGCCAATACCGTCCGCCGTATCGTGCGCACCGCCGATGTGCGGCCCGACGATGTGGTCGTCGAGGTCGGGCCGGGGCTCGGGTCCCTCACCCTCGCGCTGCTGGAGGCCGCCGACCGGGTCGTCGCCGTCGAGATCGACGACGTGCTCGCCGGGGCGCTGCCCGCCACCGTCGCCGCCCGGATGCCGACCCGCGCCGACCGGTTCTCCCTCGTGCACTCCGACGCCATGCGCGTCACCGAACTGCCGGGTCCCCCGCCCACCGCACTCGTCGCGAATCTGCCGTACAACGTCGCCGTGCCCGTGCTGCTGCACATGCTGGAGACGTTCCCGAGCATTGAGCGGACGCTGGTGATGGTGCAGGCCGAAGTCGCCGACCGGCTTGCCGCGCCGCCCGGGTCCAAGGTGTACGGAGTGCCCTCCGTCAAAGCCAACTGGTACGCCGAGGTCAAGCGCGCTGGTTCCATCGGACGTAACGTCTTCTGGCCCGCGCCCAACGTCGACAGCGGGCTTGTCTCCCTCGTTCGGCGTGCCGAGCCGCTCAAGACCACCGTCTCGCGGCTCGAAGTGTTCGCCGTCGTCGACGCCGCCTTCGCCCAGCGGCGCAAGACCCTGCGTGCCGCGCTCGCCGGGTGGGCCGGGTCGGCCGCCGCCGCCGAGACCGCCCTCGTCGCCGCCGGTGTCTCCCCGCAGGCCCGCGGCGAGTCCATCGGCGTCGAGGACTTCGTCCGTATCGCGGAGAACAAGGTTCAGGAGCGGAAGAACGACGAGGAGTCCGGGCAGCTGTGAGCGTCACCGTACGGGTTCCCGCCAAGGTCAACGTCCAGCTCGCCGTCGGTGCCGCCCGCCCCGACGGCTTCCACGACCTCGCCAACGTCTTCCTCGCCGTCGGACTCTTCGACGAGGTCACCGTTACGCCGGCTGATGAGCTGCGGATCACCTGTGAAGGCCCGGACGCCGCCCAAGTGCCTCTCGACGGTACGAATCTCGCCGCCCGCGCCGCCGTCGCACTCGCCGAGCGGTACGGCCGTACGCCCGCCGTGCACATCCACATCGCCAAGGACATCCCCGTCGCCGGGGGGATGGCGGGCGGCAGTGCCGACGGCGCCGGTGCGCTGCTCGCCTGCGACGCGCTCTGGGGGACCGGCGCCTCTCGTGTCGAACTCCTCGACATCTGCGCCGAGTTGGGCAGCGATGTGCCCTTCAGTCTGGTGGGTGGTGCCGCGCTCGGGGTCGGGCGGGGGGAGAAGCTGACCGTTCTGGAGACCGGCGGTGACTTCCACTGGGTGTTCGCGATGGCGGAGCGCGGGCTGTCGACACCCGCCGTCTTCCGGGAGTTCGACCGGCTGGTCGCGGTTGCGGACAGTGAGGTTCCCGCGCCCGTCGCCTCGCCCGAGCTCCTCGACGCGCTAGCCAAGGGCGACCCGGACGCGCTCGCCGCGACCGTCTCCAACGACCTCCAGCCCGCCGCCCTCTCCCTCTTCCCGGCCCTCGCCGACACCCTCGCGGCGGGCCGCGCGGCCGGCGCCCTGACGGCGCTGGTCTCGGGCTCCGGTCCGACGACGGCGTTTCTCGCCCGGGACGCGGTGGCCGCACGGCAGGTCGCGGAGGCGCTGTCGGCGTCCGGCACGTGCCGGTCCGTACGGGTCGCGGCGGGGCCGGTACCGGGCGCCAGCGTGCTGTAACAGCGTGTACAGGGAGTTACTTTCAGGTAACCCGAATTGCCCGATCCGCACAGGGAATTCACCGTTCCTTGGCTTCTGGAGGTGCGGGTGGGGTGGGCGTGACGCGTAGGGTTTTTTCAACTTCAAGCACTCGCCGCCGCAGATCTCAACACGAGTCGCACGAGTCGTGTGAGTTGCATGGGTGCGCGCGCGGCGTGGGGTCCCCCTTGAGTTGCCACCTCCCCCAGCACTTCCGGAAGGCACCTCCGTGTCCGTACCTCCCCCCTCGTCACCCTCCCATCGCAGGAAAATCCCCCTCACCCGGCGCGGCATGATCGGCGCCGCGGGCGCGGTCGCCGTCGGCGGCGCGCTGACCCCGGTCGTCTTCGCGGCCGGCGGCGGCGAGGACTCCACGTCCGGCACTTCCGGTACGACGGACAGCGCGTCCGGCACCGCCGGAACCGAACCGCAGAAGTTCCCGGCCACCCGTACCGAGGCCGCCACCGGCACCGCCGAGGCGAGCGCCGCGTTCGCCATCTCGTACGTCGGCGTGCGCTGGAGCGGAGCGGCGGACGGCGCCGGGATCAGGTTCGCGGACGGCGCCTCCGCGCCCGGCAAGTGGCAGGAGCTGAGCGGTGGTTGCGCGACCGTCGAGGACGGCGGCACGGCGCTGGTGGCGGCGGGGGACGCCACCGCGTACGAGCTGAAGCTGCCCGACGGGGCGAGCGCGAGCGGGGCGCGGTCGCTGGCGATCGACACGACCGGCGGCGCCGCCAAGGCCTTCCGGGTGCCGACCGAGCCGACCCGGGTGCGCGGGGTGCAGTACCTGTCGCGGCCGGCGTGGGGCGCCGACGAGTCGAAGCGGTACAAGGACGGCAAGGTCAACTCGCCCGAGGTGTACTACCCGTTCCAGACGGTCACCGTCCACCACACGGACGGCGTGAACAACGACCCCGACCCGGCGGCGACCGTGCGCGCCATCTACGAGTACCACGCGGTCACCCTCGACTGGGGCGACATCGGCTACCACTTCCTCATCGACGAGGCGGGCGTCGTCTACGAGGGCCGCTACTCCGGCGACGACCTGATCCCGGCCTTCGACGCGGACGGCAAGCTCGTCACCGCCTTCCACACCGGCGGCTTCAACTCGGGCAACCTCGGCATCGCGCTGCTCGGCAACCTGGTCGCCCAGCCGCCGACCGACGCGGCCAAGGCGTCGCTGATCCGCCTGATCAAGGTGATCGCCCGCTTCAAGGGCCTGGACCCGCAGGCGAAGCTGACCTATGTGAACCCGGTCAACGGCGTGACGAAGGACGTCAACGCGATCAGCGGTCACCGCGACTGGCTGGCGACCGACTGCCCCGGCCAGACGATGTACGACCTGCTCGGCGAGGTCCGTACGGCCGTCGCCGGCAAGTAGTCCTCGTGAGCAGTTCTCGTGAGCAGTCCTCGTAATTACGTGATCATGGCTCATTAGCGTCGGTGTCCAACGGTACTGAAGAGCGCTGAGGGGTCGGCGGAAAGTCGGCCCCTCTGTCGTTGACCTGCATAAATATACGGGTCAACTGTTACCTACATCACCGCAATTGAATGTTCGTCAATCCACCTCAAGGTCCCTTTCGCGCCATCTGGCGCATGGGGAGGGGTGGCATGATCGGCCGATCCCGGTTCCCTGTTACCGGCGGTACTACCTGGGCGAGAGGAACTCCCCCCATGGGCCACATGGATCACTTCAGCGCCGGATGGGTCACTCCCGTTCTCTCCTATGCGATGGCCTGCCTGGGCTCCGCACTCGGACTGCGCTGCACCGTACGGGCGTTGGAATCGGACGGCGCCTCCAAGCGGAACTGGCTGACGCTGGCCTCCTTCGCGATCGGGTCCGGCATCTGGACCATGCACTTCGTCGCGATGATGGGCTTCAGCGTCGAGGGCACCCCCATCCGGTACGACGTCCCGCTGACCGTTCTCAGCCTCGTCATCGCGATCGCCGTCGTCGCCGCCGGTGTCTTCACCGCCGGGTACGGCCGCTCCCGCGTCAGGTCCGTGATCCTCGGCGGCCTCGGCACCGGGCTCGGTGTCGCCGCGATGCACTACGCCGGCATGTACGCGCTCAACCTGCACGGCGACATCTCGTACGACCCGATGCTCGTCATCGCCTCCGTCGCGATCGCCGTCGTCGCCGCCACCGCCGCGCTGACGCTGACGCTGATCGTGCGGGGGCCTGTGCTCGCCACGGTTGCCGCGCTGGTGATGGGGCTCGCGGTGAGCAGCATGCACTACACCGCGATGTTCGCGGTCGATGTGACGCTTGCGGCCAGCAGTGCGGAGTTGCCGGGGGCCACGTCCACGGAGTTCCTGTTCCCGTTGGCTGTGCTGCTCGGGTCGTTCCTGTTCCTGGCGTCGGCGTATGTCGCGTTGTCGCCCACGGGGAAGCGGGCGGAGGCGGCGTTCGCGGCGGAGTTGCTGCGTGAGGTCGAGTTGTCCACCGCCTGATTCCCGCGGCGGAGCCGCTGATGTATGCAGCGCCCCCGCCGCCCCTACCCGTTCCCATCCTCTGGGGGCTCTGCCCCCAGACCCCCGTATCGCGCTGAACGCGCTCGTCCTCAAACGCCGGACGGGCTGAAGAACACAACGAGGCCCCGATGAGTATGGCTCGCACCTCCGAACGACTGCGCCCCAGATCCGTCCGGGCGAAGATCGTCGCCCTGCTGATGCTGCCCGTCGTCTCGCTCATGGCTCTGTGGAGCTTTGCCGCGGTCACCACCGCGTCCACCATCGGTGACGCCGAGCGGGCCAAGGACGTCAACTCCGAACTGCTCGCCCCGGTCGCCGACTTCGTCACCGCGATACAGGCCGAGCGGACTGCTGCCGGCGGCGACGCGGACGTTCCGCAGCAGGTCCAGAAGGCCACCGACAAGGCCGCCGAGGCGCTGCTCGACGGCATCAACTCCTCCAGCTCCGACGCCGCGCTCCTCAACTCCGCGCTCCCCGAACGCCTCGACAAGCTCACCGACGACGCCAAGGGCCTCGCGGCGCTCCGCGCGGCGCAGCAGAGCGGTGCCAAGAACGCCACGCAGACCGCGTACACGGCGTACACCGGCATCGTCGAGGACGCCTTCGCCGTCACCGGCGGGCTCACCGGGGAGAAGGGCACGACCACCGCCTCCGAGGCCCGTGTCGTCCTCGAACTCTCCCGCGCCCGCGAGGCGTTGGCCCAGGAGCAGGCGCTCCTCGCGGCGGGCGCCGCCGCCGGAAAGCTCACCGGCGAGCAGTACGCGCTGTTCGTCGGGGCCGTCACCGTCCAGCGTGGTCTGCTCAAGCCGGCCGTCGCCGATCTGCGGCCCGAGCACCAGAAGGCGTACAACGCCCTTCTGGAGAGCGGGAGTTACGGGCAGGTGGCAGCGGTCGAGAACCGGGTACGCAGTGCCGGGCCCGGTGAATCGGCCGTGACCGACGGTCTGTTGAAGGGCTGGGACGACTCGGCGAGCAGTGTGCTGCGGGCGCTCGGCAAGGCCGAGACCGAGGCCGGTACGGCCGCCGCCGCCAAGGCCAACCCGTTCGGCTGGGACACCCTCGGCGCCTCCGGGATCGCCGTGGTGCTGGGCCTGGTGGGTGTGCTGCTGTCGCTGCTCGTCTCCGTGTCCGTCGGGCGCGGTCTGATCGTCGAGCTTCTCGACCTTCGTAACTCGGCCCTCGAAGTCGCCGGGCGGCGGCTGCCGCAGGCCATGCGGCGGCTGCACGCCGGGCAGGGCGTCGACATCGACGCCGAGGCCCCGATGCGCCGCCTCGCCGGTGACGAACTCGCCCAGGTGGGCACCGCGTTGACGGCCGTACAGCGCGCCGCGCTCAAGGCGGCCTCCGAGCGCGCCGAACTCCTCAGCGGCATCTCCGGCGTGTACGTCAGCCTCGCCCGCCGCAGCCAGGTGCTGCTCCACCGCCAGCTCGACATCCTCGACCAGTTGGAGCAACGCCCGCGCGAGGCCGCCGAGTTGCACGAGCTGTACCGCGTCGACTACCTCGCCACCCGGATGCGCCGCCACTCCGAGAGCCTCCTCATCCTGTCCGGCATCGCGCCCGGCCGTGGCTGGCGGGACCCGATCCCGCTGGCGGACACCCTGCGCGCCGCGGTCGCCGAGATCGAGGACGGCAGCCGCGTCCAGATCTGGGCGGTCCCGCGCGTGTCCCTGAACGGCGGCTCGGTGGCCGACGTCATCCATCTGCTCGCCGAACTCGTCGAGAACGCGGCGGCGTTCTCCCCGCCCAGCACCAAGGTCCAGCTGCGCGCGGCCCGGCTGCGCGACGGCGTTCTCATCGAGGTCGAGGACAGCGGCTTCGGTATGAACGAGGACGCGATGGCCGACGCCAACCGCAAGATCCAGTCGGAGAAGGTCGACCTCCTCGACGCCAAGCAGATCGGCCTGTTTGTGGTGAACCGCCTCGCGGAACGCCAGGGACTGCGCGTCGAACTCCGCGACTCCCCGAGCGGCGGCGTCACCGCGGCCGTCCTCATCCCCGAGAACCTGCTGCGCGACGACATGCCGGTGCACGAGCACGAGCTGCCGGCGGCGGGCGGCGGCGGCCGGGCGCTGGCACCGGCGTCGGCGCTGATTCCGCAGCAGCGGAGCCAGTAGCCCTCGTACCCCTCCTGCGGAGGGTCTCCATGAAACGGCCGTGCGCCTCGGGTGAATGGTGTCCCCGGGGCGCACGGCTTTGTTCTGGACCGGTGTGCCTACTTCTTCGGGCTGATCAGAAGGTCAGCTTCCAGCTGTTGATGTAGCCGGTGTCCGCGCTGTAGACGTCCTGGACCTTGAGCTGCCAGGTCCCGTTGACGGTGGTCTCGCTGGACGCGTCGACCGTGTAGGTGGCGTCGACGTTGTCGGTCGAGTCCGAGGAGCTGCTGCTCTTCAGGCGGTAGGTGGAGCCGTCCGGGGCGACCAGGTCGATGACGAGGTCACCGCGGTAGGTGTGCACGATGTTGACGTACACGGACAGGTCGCTGGGCGCGCTGCCGGTGATGCCGCTGACGGTGACGGGCGAGTAGACGGCCGACCCGGCGTCCGGGATGGAGACGTCGGTGGTCGACTCGAAGGCGGTGCCGGTGTCGCCGCCGTCGTCCCCACCGTCGTCGTCCCCGGCGGGGGTGACCTGGAGGAGCAGGTTGGGGCTGCCGGTGCCGACGCTGGTGAGGGTCGACGCGGAGGCCGCGGAGGTCAGCGCCGAGGTGACCGCCGCGGGTGTGGCGCTCGGGTTCTCGCCGAGGTAGACGGCGGCGGCGCCGGCGACGTGCGGGGACGCCATCGACGTACCGGAGAGGGAGGCGGTGGCGGTGTTCGACGTGTTGTACGTCGAGGTGATGCTCGACCCCGGCGCGAAGATGTCCAGCGTGGAGCCGTAGTTGGAGTACGAGGCCCGGGCGTCGGCGCTGGTGGAGGCGCCCACGGTGATCGCGGAGGCGACACGGGCGGGGGAGTAACTCGACGCGTTGGCGTTGTCGTTGCCGGCCGCGACGGCGTAAGTGACGCCCGCCGCGATGGAGTTGGCGACGGCGGTGTCGAGGGTGGAGTCCGCGCTGCCGCCGAGCGACATGTTGGCGACGGCCGGGAACTCGGCGTTCTCGGTCACCCAGTCGATGCCCGCGACCACACCGGCGGTCGTACCGGAGCCGTCGTCGTCGAGCACGCGCACGGCGACGATGTTCGCGGCCTTGGCGACACCGTAGGTGGTGCCCGCGACGGTGCCGGCGACGTGCGTGCCGTGCCCGTTCCCGTCGTCGGCGCTGGAGTCGTCGTCGACGGCGTCATAGCCGTACGAGGCCCGTCCACCGAAGTCGGTGTGCGTGATCCGTACGCCCGTGTCGATGATGTACGCGGTCACGCCGCTGCCCGCGCTGGACGGGTAGGTGTAGGCGGAGTCGAGCGGCAGATCGGCCTGGTCGATCCGGTCGAGGCCCCAAGTGGGCCCGGACTGGGTGTCGTTGATGTGGACGGTCTTGTTCTGCGCGACCGACGCGACGGCCGGGTCGGCGGCGAGTCGCTTGGCCTCGGCCTCGGTCATCTCGGTCGCGTACCCGTTGAGGGCGGCCGTGTAGGTCTGCTCGACCTCGGCGCCGTACTTGGTGGCGAGCGCCTTGCCCTTGCTGGACGCGGCACGGAAACCGGCGCTGTCCTTGAGCGTGACGATGTAGCTGTCCTTGATGGCGCCTTCGGCACCGGCGCCCTGGATCACACCGACGGCCGGGGTGGCGGCGGAGGCAGGGGTGATGGCGGCACCGCCGAGTGCGAGCACGGAGGCCGCGGCGGCGAGCGCGGCGAGGGCGCCACGTCTGCGGGACCCGGAGACGGACATGGCTGTGGGGGAGTGCGGTACGGACACGGGGTGGTTCCCCTCTTGTTCGAGGTGCACGAGTGGTACGGGGACGTGTGGGGGGTGAGGGGGGTGGCGTCTCCGTGCGCACACCGTGGCGGAATTGAAGAGATCACGTCAATTAGGGGAATCCCTACGTCCGGGTAACGGGCGGCGCGATGTGGGGGTGTGCCCCAGGAATTCCCCAACTAAGGCTGTTGGGGCGCCTGTTGAGGTGTTGGGGTGTCTTGGGTGGGGCATTGACGAGTTCTCGTTGTCCGGGGCCGATATCCGGTTGCCGATCAATCAGGCGGCGGATGCAATGTCCGGCATGGTGACCGAGATCCGCCCGCCGCGACCTGACGAGATGACCGCGTACTACCGGGCACTGCCGTACGCGAACGGGCTGCCGATGTGGGAGCCGGCAGATGCGGCGTGGCACGGCGGTCCTGAGCCATGGCCTCCGCAGCGCACCCCCGCGACCCCGGAGCAGCTCGCGCGGTGGGCGGAGGCCGACGTCAAGGACGAGTCCTTCCATCCGGTCGCGACATTCGTCGACGGCAAGTGCGTCGGCGCGTCGGCCACCCTCTCCTTCGAGGTGACGGTCCCCGGCGGAGGCACGGTCAGGATGGCCGGCGTCACCGCCACCGGCGTGATCGCGACCCACCGCCGGCGCGGCCACCTGCGGCAGATGATGCGGGCCATGTTCGAGGGGGCCCTGGACCGGGGCGAGCCCTTGGCGATGCTCAGCGCGAGCGAGGGGAGCATCTACGGGCGGTTCGGGTTCTCACCCGCGACCCGCCGCACCCGGTGGGAGCTGGCCCGTCACGAGGCCGCCCTCCTTCGGGCGGAGCCCGATCCGGGGTCGCTGGAGCTGGTCGGCGCCGCGCGGGCGAAGCAGGCCTGGCCCGTGGTGCACGCGGCCGTGCGCAGGAGCCGCGTCGGTGAGCTGAGCCCTCTCCCCGGGCGCTGGGACGGGCTCTCCGACGACGCCGACGGTACGAACGGACCGCTGCGGTATCTCGTCCACCGTGACCGGCACGGCGAGGTGGACGGCATCGCCAATTTCCGGCTGCCGTGGTCCGCGACAGCGGGCAACGCGGGGACGCTCGTCGTGGAGGCACTGGAGGCGTCGAACCCGGTGGCCTACCGCGCCCTGTGGAGCCTGCTGATCGACTTCGACCTCACGAGGACCGTCGTGGCGCCCGCCCGTCCGCGCGACGAACCCCTGCGCTGGATGCTCACGAACCCACGCGCGATGCGTGTGACCCGCCAGTCGGACAACCTGTGGGCCCGCCTTCTCGACGTGCCCCTCGCCCTGACCCGACGCGCGTACGACACGGCAGGCGAGCTGACGTTCACCGTCACCGGCGACCGGATGTGCCCGGCGAACAACGGGACCTGGTGCCTCCGGGCGGAAGACGGCGTCTCGGCGACGAGCGTTCCCACCAGTGTTCCGGCAACGCGCGTTCCCGCCGATGTCCCGGCGACGTGTGTCCCCACCGGTGCTCCGGCGACATGTGTTCCCACCGACCAGGCGGCGGACCTGACCATCACGCTTCCGGCGCTCAGCTCGCTCTACCTCGGGGGCATGTCCGCGCACGACCTGGCACACGCGGGCCACGTCACCCCGCACACCGACGGCGCGATCGGGCGGCTGGCCCGGATGTTCCGGACCGACCCCGAACCGCACAACTCCTTCGGCTTCTGACCCTGACGGCAGACGGGCCCACCCCAGCCGAGGCGGCCCCGGACTCCGCCCGCCATGTCCCCCACCCCCGCCCACTACTCTGGAAGGTCGATCCACCCCCGCGTCAGGAGAAAAATGGCCGTCAACCTCGTCAATGTCGAGAACGTCAGCAAGGTGTACGGGACCCGTGCCCTGCTCGACGGGATCTCGCTCGGGGTGTCCGAGGGGGACCGGATCGGGGTCGTGGGTCGTAACGGCGACGGTAAGACCACCCTCATCCGGATGCTCGCCAAGCTGGAGGAGGCCGACACCGGGCGCGTCACCCACTCCGGCGGACTGCGCCTCGGTGTTCTCACCCAGCACGACTCCCTCGACCCCACCGCCACCGTCCGCCACGAGGTCATCCGGGACATGGCGGACCATGAGTGGGCCGGAAACGCCAAGGTCAGGGACGTACTCACGGGACTCTTCGGCGGGCTCGACATGCCGGGGTTCCCACAGGGGCTCGACACCGTCATCGGGCCCCTCTCCGGTGGCGAACGGCGTCGGATCGCGCTCGCCAAGCTGCTCATCGACGAGCCCGACCTGATCGTTCTCGACGAGCCGACCAACCATCTCGACGTCGAGGGCATCTCCTGGCTCGCCCGGCATCTGCGCGAGCGCCGCTCCGCGCTCGTCTGCGTCACCCACGACCGCTGGTTCCTCGACCAGGTCTGCACCCGCATGTGGGACGTGCAGAAGGGGGACGTCTTCGAGTACGAGGGCGGGTACTCCGACTACGTCTTCGCCCGTGCCGAGCGTGAGCGCATCGCCGCCACCGAAGAGGTCAAGCGGCAGAACCTTGTTCGTAAGGAGCTGGCCTGGCTGCGGCGCGGGGCGCCCGCCCGTACGTCCAAGCCGCGCTTCCGCGTCGAGGCCGCCAACGAGCTGATCGCCGACGTACCGCCGCCCCGCGACAGCAGCGAGCTGATGAAGTTCGCCTCGTCCCGGCTCGGCAAGACCGTGTTCGATCTGAAAGACGTCACCGTTCAGGCCGGGCCCAAGGTGCTTCTCAAGCACCTCACCTGGCAGCTCGGGCCCGGTGACCGCATCGGCCTCGTCGGGGTCAACGGTGCCGGCAAGACCTCCCTTCTCCGTGCCATGGCCGACGCCGCCCGCAGTGACGGGGAGACGCAGCCCGCCGCCGGACGGGTCGCCGTCGGGAAGACCGTCAAGCTCGCCTATCTCTCCCAGGAGGTCGGCGAACTCAACCCGAATCTCCGGGTGTTGGAGGCCGTACAGCAGGTCCGCGACCGGGTCGACCTCGGCAAGGGGCGCGAGCTGACCGCCGGGCAGCTGTGCGAGACGTTCGGGTTCGGGAAGGAGAAGCAGTGGACCCCCGTGGGGGACCTGAGTGGTGGTGAGCGGCGTCGGCTGCAGATCCTGCGGCTTCTGATGGACGAGCCCAACGTCCTCTTCCTCGACGAGCCCACCAACGACCTCGACATCGAGACGCTGACGCAGCTCGAAGACCTGCTCGACGGGTGGCCCGGCTCCATGGTCGTCATCTCCCACGACCGGTTCTTCGTCGAGCGGACCACCGACCGCGTCTTCGCCCTCCTCGGCGACGCCAGCCTCCGGATGCTGCCGCGCGGCATCGACGAGTACCTGGAGCGGCGCCGGCGCATGGAGGAGGCCGCCGCAGCCGCCGTACCGGTGCCCGCCGCGAAGGCCGTCGCCGAGAAGAGCGCCGCCGACACCCGTGCCGCCAAGAAGGAACTCCAGAAGATCGAGCGGCAGTTGGACAAGCTCTCCGAGCGCGAGAGCAAGCTGCACACCCAAATCGCCGACAACGCCACCGACTTCGAGAAAGTGGCCAAACTCGACACCGAACTGCGCGAACTCTCCGGCGAACGCGACGAACTCGAACTGCGGTGGCTGGAACTCGCGGACGACGCATAACCCGGGCGCCGGCGACGGGTGGGGTTCGCAGACACGGCGTGAAGAGCACGTGAACGCGCATAACGGCGGCATCACGGGGCGGTTCGCCCTTGGGAACAGAGGTGGGAGGGGCGGACACAGTCCGGTGCGGGACGGCCACGGAGTGGTAGAAAGAGCCCCCTGAGAACTCCCTGAGCGACTGCGATTCCGTACCTTTTGGTACCTCAGGGCGTGGCTAAAAATCAGCTGAAGGGGGAACGCGCTGATGACCCAGCCGCCCAGCCAACCACCCCAGGGGCCGTACCCAGGCCCTCCCCAGGGCGGCTTCGGACCGCCACCGGAGCTGCCGCAGGCCGGTGGGCCGCCGCAGGCCGGCGCGCCGCAGGCAATGCCGTACGGGGCTCCACCGCCCCCGCAGTCCCCGCCGCCGCCCCTGCCGACCGTCCCGCCCCAGCCCGGTTACGGCCATCCGCCCCAGCCCGGCCCCTACGCCCAGCCGGGCCCGTACGGCAGCCAGCCAGGTCAGCCAGGTCAGCCAGGTCAGCTAGGTCAGCCAGGTCAACCAGGCCAACCCGGCCCCTACGGGTACGGTTCCGCGCCCGGATACGGCTACCCCGGCCAGCAGCAGCCGCCTCAGTTCCCCGGCGCCCCCGTACCGCCCCCGCCCGGCGGCGGTTCCCGCAACCCCTTCAAGGGGCGCCCCGCGCTGATGCTCGGGGCGGCCGTCGCCGCGCTGCTCGTCATCGGTGGCACGGTGTTCGCCGTGACCAGCAGTGGTGGCGACGACGACAAGAAGCCCGAGGCAGCCGGCCCCGACCTCTCCGCTCCCGCCTCCGGACCCGCCGGCTCCGGTGACGACAGCGGCGGCGACAACGGGGGCGGGGTCGCCGGTGCCGATCCCGGCGACCTCAACGAGGGGCGCCAGAGCGGCGAGTCGAAGGTGCTCTGGTCCAAGGACGCCCCGGACGCGCCCGCCTCCGGCGCCGACGCCAACGGCATGTGGATCACCGACAAGGTGGCCGTGAAGGCGGCGTACAAAGAGGTGTTCGCGTTCCGCGCCGCGGACGGGGAGACGGCCTGGGGGCCGATCACCTTCCCGCAGAAGATCTGTGCCGTCACTCCGCAGAAGTCGGCCGACGACAAGATCGTGGTCGCCTATATGAACGGCGACAGCCAGCGCGCCAAGTGCAACAAGCTCCAGCTGCTCGACCTGAACACGGGTGCGAAGGGCTGGAGCGGTGAGGTCGCCGACGGGGCGCTGTTCGACAGCTCGCTCAGCGTCGAGCTGACGATCACCAAGTCGACGCTGATGGTGGGGCGTTCACAGTCCGGCACGGCGTACGACCTCGCCACCGGCACCAAACTGTTCGACAAGGTGAAGTACGGGTCCGCCTGCTTCCCCGCCGCCTTCGCGGGCGGCGCCCGGCTGATCGTCGTGTCGTCCTGCGGGGCCTCCACCTCCACCGAGCACGACGAGGTGCAGGAGCTGGACCCGAGGACGGGTGCGGCCAGGTGGACCCGGGCGATCCCGAAGGGCTGGGCGGTCGGGCGTATGTACTCCGTCGATCCCGTCGTCCTCTACCTCACCAACGAGGACAAGAAGTCGTGGAACATCTCCACGCTCAAGGCCGACGGCAGCTTCCGCTCCGAGGTGACCGTCGACGAGTCCTTCGCACCCGTGTGCGGCTGGGCGATCCTCGAACGCGACCTCCAGGGCTGCCAGGGTGTCGCCTCCGACGCCCAGACCCTCTATCTCCCGACCGAGGCCACCACCGGCGCCAACGAGATCGTCGCGATCGACCTGGCCACCGGCAAGGAGAAGTGGCGCGCCAAGTCACCGGCCGACGAGTCCATGCTGCCGATCAGGACCGAGGGCGCGCAGCTCATCGCCTACGTCGAGCCGTCGTACGACACCGGCGGCCAGGTCGTGTCGATCCCCGTCACCGGCAGCGCCCACACCCCGGTGAAGCTGCTCCAGAACCCGGCGTCCGCCGCCGACGTCGAGAACGGCTTCTACTCCAAGGCGTACGACTGGGTCGACGGCCGCTTCTATCTCTCCTCCACCAGGCTGAGCGGCAAGGACGAGCTGAAGGAGAAGCTGATGCTCGCCTACGGCAAGTAACACGCCCTCTCCTTCCCTGAAACCCTCGCCTCCCCTTTCTCTCCGCTCCCGAGGTACGCCCGCCATGACCCAGCCGCCGCCCCCGCCTCCGCCCAACCATCCCCCGTACGCCCAGCAGCCCCCGTACGGATACGGCTATCCGCCTCAACCACCCACCCCCAAAAGGAAGTTGAACGCACAGGCGGCCATCATCGTCTCGGCCGTCGCCGCGATCGCCCTGATCATCGGCAGCGGGGTCTGGTACTCCTCCACCAAGAACAGCCAGAGCGACGACAAGAACAACGCCACCGGCACAGGAGCGACCAGCGGCGGCACCGCAGACGCGAAGGCCCCCGCCAACACCGCCTCCAAGGTCCTCTTCCAGGTCCCCGAGCCCGCCATCGGCGCCGACCAGAACAGTGCCACCGTCGTCGGGTCCTGGCTGACCGACTCGGTGTACGCCAAGAGCGGCTACGCCGAGATCGTCGGGTACGACCCCGAGAAGGGCACCAAACTCTGGACGGTCCCGCTGCCAGGACCGGTCTGCGCGGCCAGCCGTCACACCACCGACAGCGACCGGACAGCGATCGTGTACGAACCCGCCATGCCGACCAAGGACAAGCCCTCCCACGGCTGCAGCCAGGTCGCGGCGATCGACCTCGCCGCGGGCGAGCAGCTCTGGACCCGGACGGTCAGGTCCGGCGACCAGGTGATCAGCCTCAACAACGTGACGATCAGCGCGAGCACGGTCGCCGTCGGCAGCACCAGCGGCGGCGCCGCCTTCGACATCACCGGGAAGGCTCTCTGGGCCCCCAAGCCCACCGACACCTGCTACGACGCGGGCTACGGCGGTGGCGAGAAGCTGGTCGCGGTGCGCAAGTGCGGGACGTACGGCGCCCGCCAGCTGGACATCCAGACCATCGACCCGGCCTCCGGCAAGGTCCTCTCCGAGTACGCCATGGCCAAGGGCATCGAGGACGCGAGCGTCGTGTCCACGAATCCGCTGGTCGTCGCCGCCGACGTCAACCGCTCCGCCGGCGACGGCAGCGGCATCTCGGACTTCTTCTCCATCGACAACAAGACGGGACAGCTGCGTACGAAGATCTCGGCGCCCGGCGACAAGTACGCCGCCAGGTGCGAGGGCATCACCAGGATCGAGTACTGCACCAAGCTCGCCGTCGGCAACGACAGGCTGTACCTCCCCACCGAGTACCACGACGGCACCGGCGAGTACACGAAAACCAACGAGATCGTCGCCTTCGACCTCGCCACCGGCAAGCAGGACGGTCAGCGGGCGGACGCGGGCGACGGCTACACGATCTCCCCGCTGCGCATGGACGGCGGCAACGTGATCGCGTACAAGAGCCCGCCCTACGACAAGGGCGGCCAGGTCGTCAGTATCGACGCCGGTACCTTCGCGCAGACGAAGCTGATGGAGAACCCGGCGACGAAGGCGGTGCGCGAGGTCGAGTTCGGCATGCAGCCCGAGTCCGCCGAGATCGTCTACGCCGACGGCCGCCTCTACATGTCCCAGGTCTTCGCCCAAAAGCCCTCCAGTACGGGCGGGACGCGGTACCTGGCCATCGCGTACGGCACCGGATGAACCCCTGCTCAGGGGCGGGATGGTGCGCGTACTACATCATCACCCTCGAATGAGAGGATTTTCGACGATCCGGGGCACTTCTCTCCAGTAGGGGAAGCGCAACGTCGAACAAGCGTGTAGCTTCCGGGGGCATGGGAAGCGGGGGAGCCGGGGGGCTCCTGTCCGTGGGGACCAATGGGCATCCAGAAGGGACAACCATTGGGGGGACTGGGGGGTGGCTCGATGGGAGTGCGGCTGATGGTGGTCGACGACCACCGACTGCTCGCCGAGGCGCTTGCCTCGGCGTTGAAGCTGCGCGGGCACCGGGTGCTCGCCGCGGCGGCGCCCGCCGCGGGCGCGGCGGATCTGGTGATCACGCGTGCGCCGGAGGTGTGCCTGCTGGGCACGGCCACACCGGCCGAGCCGGGCATGTTCGACCCGGTGGTGCGGATCAAGCGCGAGCGTCCGCAGGTGGCGGTCCTGGTGCTGGGCCCGGTGCCCAGCCCGCGCGGTATCGCCGCCGCCTTCGCCGCGGGCGCCTCCGGGTACGTACGTCACGACGAGCGCATAGAAGGCGTCGAGCGCGCCATCATGAAGGCCAGGGCGGGCGAGGCGGCGGTCGCTCCCGCTCTGCTCCAGGGCGCGTTCAGCGAACTCCTCAACCCCGCCGCCCAGCCCGACGACGAGGGCCAGCGTCTCCTCCAGATGCTCACGCCGAGGGAGGTCGAGGTCCTGGTCCGGGTCGCCGACGGCGAGGACACCCGGCTGATCGCGGCCGGCATGGGGATCGCGCCCAGCACGGCCCGTACGCATGTACAGCGGGTGCTGATGAAGCTGGGCGTGGGGTCGAGGCTGGAGGCGGCGGCCCTGGCGGCCCGTACGGGCCTGCTGGACCGGGCGGGTCCGGTGCAGCAGCACTCGCTTCAGCACTTGCCTCCGGAGCCGGAGTTCTGACCCGGTCTCCGACCGTTCCTTCCCCTGACTGCGGAGCCGGAGTTCCTTTGAGTCCTCCCCTCCCTTCTGGAGGGGATTCCTGGCTCAGGCTGCCAGCCGGGGCGGCGCCCCGGCTGGTCTTGTGCCCTCGACACCAGCCGGGTTGAGACCAGCCCGGATGAGCATCACGTTTGCGGAGTTCTTGTCCCGGGGGGATCCAACTCCGCACGCGGTGCAGGTATAGGTGCGCTCTCCCAGCGGCAGTGCGTGCTTGGCTCTCGCTCCGCAGTGCGCGCAGTCCATCGTGGTGTGCGCGGGGTGGACCAGGTGCACGCGGCGTGCGTGCTTGCGGCCCATCTCGATCAGGGCCTGTTTGGTGGCGCCGATGGCGGCGTCGGCGGCTTTCCTGGCCATGGTGGTCCTGGCGAGGAACTTCGGTTTGAAGTCCTCGACAGCGATCGCGTCGTGGTCGGTCACGACTTTCTTCGCCCACTTGCGGCCGGTGTCCTGCCGCTGGCGGGCGTTTTTTTGGTACGTCTTCGCCCGCCACTTCTTGGCCTCGCGGTACCCCTTGGAGGCTGCTTGCCCCTTGGCGGGCTTCCGGCGGGCCATCATCCGGTCGTACCGGGACAGCTTCTCCTTGGCCTTCCGCCCGTGCTGAGCGTGCGGGAGGTCATGGGCGTCGCTGGTGGTGGTCGCGGTCTCCCTCACACCCCAGTCGATACCGATCACGCGGCCGGCCCCGGGCAGCGGCAGCACCTCGGCGAGGACGACGAAGCTGGCGTACCAGTGCCCGAAGCCGTCCTGATACACGCGCACCGATGACGGGTCGGCAGGAAGGGGCCGCGACCACACCACCGACAAGGCGATGCCGCCCGCCAGATGCAGCCTGCCGTCTTTGAGACGGAAGCCGCGCCGGGTGTAGTTCAGCGTTGGCAGCGCCTCGTGCTTCTTCTTCCACTTCGGCATCCCCGCCCGGCGGTGCTGCGGAACCCGTTCGCGGATGTCCTTCTGAGCCTTGGCCTTGGACCTGCCGAAATCCCGGATGAACTGCTGCTGCGGAACGCTGGAGCCCTCACGCAGCCACGGCGTGCCCGCCCGGGCGCCGGTCAGCATCCTGTCGAGCTGCGCCGGGCCGCAGGTCCGCTTGTCGGTGCCCTCGGGACGGTTCTTGTTCCAGGCGTGGGTCTGCTTCGACTTTGCCACACACTCGTTCCACACCCACCGGCACCGGTCCCACTCCGCCATCAGCAGCGTGTGGGCAGTGGACGACACACGAAGCCGGAACGTGTACCGGGCATGCCCTGCCCCGTCTGCCACTGCCGCTTCCGACACACCCTCACCCCGCCCAAGTTCCGGCTACCCTCCCCTGCCGGACGACCATACGTACGAGACCCACACACGCGCTCCCCTCTTCCGCCGCGATCACCCCTATCAGTGAACATGGGTGCATGTGTTCGCCACGCTCGACTCCGTCGAGCAAGTCGCAGGGCGCTCTGTGCCAGGAAGTGGGACGTGGCGACGCTCCGCGTTGCTGTCATGGGAGGCGATTCCTCCCTGGTGTAAACGCCCCGGGGCCTCCTCGCGAACGACCAGGTGAACTCCGGCTCCGCTGGCGTCTTGCCGGTGGGTGCAGGGGTACCCGTGGATGTGGATTTATGATTTGATGTGTTCGGTTCTGTTTGAAGCTTGTCTTGGCTCGTAATGGCTTGTACTGGCTGGTTTGGTACGGATGGAGAATCCGGCGTGAAGAAGACCTCGACGAGGCTCGCCGACGGTCGTGAGCTGATCTACTACGACCTCCGCGACGACACAGTGCGTGACGCGGTGGACCGGCGCCCCCTGGAGCGCACGGTGACCACGTCGCAGGTACGCCGGGACCCGCTGCTCGGCGACTCGGTGGCCATCGCCTCGCACCGCCAGGGCCGCACCTACCACCCCCCGGCCGACGAGTGCCCCCTGTGCCCCTCCGAGGGTGACCGGCTGAGCGAGATCCCGGACTCCTCGTACGACGTGGCCGTGTTCGAGAACCGTTTCCCCTCTCTGGCCGGTGACTCCGGGCGCTGCGAGGTGGTCTGCTTCACCTCCGACCACAACTCGTCCTTCGCCGACCTCACCGAGGAGCAGACGCGGCTCGTCCTGGAGGCGTGGACCGACCGGACGTCGGAGCTGTCCCATCTCCCCTCCGTCGAGCAGGTGTTCTGCTTCGAGAACCGCGGCGCCGAGATCGGCGTCACCCTCGGCCATCCGCACGGCCAGATCTACGCGTACCCCTTCACCACCCCGCGCACGGCCCTGATGCTCCGCTCGGTGGCCGCGCACAAGGAGGCGACGGGCGGCGAGAACCTCTTCGACGACATCCTGGAGAAGGAACTGGCCGGTGAGCGGCTGGTCCTCGCCACCGACCACTGGGTCGCCTTCGTGCCGTACGCCGCCCACTGGCCGTACGAGGTGCACCTGTACCCGCGTCGCCGCGTGCCGGACCTGCTGGGGCTCGACGAGGAGGCCCGCACAGAGTTCCCCAAGGTCTACCTGGAACTCTTGAGGCGCTTCGACCGGATCTTCGGCGAGGGTGAGCCTCCGACGCCGTACATCGCGGCCTGGCACCAGGCGCCGTTCGGCACGCTGGAGGAGTTCGATGGAGCCGCAGCCGTCAACCGCGACGACTTCGCGCTCCACCTCGAGCTTTTCACCATTCGCCGTACTTCCGGCAAGCTGAAGTTCCTCGCGGGCTCCGAGTCGGGGATGAGCGTGTTCATCAACGACATCCAGCCGGAGTCCGCGGCCCAGCGACTGCGAGAGGTAGCGAGTTGATGAGCGGTAAGTACCTGGTCACCGGCGGTGCGGGTTATGTCGGCGGGGTGGTCGCCCAGCATCTGCTGGAGGCCGGCCACGAGGTCGTCGTCCTCGACAACCTCTCGACGGGCTTCCGGGAGGGCGTCCCGGCAGGTGCCACGTTCGTGGAGGGCGACATCAAGGACGCGGCCAAGTGGCTCGACTCCTCGTTCGACGGCGTCCTGCACTTCGCGGCCTCCTCCCAGGTCGGCGAGTCGGTCGTCAAGCCCGAGAAGTACTGGGACAACAACGTCGGCGGCTCCATGGCGCTGCTCACGGCGATGCGCGAGGCGGGCGTCCGCAAGCTGGTCTTCTCCTCCACGGCGGCGACGTACGGCGAGCCGGAGACGACCCCGATCGTCGAGACGGCCCGCACCTCCCCGACGAACCCCTACGGCGCCTCGAAGCTGGCCGTCGACCACATGATCACCAGCGAGGCGACGGCCCACGGCCTGGCGGCGGTCTCGCTGCGCTACTTCAACGTGGCGGGCGCGTACGCCACCCAGGGCGAGCGCCACGACCCCGAGTCCCACCTGATCCCCCTCGTCCTCCAGGTCGCCCAGGGCAAGCGGGACGCGATCTCGGTCTACGGCGAGGACTACCCGACCCCGGACGGCACCTGCGTACGGGACTACATCCACGTCGCGGACCTGGCGGACGCCCACCTCCTCGCCCTCACGGCCGCGACGGCGGGCGAACACCTGATCTGCAACCTCGGCAACGGCGAGGGCTTCTCGGTCCGCGAGGTCGTCGAGACGGTGCGCCGGGTCACCGGCCACCCGATCCCGGAGGTCGTGGCCCCGCGCAGGGGCGGCGACCCGGCGGTCCTGGTGGCCTCGGCCGACCGGGCCCGGACCCGCCTCGGCTGGAACCCGACCCGGTCCGACCTCGCGGGAATCGTCGCGGACGCCTGGGAATTCGCGCAGCGCAACGCCAAGTAGCAAGCAACAAGCAGCACTCAGCACGTACGAAGAAGGGCCAGAGGTAGCGGGCATGACGACTGTGGATGTCGCCGAGGCGTTCGAGGGGCTGTACGGGTCTGCGCCGGAGGGAGTGTGGGCGGCGCCGGGCCGGGTCAACCTGATCGGCGAGCACACCGACTACAACGACGGCTTCGTCATGCCCTTCGCCCTCCCGCACACGGCGGTGGCAGCGGTCTCCCGCCGCACGGACGGCGTCCTGCGCCTGCACTCGTCGGACGTGGAGGGCGGGATCGTCGAGCTGCGGGTCGGGGACCTGACGCCGGAGTCGGACCGGAACTGGACGGCGTACCCGTCGGGCGTGGTGTGGGCACTGCAGGACGCGGGCCACACGTCGGTCTCGTCCGGCGCGGACATCCACCTCACCTCGACGGTACCGACGGGCGCGGGCCTGTCGTCGTCGGCGGCGCTGGAGGTCGTGGTCGCCCTGGCCCTGAACGACCTGTACGAACTGGGCCTGCAGCGCTGGCAGTTGGCCCGCCTGTGCCAGCGCGCGGAGAACGTGTACGTGGGTGCTCCGACCGGCATCATGGACCAGACGGCGTCGGCGTGCTGCACCGCGGGCCACGCCCTGTTCCTCGACACCCGGGACCTCTCCCAGGACCAGATCCCCTTCGACCTCGCGGCCGAGGGCATGACCCTGCTCGTGGTGGACACCCAGGTCAAGCACTCCCACAGCGAGGGCGAGTACGGCAAGCGCCGCGCGGGCTGCGAACGGGGCGCGGCCCTGCTGGGCGTGGAGGCGCTGCGGGACGTGGCGTACGAGGACCTGGCGGCGGCGCTGGAGCGGCTGACCGACTCGGGCGCGGACGAAGAGGTACGGCGCCTGGTGCGCCACGTGGTGACGGAGGACCACCGGGTCGAGCGGGTGGTCGAGCTGCTGAAGTCGGGCGGCGACACCCGCGCCATCGGCCCGATCCTCACCGAGGGCCACGCCTCCCTCCGCGACGACTTCCAGGTCTCCTGCCCGGAACTGGACCTGGTGGTCGAGTCCGCGGTCGAGGCCGGCGCCCTGGGCGCCCGGATGACGGGCGGCGGCTTCGGCGGCTCGGCCATCGTCCTGGTGGAGGCGGAGGACGCGGAACGTGTCGGCAAGGCGGTCGAGGAGGCGTTCGGCGCGGCCGGGTACACGGCGCCCCGGGTGTTCGCGGCGGTGCCTTCGGCGGGGGCCCGGCGGGTCGAGTGACGCCGTAGCCGCCCTCCGAGAAGTCGGTCCGCCAACCGGTTGACCTCGGTGGCGGGTCACGGATCGCGCTCCGGGCCGGCTGGGACGATGCGCCCATGGCATCCGGAACAGACACAGCCGCGAGTGCGGCGACAGCGCGACTCGTCCTGCTGACACTCGCCGCCGGGCAGTTCCTGATGGCGCTCGACAGCTCCGTCATGAACGTCTCGATCGCGACGGTGGCCGAGGACGTGGGCACGACGGTGACGGGTGTCCAGGGCGCCATCACGGCCTACACCCTCGTGATGGCGATGTTCATGATCCCCGGCGGCAAGGTGGGGGCGCTGATCGGACGCAAACGCGCGTTCCTGATCGGCTGCGTCATCTACGGCTGCGGCTCCCTCACCACGGCCCTCGCACCGAACCTGCCCGTGCTGCTGGTTGGCTGGTCGTTCCTGGAGGGGATCGGGGCGGCACTCATCATGCCCGCGATCGTGGCGCTCGTGGCAAGCAACTTCGTGGCGGAACGCCGTCCCGCCGCCTACGGACTCGTCGCGGCGGCGGGGGCCGTGGCGATCGCGGTCGGGCCGCTCATCGGGGGTGTCGCGACGACGTACTTCTCCTGGCGGTGGGTCTTCGCCGGCGAGGTCGTGGTGGTGCTCGGCATCCTGGTGCTGGGCCGCCGCATCGCGGACGCGCCGGTCGGTGAACGTCCGCGCATCGATCTCGTCGGCGCGCTGCTGTCCGCTCTGGGGCTGGGGGTCTTCGTCTACGGCGTACTCCGCTCCAGCGAATGGGGCTGGTTCCGGCCGAAGCCCGACGCACCTTCGTGGCTCGGGGTCTCGCTGACCGTGTGGCTGATGTTCGCCGGCCTGCTGCTGATCTGGCTCTTCCTCCGCTGGGAGGCACGCGTTGTGGAACGGCGCGGGGAGCCGCTCGTCGACCCGGCCATGCTGCACAACAAGCAGCTCACCGGCGGGCTGACGATGTTCTTCTTCCAGTACCTCGTGCAGATGGGCGTGTTCTTCGTCGTACCGCTCTATCTGTCGGTCGCCCTGGGCCTGTCCGCGCTCTCGACCGGTGCCCGCATCCTGCCGCTCTCGCTGACGCTGCTGGCGGCGGCGATCCTGATCCCGCGGTTCCTCCCGGACGTCTCGCCGCGGCGGGTGGTGCGGCTCGGGGTCCTCGCCCTGCTGGCGGGCGCGGTGGTCCTGATGGCCGCGCTCGACGTGGACGCCGACGCGTCGGTCGTCACCGTCCCTCTCCTGCTGATCGGGCTCGGTATGGGAGCGCTGGCGTCCCAGCTCGGTTCTGTCACCGTGTCCGCGGTGCCGAAGGCACAGACCGCGGAAGTCGGCGGTGTGCAGAACGCCGTGACCAACCTCGGCGCGTCGATGGGTACGGCACTCGCCGGGTCGATCCTGATCGCCACGCTCACGTCCTCGTTCCTGACGAACGTGGACCAGAATCCGGATGTCCCGGCCGACGTCAAGAGCCAGGCCGCCGTAGAACTCCAGAGTGGCGCGCCCTTCCTGTCGGACGCCCAGCTCAAGACCGCCCTCGCCGAAGCGGGCGCGAGCAGCGAGGTGACCCAGGCGGCACTCGACGCGAACGCCGACGCCAGGATCGAGGGTCTGCGCGCCGCACTGGCCATCCTCGCCCTCGCCGCCCTCCTCGCTATGTTCTTCACCCACAGGATTCCGAAGACACAACCCCGCTAGCGTTCCGACGGGCTGGGTGCGGTGCACAGGGCCCAGATCACCAGGGCGTTGATCGCGATGAGGACGATGGCCCAGAACGGTGCGTAGGGGATCCAGAGGAAGTTCGCGAGCATGGCCAGGCCGGCCAGTCCCACGCCGACGACCCTGGCCCAGGTGGCGCCCTGGAAGAGGGCGGCACCGGCGAGAGTGATGACGACACCGAGGATCAGATGGATCCAGCCCCATGAGGTGAGGTCGAACTCGAACACGTAGTTGCGGGTGGTGACGAACACGTCGTCCTCGGCGATGGCGGCGATGCCCGCGAAGAGCGTCATCAGCCCGCCGAAGATCATCAGGACGCCGGCGAACACCAACCAGCCGCTCCCCATCCCTGTGTGCGCGGAACTCCGCGCCGCCGCACCCGAGTGGGTTCCGGTCACATGACTGGCCATGGCTGGTTCCTTTCCTGAAGACGGCGGTCACGCCCTGTGTTGTCGTGTACGCCGGTCCCGGCGTCGGCGCCTGACGAAGGCGCAGGCGATCATGCCGAGGGCCCAGGCGATCAGAAGTGCACCCCACAGCGGCATGGTCACCTCTGGGACGAGAAGGCGGATCTTGGTGTCCGTGCGGTTCTGGAAGATGAAGACCAGAGCGATCGCGGTGATCACGACGAACGGTGTGAAGCGGCGGACACCAGGGCGGGAAAGGAACGGTGTGCGCGGCTGCTGGTCTGTGCTGGTTCCGGCCATGGGACGTCCCTCGGTCACAGTGGCCCCTGTGTCCAGCGTCCTCCTCCAGCCCGTGGCTCGCCACAGGTGACCTGGCCGGCCGAGATGCCCGCCGGTGTGGAGTGTGGAACGGTGGGAGAGGGCTGGGGCCCGGTTCGGGGCACGTTCTCCACCGGGCGGCTCAGCCCAGGAGGTGGCGTCATGGCTGACCAGGTCAGCGGAAGCCTTCCCGAAGAACGGGCAGCGCGGGGACGGGCCGCCCGGGCGGACACACCGCGCTCCGCCCACGCGGAGTACCAGCCCGCGGCGAAACGACCGGACCCGGTGGACACCATCGAGGCACAGTCGGCGGCCCGGGTCCAGGAACTCGTGCCCATCCGCTACGGCCGGATGCTGGAGTCCCCCTTCCGCTTCTACCGGGGCGCCGCCGCCATCATGGCCGGCGACCTGGCCGACACCCCCCGCTCGGGCATCACCGCGCAGCTGTGCGGTGACGCGCATCTGCTGAACTTCCGGCTGCTGGCCTCGCCCGAGCGGCATCTGGTGTTCGACATCAACGACTTCGACGAGACCCTGCCCGGCCCCTGGGAGTGGGACGTGAAGAGGCTGGCCGCGAGCCTGGCCATCGCCGGACGCGAGAACGGCTACACGGACGCCGAACGGGCCTCCGTCGTACGCGCCGCCGTACGGTCCTACCGCGAGCGGATGCGCGGCTTCGCCGGCCAGGGCAACCTCGCCGTCTGGTACACCCAGGTCGACATGGACACGCTGCAGACGCTGGCGGACCGGAAGCTGGGCTCGCGGGCCCGGAAGCGCACACACCGGGCCATGACCAAGGCCCGCGGCCGCGACAGCCTCCAGGCCTTCGAGAAGCTCACGGAGGTGGTCGACGGCCGGCGCAGGATCGCCCCCGACCCACCCCTGATCGTGCCGGCCCAGGACCTGCTGACGGGCGGTGAGCGCGACGCCCTGGAGGAACAGCTGCGCGAGCTGATCGAGCGGTACGGCCACAGCGTGCAGTCCGACCGCCGCCATCTGCTGCGGCAGTACCGGTTCGTCGACATGGCCCGCAAGGTCGTCGGGGTCGGCAGCGTCGGCACCCGCTGCTGGATCATCCTACTGCTCGGCAGGGACGACGAGGACCCGCTGCTCCTCCAGGCCAAGGAAGCCGACCGGTCGGTGCTGGCCCCGTACGCCGGGGCGAGCGCCTACCAGAACCAGGGCCACCGGGTGGTCGCCGGGCAGCGCCTCATGCAGGCCACCAGCGACATCTTCCTCGGCTGGGAACGCGTCATCGGCATCGACGGACGCCAACGCGACTTCTACGTCCGCCAGTTGCGGGACTGGAAGGGCATCGCCGAACCCCAGTTCATGGTCCCCAGAACCATGCGCGCCTTCGGCGAGATCTGCGGCGCCACCCTCGCCCGCGCCCACGCACGCTCCGGCGACCGCATCGCCATCTCCGCCTACCTCGGCGGCGGCGAGGCCTTCGACCGCGCACTCACGGTCTTCGCCGAAAGCTACGCCGACCAGAACGAACGCGACCACCAAGCCCTCACCGACGCCGTGCACACCGGCCGGGTCAGCGCGCAGAGCGCATAAGCGCACAGGAGACAGGAGAACGACCATGAGCGACAGCCTCTACCTGGCATACGACTATCCGCTGCTGGGCGCGTTCTGGACGATGATGTGGATCTTCCTCTGGATCATGTGGATCGTCCTGCTGTTCCGCGTCATCGGCGACATCTTCCGCGACGACTCGCTCAGCGGGTGGGGGAAGACGGGCTGGACGTTCTTCGTGATCATCACGCCGTTCCTCGGCATCTTCGTGTACCTGATCGCCCGGGGCCGTGACATGGGCAAGCGCGAACAGCAGTCCGCCGTCGCACGGCAGGAGTCGATCGACGCGTACATCCGGCAGACCGCCGGAGGCACGGGCACGGGCGGCCACGCGGACGAGCTGGCCAAGCTCTCCGAACTCAAGAACAAGGGCGACCTCACCGAGGCGGAGTTCCAGAACGCCAAGCAGAAGGTCCTGACGTCCTGACGGGGCTCTCGGGTACGGGGGTGCCCTCGCGCAGGTCGGGCGTGGCCGCCGCAGCCCTCGTGTGCCAGCGGCCGTACCGTTCGGCGAGGGCCGCGGCCGAGACACCGTGCAGGAGGACGCTGAGGCCGACGGTGATCGCGACCACCCTGCCCAGCAGCTCCACCCCGGGGACGTGTTCCTCCACCACGAGCAGCGCCAGTACGACGGACGCGAGACCGCGTGGCCCGAACCACCCCACGTACGCCACCGTGAAGGGCCGCAGCCCGCTCCCGGCGAGCGCGAGGGCCACCGGCAGCATTCTGACGACGGTGAGACTGAGCACCGCGTACAGGACGATCCGCCAGCTCAGGTGCTCCAGCGCGGGACCGAGCAGCACCGCCCCGAAGATCAGAAGGCTGATCGAAGCGAGGAGCCGTCCGAGGCTCTCGGTGAACTCGGCCGTGCGGTCCCGGTCCTCCCGCGCGACGCCGGCCCGGTAGCGGCGCAGGACGAACCCGAAGGCGAATCCGGCGACCCAGGCGGCGATGAAGCCGCTGCCGTCCGTCACGACGGCGAGTTCGTACGACGCCGCCGCGACGGCCAGTGGATAGACCTGCCGCCACTCCCACATGTCCCATCCCCGGGCCCGGGACCACTGCAGCAGCCGGCCGCCGAGCCCACCGACGAGCAGACCCAGCGCGGTGCTCAGGACGAGTGCGCGCCAGAAGACACCCGTCACGCCCTCCTGCGCATAGTGCGTGCCCGGGACGGCCGCCAGGAACAGGACGAAGAAGGGCAGCACGATGCCGTCGTTCAGGCCGCTCTCGGCGTTCAGACCGTGCCGTACGAGAGCCGGGACGCGAGGGCTGGTGATGGCGGTCTTCTCGAGGGCGACGTCGGTGGGGACGAGGATGGCGCCGACGAGTGCGAACTCCCACACCGTCAGCCCCGGCAGCAGGAGCCAGGCGAGCAGCCAGCCCGCCCCGAGACTCAGGGGCAGTGCGATGCCCAGCAGACGGGCCGGCAGAAAACCGCCGGTCACCAGGTCCCGTCTGCGGACCGTCATGGCATCGGTGAACAGGACGAGCGTCAGGGTGACTTCGAGGAGCGCGAGGATCGGTGCGGCGTCGCGTTTCAGGTCGACGATGTCCAGCACGGCCGGTCCGAGGAGGATCCCGGAGCCGACGAACACGATCGCCGCCGACAGCGGCGTCGAGGACAGCCGACGTGAGCCCAGCGCGTACGCGGCGGTGATACCCGCGACCGCCACACCGGTCCAGGCGCCACTGCTCATGTCTCGGCCCTCCGCCGCCGGTTCCGCGTGAACGTGCCGGTGGCCTCCTTCTACAGGCCGGCGAGGGACTGCCCGCCGACGTCGACGGGGACACGCCGGGTGCCGCCGCCCGGACGGCTGTCACGGTCCACGCGAAGGGCCGGTGCGAGGGGCCGGTCGACCACGTCTCGCCCGTACAGCCCCGCTTGGCGGGCGGTGTCGCCGTGGAACGGCGGAAATGGGAGGGAGACGATCCCCCAGGAGCTCTGGAGCCCCCATGACCGGCCCGAACGAGCCGAACGAGCCCGCAGCCGTCCCGGAGCGGAGCGCGGGTGACGGGGCGGGGAGTGGGCGAAAGCACGGCTCGGCCGCGGGGCGGATCGCGCGGAACACCGTCTCGGCGGTGCTGATCGTGCTCACCTGCGTCCTGGTGCCGGTGGCGCTGCTCACGGTGTGGGTCCACGACATCGCGCTGGACACCGACCGGTACGTGGAGACGGTCTCGCCGCTGGCCTCGCACCCGGCGATGGAGGACGCGGCGGTCAGGCGCATCACCCAGGCTGCCGACCTACGCGCGGACGGCAGCCGGGCCGCCGCGGACATCGCCGCCTGGCTGCGGTCCCAGGGACTGTCACCGCGCGCCGCGCAGGCCGTCAAGGGGCTGGGTCCGCAGCTCGACTCCGCGGTCAACGACACGGTCGAGAAGGTGGCCACCCGTTTCGTGCGCGGCGACCGTTTCGAACGGATCTGGACGAACGCCAACCGGGCCGCCCACAGCACGGTCGTGCACGCACTCACCGGCGAGGGCCGTGGCGCCGTGGGAGTGGACGCCGGGACGGTCACGCTCGACGTGGGCGAAGCCGTCGACGAGGTCAGACAGGCCCTCGTGGACGCGGGCCTGTCCCCGGCCGCCAGGATCCCCGACGTCGACAAGCAGATGGTGCTGCTCCAGTCCGACCAGCTGAAGAAGATCCGCAAGGGCGCCCATCTGCTGGACGTGATCGGGAACTGGTTTCCCGTGCTCGTCGTCGTGATCGGCGCGGCCGGCGTGCTGCTGGCCCACCGGCGCCGCCGCGCGCTGGCCCGTACGGCGCTGGGCGCTGCCTTCGCCTGCCTGGTCGTGGCCGTCGTCCTGGTCGTCGTCCGCCGCTACTACCTGGACCATCTCCCGCCCCAGGTCCAGTCGGAGGCCGCCGCGGCAGCCGTCTTCGACACCCTGTTGCGTTTCCTGCGCGTCAGCCTGCGCACGGCGATCGTGCTCGGCGTGGTCATCGCGCTGGGCGCCTACCTCATCGGCCCCGGACGGCTGCCGCGCGCCATCCGGAGCACGTCCGACCGCGCCGCGGACTCCACGGCACAGTGGGCGTACGGTCACCAGGTCCGCACCGGCCGCGCGGGGATCTGGGCCCAGGCCTACCGCCGGTGGATCACCCTGGCCGCCCTGCTGATCGTGGCCCTGGTCTTCGCGCTCTGGAACCACCCGACGGTTCTGACCATCCTGCTCCTGGTCGTCATCCTGCTGGCCCTTCTCGCCCTGCTCGCACTCCTCGCCGCCACCGGCCGCAGCACCAGCGACGCCGAGAAGGTGGCACCACCGGGCCCGGACGGCGGCACGTGACGTTCTGCCCCGCACCCGGGTGAGGAGTGCACGGCTGGTCCTCGCCCTCGCCGCCCTACACGTACCCCCACGTCCGGCACATCTCCCGCAGCACCTCGGGGATCTCCTCGGGCGCCGGAGCGGGCCGGTCCGGCTGGACCTTCCCCGACCGGATCTTGTCGTTCCAGTCGCCGAAGCCGCCGCCCAGGACCGCGCCCTCCAGGCTGCTGCCGTACTCCAGCATGCCGGGCTGCCAGTCCAGGTCCAGGAAGTCGCAGAGGGCGCGGAGTTCGGTGGCGGGGTCGGTGGTGAGGTCCTCGTACGTGAGGATGTGGCCGCCCAGTTTCGCGTGGGCCTCCTCCATCGCCTCCATGTACTGCAGCACCCGGGACGCCGCCTCCTCACGGGTGCGGTCGGGCACCGCCTCGTGCCAGGAGCGGGCGACCGAGGCCGGGTGGCGGCGCAGGAAGACGAAGCGGGCGTCGGGCCAGGTCTCGGCGATGCGCTGCCACTGGAAGGTGTTGCCCGGGGTCTTCTCCACGATGAACGGCTTGCCCGACTTGACCAGTTCCCGGTGCAGGGCACGGTCCCAGAGCAGGCCCTCCAGATCCTCGTAGCCGAGACCGAGCGCCTCGAAGGAGCGTTCCGTGGGGCTGCCCGACTTGAAGTACACCTCCAGGCCCGTCAGATGCAGCTCGTGCGAGGCGTGCAGCTCGGAGTGGGCGCCCAGCATCATGCGGAGCAGCGTCGAGCCCGACCGTACGGGCGCCAGCACGAAGACCGGACGGTCAAGGAGCCGGTCGACCTCCGGGTCCACCGGATGCCGGGGCGCGGCCGGCGGCCGGGCCGGACGTGGCTGCCGCGGCTTCGGCACGGCATCGAGAGTGCCGGCCCCGGCGCCCGTGGCGGCCTTGGGCGCGGGGACCCGGCGCACCTGGTAGCCGGTCGTCTCGGCGAGCTTGGAGTTCAGCTTTCGCAGGATGCTCATGGGGCGGCACGCTAGAACTCTTACCTGAGACTTACCTTGGTCTTGTCTGAGACCGGGGTAAACCCCCGAGGTGAGCGCCTCGGCCGTGCGGACATTCACGTGCCCGGGTCTTCAGCCCCCTGGCAGCAGCCGCTTCGTCAGCGTGTACTCCGTCACCCCCGGCGGATAGTCCGGGATCACGCACACCACCTCGTACCCCTGCTTCCGGTAGAAGTCCGGTGCCTGGAAGTCCCAGGTCTCCAGGCGTGCGTGGGTGCACGCGCGCTCCTCGTGTGCCTTGTGCTCCGCTTCGGCGAGGAGACGGGAGCCGAGGCCGCTGCCCCGGTGCGGGGTGTCGACCCAGAGGTACGTCACATGCAGCCAGGTCGTCCAGGTGTGGCCGACCACGCCCCCCGCCAGCTCACCCTTCGCATCCAACGCCCATACATGGAGCGGGAGTTCGCGCTCGGCCGGGGTTCCGCGCAGGGCGCGCAGGACCGGTGATGCCGCCGTGTTCGTGTCGCGCAACCTTGATCGGAGAAGAGAGAGCCATTCCTTGTCGACTTCTGTCTCAATACGAAACATGCGGCACACCATAAACGTGCTGGCCAATCAGTTCTGCGAATTGCCTTCCGCTCCTGCCTCCCGGCCGTACCCTGATGAACAGCACCGGTGGGGGCCGGTGCTGATCAGGGGGCGAGACAGTCGGGTACGACGCCCGGAGTGGGGGTAGCAGTCTTCGCATGGCGGCGGCCGTGCGGCAGTGACTGCGGCAGCCCCGTCCCAGGCCAGAACCAACAGCCGGGGACTGCTCCGGGCGTCGTGTCCGCACGGGGTGTCCCCCCGACGATTGGGTGTCCCCAGCTCTTGAGGAGCTCGGGGAAGGGGGTTTCAGTGGTTCGCATCCGAGTCCTGGTCGTCGACGACCACCGTATCTTCGCCGAGTCGCTCGCCGCCGCACTGGCCGCAGAGCCCGATGTCGACGTCTCCGCCGCCGGCAGCGGTCCCGCCGCGCTGCGCAGTCTGGAGCGCGCGGTGGCCGAGGGCCGCCGGTTCGACGTCCTGCTCGTCGACTCCGACCTGGGCGGCAATGTGCCCGGGGCACGTCCGGCGGTGCCCGTGCAGGAGGGCAACGAGGAAGGGCTGGTCGACGGCATCTCGCTGGTCGCGGGCGTCCGTACGGGCCATCCGCATGTACGGATCGTCGTCCTCGCCGAGAAGGACGACCCGCGGCGGGCAGCACTCGCCCTCCAGGCCGGCGCCTCCGGCTGGGTCGCCAAGGACTGCTCGCTGTCCCGGCTGCTCACCGTCATCCGCGGCGTACTCCGGGACGAGACCCATCTCCCGCCCGCCCTGCTGACGGGTGTACTGCGCGAGCTGACCGCCGCCCGCAAACACCGCACGGAGAGCGAGAGGCTCGTGGAGTCCCTCACTCCCCGGGAACGGGAAGTGCTGCGCTGCATGGTCGCAGGGCTGGGCCGCAAGGCCGTCGCCGAACGCCTGTTCCTCTCCCCGCACACCGTGCGCACGCACATGCAGAACGTGCTGGGCAAGCTCGGCGTCCACTCCACCCTCGCCGCCGTCGCCCTCGCCCGACGGGCCGGCGTCGGCCCAGTCGACCTGGCACCCGCCGGCCGGATCGGCGTGGAGGAGAGCAGCAGCGCCTGACCGGACAGGCCAGGCACCTCGGTGATCAGCGGGGTGAGCCGGTTCAGCCGGGGATGTTGTCGAAGGGCGCCGTCAACTGGCGCAGCAGCCCGGCGAGTTCGCCCCGCTGCGCCCGCGACAGCTCCGCCAGGATCGCGCGCTCCTGGTCCAGCAGCCCGGCGAGCGCCTGATCCGCCCTGTCCTGACCCTCGACCGTGAGCCGCACGAGCACACCCCGCCGGTCACTGGGGTCGGGGAGCCGCTCCACCAGACCCTTCTTCGTCAGCCGGTCGATACGGTTCGTCATCGTGCCGGAGGTGACCAGGGTCTGGGTGAGGAGCTGCCCGGGGGAGAGCTGATAGGGGTTCCCGGCGCGCCGCAACGCGGTGAGAACATCGAACTCCCATGGCTCCAGGGCGTGCTCGGCGAAGGCGAGCCTGCGCGCACGGTCCAGATGCCGGGCGAGTCTGCTGACCCGGCTGAGCACTTCGAGTGGTTCCACGTCGAGGTCCGGGCGCTCCCGGCGCCACGCAGCGACCAGCCGATCGACCTCGTCCTCCATGACGATCAGTGTAGTGGTTGTGTCGACGTGAAGTCTCTTGGGATCAAGTCTCTTGACGTCAAGAGAATCCTTGGGTCAGGCTGGCCCCACGGACAGCCGCCACCGCAGCAGACCCTGCCCCACAGGAGGCCCCCCATGCCCGCCCCCACTCCTACCCCCACCCCCACCTGGGACCCCACCCAGTACCTCCGCCACGCCGACCACCGAGCCCGCCCCTTCACCGACCTCCTGGCCCGAGTCCCCGCCCTCCCCTCCACCCGGCCCCGCATCGCCGACCTCGGCTGCGGCCCCGGCAACGTCACCACCGTCCTCGCCGACCGCTGGCCCACCGCGCACATCACCGGGTACGACAACTCCGCACCGATGCTGGAACGGGCGGCGCGGTACGCGGGCCCCACGGCGGGTGGCGGGCGCCTCGACTTCGCCCACGCGGACGCCACGGCGTGGGCGCCCTCGGAGACGTACGACCTGATCGTCTCGAACGCGGCCCTCCAGTGGGTCGACGGGCACCTCGACGCCTTCCCGGCCTGGCTGGACGCGGTCGCACCCGGCGGCACCTTCGCCTTCCAGGTGCCGAACAACCTCGACGCACCCCTGCACACCCTGATGCGCGAACTGGGCACCGGCGCCCGCTGGCGAAGCCGCCTCGGCGAGGTACTGCGCCACGACGACTCGGTCCACGCCCCCCTCGTCTACCTCGACCGTCTGGCCCGCCTCGGCTGCGAGACGGACGTGTGGGAGACGACGTACCTCCACGTCCTGGAGGGCGAGGACCCGGTCCTGGACTGGGTCAAGGGCACGGGTCTACGCCCGGTACTGACGGCTCTGTCCGACGACCCGGAGGCCCGCGACGCCTTCATCACCGAGTACCGCGACCTGCTGCGGGCCGTCTACCCGACGGAGACGTACGGCACGGTGCTGCCCTTCCAACGGCTGTTCGTCGTGGCCAGGAAGGCGGGCTGAGCGATGATCGCGGCCGTCGACCATGTGCAACTGGCCGCCCCGCCCGGCACGGAGGACGCCCTGCGGGCCTACTACGTCGACACCCTCGGCATGACCGAGATCCCGAAGCCACCGGCGCTGGCCGCACGGGGAGGCTGCTGGTTCCAGGCGGGCCCGGTGCAACTGCACCTGGGCATCGAGAAGGACTTCCGGCCGGCCAGGAAGGCCCACCCGGGCCTGCGGGTCGTCGACATCGAGGCGTACGCGGAGAGGCTGGCCGCAGGTGGGGCATCGGTGGCCTGGGACGACGAACTCCCGGGCCACCGGCGGTTCTTCTCGTGCGACTCGGTGGGCAACCGGCTGGAGTTCCTGGAGAGGGTCAGGCTGTGCGGCTCAGGTGGGTGACGAGGATGTGGATCGCCTCCTGGTCGATGAAGTAGAGGACCCGGTAGTCATTGATGCGCAGGCGCCGAATGTCGCGTGACCCGTAGGGGATCGACCCTGCCGGGCGAGGGTCGGTGGCCAGCTTGTCGATGGTGTCCAGGACCAGGGAGAGGCCGCTCGGATCTTCGTTGAGGAACTGAGCCGCAGCGTCGAGTGCGTGCGGCTCGAAGATGATCTCGTACGTCACCGGATTTCGAGCCCCAGCCGCCTGCGTACCTCCGCCATGGGGATGCCGGGCTCAAGCGCTCCCTCGGCCTTGCGCCGCTGGAAGTCGGCCACCGCCAGCGCGTCTTCGAAATCCTCTATCACCTGAGGCGAGACGAGGAGCGCCGCCACGTGCCCGTGATCGGTGAGGGCGATGGTCTCGCGGCTGTGGGCCGCCCGGCGGACCAGGTCGCCGAGCTGGGAACGGGCCGCGCTGATCGCAATCTGAGTCATGGCCGAATGATGTCACAAGGTGAATCAAGAGGAATGTTCATTCAGTTTTTGCGTCGCCCTATCAGGTGAGGCTTCGCCTCCAAGCCGTCCAGCCCGTTCCACGCCAGGTTGACCAGGTGGGCCGCCACCTCCGCCTTGCGGGGGCGGCGTACGTCCAGCCACCACTGGCCCGTCAGGGCGACCATGCCGACCAGGGCCTGGGCGTACAGCGGGGCCAGTTTCGGGTCGAAGCCGCGGCTCTTGAACTCGCGGCCCAGGATGTCCTCCACCTGGGTGGCGATGTCCGAGATGAGAGATGCGAAGGAACCTGTCGACTGGGGGATGGGGGAGTCGCGGACCAGGATGCGGAAGCCGTCCGTGTACTCCTCGATGTAGTCGAGGAGCGCGAAGGCCGCCTGTTCGCACAGTTCGCGGGGGTGGCCGGCCGTCAGGGAGCTGGTCACCATGTCCAGCAGGCGCCGCATCTCGCGGTCCACCACCACCGCGTACAGGCCCTCCTTGCCGCCGAAGTGCTCGTAGACGACGGGCTTGGAGACGCCTGCCTTCGCCGCGATCTCCTCCACCGACGTGGCCTCGAAGCCCTTCGCGGCGAACAGGGTGCGACCGATCTCCAGCAACTGGGCCCGGCGCTCGGCACCCGTCATCCGGGTGCGGCGGGGGCGCCGCGGTTTCTCATTGCTCGGAGTGCTGCTGGAGTCGGTCGCCACGCCGTCAATCATGCCGCCTTCGCGGGCTCCTTCCGGCGTCGAGAGCTGTCATCGTCCGTGTTTCGACGGGAATCGATACGCGAGCGTGACGGCCAGCGCACGTCATAGGCCCAGCCGAGCTTCTCGAACCAGCGGATAAGCCGCGCCGAGGAATCGATCTGCCCGCGCATCACACCGTGCCGCGCGGACGTCGGGTCGGCATGGTGCAGGTTGTGCCAGGACTCGCCGCAGGACAGGACGGCCAGCCACCACACGTTGCCCGAGCGGTCACGGGACCTGAAGGGCCGCTTGCCCACCGCGTGGCAGATCGAGTTGATCGACCACGTGACGTGGTGGAGGAGACAGACCCTTACCAGCGAGCCCCAGAAGAAGCCCGTGAACGCGCCCCACCAGGACATCGTCACCAGGCCGCCGATCAGCGCCGGGAGTGCCAGGGACAGGCCCGCCCAGAGCAGGAACTGGCGCGAGATCGTGCGGATCGCCGTGTCCTTGATCAGATCCGGCGCGTACTTGTCCTGCGGAGTCTGCTCCTCGTCGAACATCCAGCCGATGTGCGCCCACCACAGGCCCTTCATCAGCGCCGGAACCGTCTCCCCGAACCGCCACGGCGAATGCGGGTCGCCCTCCGCGTCCGAGAACTTGTGGTGCTTGCGATGGTCGGCCACCCAGCGCACCAGCGGGCCTTCGACGGCCATTGATCCGGCGATCGCCAGCGCGATCCTGAGCGGTCGCTTCGCCTTGAAGGCGCCGTGGGTGAAGTAGCGGTGGAAGCCGATCGTGATGCCGTGACAGCCCAGGTAGTAGAAGGAGACGAGCAGGCCGAGGTCCAGCCAGCTCACCCCCCAGCCCCACGCCAGCGGCACCGCCGCCAGTACCGCGAGGAACGGGACGGTGATGAAGAGGAGGAGCGTGATCTGTTCGATCGACCGTTTGTGCTCGCCGCCAAGGGTGGCTGAGGGCAGTGGGGTGCCGTCGGGCACGGTCGAGTTCGAAGCGTCGTCGATCACTTCGGAACCTGAGGTGGTCATGCGCGTCCCCTGTGGGGTGATGGGTCCAGTCAGCTTGGGCAGACACCGGGGCACGGGATCCGAGGAGGCCATCGGATCCTCCGGCTCCCTACGGTTGCGTAACCTACGGCGTCGTAAGTATGGCAGCGCGTCGCCCGGCGGCAAGAGCCCAAAATCCTGCGCGTCCCCGTCGACACCTATCCTTAGGTCCGTCGGACAGCGCGGTCCGCTTTGTTTACTTCCCGGATGTTCCGCCCCTATGCCCGCCGAGCCTCCACACTGCAAGGAGCCGCACCTGTGAGCAGTGCCGACGACCATGGCCAGGCCACTACAACGACCAGCGGTGAGCTGCGCGCCGACATCCGGCGCCTCGGCGACCTGCTCGGCGAGACCCTCGTCCGCCAGGAGGGCCCTGAGCTGCTGGAACTCGTGGAGAAGGTCCGCCACCTGACCCGCGAGGACGGCGAGGCCGCCGCCGACCTGCTGCGCGGCACCGAGCTGGAGACCGCCGCCAAGCTCGTCCGCGCCTTCTCCACCTACTTCCACCTCGCGAACGTCACCGAGCAGGTGCACCGAGGCCGCGAACTGCGCGCCAAGCGCGCCGCCGAGGGCGGCCTCCTCGCCCGCACCGCCGACCGCCTCAAGGACGCCGACCCCGACCATCTGCGCGCCACGGTCAGGAACCTCAACGTTCGCCCGGTCTTCACGGCCCACCCGACGGAAGCGGCCAGGCGCTCGGTCCTCAACAAGCTGCGCCGGATCGCCGCCCTGCTGGAGACCCCCGTCATCGAGGCGGACCGCCGCCGCTACGACACCCGACTGGCCGAGAACATCGACCTCGTATGGCAGACGGACGAACTGCGCGTCGTCCGCCCCGAGCCCGCGGACGAGGCCCGCAACGCCATCTACTACCTCGACGAGTTGCACGCGGGTGCGGTCGGGGACGTGCTCGAAGACCTCACCGCCGAACTCGAACGCGTCGGGGTGAAGCTCCCCGACGACACCCGCCCCCTCACCTTCGGCACCTGGATCGGCGGCGACCGCGACGGCAACCCCAACGTGACCCCGCAGGTCACCTGGGACGTCCTGATCCTCCAGCACGAGCACGGCATCAACGACGCGCTCGAACTGATCGACGAGCTGCGCGGCTTTCTCTCCAACTCCATCCGCTACACCGGAGCCACCGAGGAACTCCTGGAGTCCCTCCGGGCCGACATCGAGCTGCTCCCCGAGATCAGCCCCCGCTACAAGCGCCTCAACGCCGAAGAGCCCTACCGCCTCAAGGCCACCTGCATCCGCCAGAAGCTCGAAAACACCAAGCAGCGCCTCGCCAAGGGCACCCCGCACGCCCCCGGCCGCGACTACCTCGGCACCGGCCAGCTCCTCGCGGACCTCACCCTCATCCAGACCTCCCTGCGCGAACACCGCGGCGGCCTCTTCGCCGACGGCCGCATGGACCGTACGATCCGCACGCTCGCCGCCTTCGGTCTCCAGCTCGCGACCATGGACGTACGGGAACACGCGGACGCCCACCACCACGCCCTCGGCCAGCTCTTCGACCGTCTTGGCGAGGAGTCCTGGCGGTACGAGGACATGCCCCGCGAGTACCGCAACAAGCTCCTCGCGAAGGAACTCCGGTCGCGCAGGCCGCTGGCGCCCACCCCGGCGCCCCTGGACGCGGCCGGTGCCAAGACCCTCGGCGTCTTCGAGACCGTCAAGAAGGCCCTCGCCGTCTTCGGGCCCGAGGTCATCGAGTCGTACATCATCTCGATGTGCCAGGGCTCCGACGACGTCTTCGCGGCTGCCGTGCTCGCCCGCGAGGCCGGTCTGATCGACCTGCACGGCGGCTGGGCCAAGATCGGCATCGTGCCCCTCCTGGAGACCACCGACGAGCTGAAGGCCGCCGACACGATCCTGGAGGACATGCTCTCCGACCCGTCCTACCGGCGCCTCGTCGCGCTCAGGGGCGACGTCCAGGAGGTCATGCTCGGGTACAGCGACTCGTCGAAGTTCGGTGGCATCACCACCTCGCAGTGGGAGATCCACCGCGCCCAGCGCCGCCTGCGTGACGTGGCGCATCGGTACGGGGTCCGGCTGCGGTTGTTCCACGGTCGCGGCGGCACGGTCGGCCGCGGTGGCGGTCCCTCGCACGACGCGATCCTCGCGCAGCCCTGGGGCACGCTGGAGGGCGAGATCAAGGTCACCGAGCAGGGCGAGGTGATCTCCGACAAGTACCTGGTCCCCTCGCTGGCCCGCGAGAACCTCGAACTGACGGTCGCCGCCACCCTCCAGGCCTCCGCCCTGCACACCTCGCCACGCCAGTCCGACGAGTCCCTCGCCCGCTGGGACGCGGCCATGGACCTCGTCTCCGACGCGGCCCACTCGGCCTACCGCAGCCTGGTGGAGGACCCGGACCTGCCGTCGTACTTCTTCGCCGCCACACCCGTCGACCAGCTCGCCGACCTCCACCTCGGCTCCCGCCCGTCCCGCCGCCCCGACTCCGGTGCAGGGCTCGACGGCCTGCGCGCCATCCCGTGGGTCTTCGGCTGGACCCAGTCACGGCAGATCGTGCCGGGCTGGTTCGGCGTGGGATCGGGACTGAAGGCGCTGCGCGAAGCCGGCCTGGACACCGTGCTCGACGAGATGCACGAGCAGTGGCACTTCTTCCGGAACTTCGTCTCCAACGTCGAGATGACCCTCGCGAAGACCGACCTGCGTATCGCCCAGCACTACGTCGACACCCTCGTCCCCGAGGACCTCAAGCACGTCTTCGACACCATCCGCGCCGAACACGAACTGACGGTCCGCGAGGTCCTCCGCATCACCGGCGAGAGCAAGCTCCTGGAGGCCAACCCGGTCCTCCAGCAGACCTTCACCATCCGCGACGCCTACCTGGACCCGATCTCCTACCTCCAGGTGACGCTGCTGAAGCGCCAGCGCGACGCGGCGGCAGCGGGCGCCGAGCCGGACCCGCTCCTCGCCCGCGCCCTGCTCCTCACGGTCAACGGAGTGGCGGCGGGCCTGCGCAACACCGGCTGAGCCGGACGGGCATGGCTTGTGGGTGCCCTCGTACGCATGATCACGCGTACGGGGGCACCCTCATGTCCTCTACAACGCCACCCAGGCCGCCGTCACCAGCGCCAGGCCGCTCCCGGCCAGCGCCCAGCCCGTCCGTGTCAGCCCGAGCCCGCCCGCCACCACGACCGACGCCAGCAGCAGCGCGCCCGCCAACGGCACCCAGGCGTACAGGAAACCGGCCGGACCGGACCGTACGACATCACGGCTGCCGGGCTTCACGACCACGGTGTACGTCTCGCCCGCGCTGACCCCGACCGTCTGGTCAAGGACCACCTCGCCCCGCGCCTCGGACCCCACCGACACCGGCCGGTACGGCCCCGTGCAGACGCCGTCCTCGCACTCCGCCACGGTTATCGTGCCCTGCTCGCGGCCCTTGGAGAGCATCACGTGCTGGGCCGTCCCCCAGGACGCCCAGACGCCCGCGATCAGGATCAGCGCGGCGACCGTACCCATCGCCGCGAGCTGTCCGAACCGGAGGGCGGCGACCGAGGCCTGGCGGGAGGAGGTGGCTGTGGCAGGCATGGCGGGGATCATTGGCCATGCCTGAACCGGCCGTCAACCTCGGCTGTCCCCGCGCCCGGACAAGTCAGGAGTTGTACGTGCTTTGCGCCCGCTCCAGCCCCTCGACCACCAGACACTCCACGGCATCCGCGGCCCGGTCCACGAGGTAGTCCAGCTCCTTGCGCTCCGCGGAGGAGAAGTCCTTCAGCACGAAGTCGGCGACCGGCATCCGGCCCGGCGGGCGCCCGATCCCGAACCGCACCCGGTGGTACTCGGCGGAGAAGGCCTTCGTCATCGACTTCAGCCCGTTGTGCCCGTTGTCCCCGCCGGCGAACTTCAGTCGCAGGGTGCCGTAGTCGATGTCCAGCTCGTCGTGGATCGCGACGATGTTGGCGACGGGCACCTTGTAGAAGTCCTTGAGCGCGTTCACCGGCCCGCCCGACAGGTTCATGTACGACATCGGCTTTGCCAGGATCACCCGGCGGTTGTACGGCCCCGGCGGGCCGATCCGCCCCTCCACGACCTGCGCCTGCGCCTTCCCGGCCCGCTTGAACTTCCCGCCGATCCGCCCGGCCAGCAGATCGGCCACCATGAAGCCGACGTTGTGGCGGTTGGCCGCGTACTCCGGCCCGGGGTTGCCGAGGCCGACGACCAGCCAGGGGGCGGACGCATCCGTCGTCACGTTCATCTCTCCCTCTTGATACGCGTCGGCCGCCGCTCCCGTACGGAAGCGGCGGCCGACGAACTCTACCGAGCTGAGGATCAGGCCTCGGTGCTCTCGGCCTCGGCGTCGGCGGGGGCCTCCTCCGCCTGCGCGGCGAGGACCTGGAGGACGACCGCGTCCTCGTCGATCGCCAGCGTGGTGCCCTCGGGCAGCGGGATGTCCTTGGCGAGGATGGAGGCACCGGCCTCCAGGCCCGCGATGGACACGGTGACGGACTCGGGGATGTGTGTCGCCTCGGCCTCGACCGTCAGCGTGCTCAGCACGTGCTCGAGCAGGTAGGCACCCGGGGCCAGCTCGCCCTCGGTGTGGACGTAGACCTCGACGGTGACCTTCTCGCCGCTCTTCACGGTGAGCAGGTCGACGTGCACAAGGAAGCCCTTGAGCGCGTCGCGCTGGATGGCCTTCGGGATCGCCAGCTCGGTCTTGCCCTCGATGTCCAGGGTGAGCAGGACGTTCGACTTGCGCAGGGCGAGCTGGAGCTCGTGGCCCGGCAGCGTGATGTGGACGGGGTCGGCGCCGTGGCCGTAGACGACCGCGGGAACCTTGGCCTCGCGGCGGATGCGGCGGGCGGCGCCCTTGCCGAACTCGGTGCGGGTCTCGGCGGTGAGCTTTACGTCGGACATGCTTTTCACTCCTCGTACGGGTGAGAGACGGACAGGTCACCCGGCCACGAACGGCCTGCTACGAAGAGCGCGTCGATAACGGATCGCCGTACCTGATGGGTACGGCCTCCCTCGCCGAGCAACTTCGACAGTGTACTCAGCTGGGGAGGCCGCAGAAAAATCGATCATGCAGAAGCGTTTTTCGGCTTACTGCTCATCAAAGAGGCTGGTCACCGAACCGTCCTCGAAGACCTCACGCACCGCACTCGCGATCGTCGGCGCGATCGACAGCACCTTGATCTTGTCCAGGTCGCCGCTCAGCTCACCCGGCGTCGGCAGCGTGTTCGTGAAGATGAACTCGCTCACCCGGGAGTTCTTCAGCCGGTCCGCCGCCGGACCCGACAGCACACCGTGCGTCGCCGTCACGATGACGTCCTCGGCACCGTGCGCGAACAACGCGTCCGCGGCGGCGCAGATCGTGCCACCGGTGTCGATCATGTCGTCGACGAGAACGCACACACGGCCCTTGACCTCACCCACGACCTCGTGGACGGTCACCTGGTTCGCCACGTCCTTGTCGCGCCGCTTGTGCACGATCGCCAGCGGCGCACCGAGCCGGTCGCACCAGCGGTCGGCCACGCGCACCCGGCCCGCGTCCGGCGAGACGACCGTCAGCTTGCCCTTGTCGACCTTCTCGCCCACGTAGTCGGCGAGCAGCGGCAGCGCGAAGAGATGATCGACCGGGCCGTCGAAGAAGCCCTGGATCTGGTCCGTGTGGAGGTCGACGGTGAGGATGCGGTCCGCACCCGCCGTCTTCATCATGTCCGCGACCAGACGCGCCGAGATCGGTTCACGCCCACGGTGCTTCTTGTCCTGCCGCGCGTAACCGTAGAACGGCACGATCACGGTGATGGAACGAGCCGACGCACGCTTCAGCGCGTCGATCATGATCAGCTGCTCCATGATCCATTGGTTGATCGGAGCCGTGTGGCTCTGGATCACGAAGCAGTCCGCGCCACGTGCCGATTCCTCGTAACGGACGTAGATCTCACCGTTCGCGAAGTCGAAGGCCTTCGTCGGGACAACCCCGACCCCCAGCTGCTGGGCGACCTCCTGGGCAAGCTCGGGGTGGGCGCGGCCGGAGAAGAACATCATCTTCTTCTTCTCGCCGGTCGTCTTGGTCCCGGTCACAGCACTGTCTCCTCAGAGGTGGTGTCTCAGCCGTGATCAGCCCTGAGAGGCCTGCTCAGCTGGGGGTGTGCGGGTGTGCACCTATCACGGTAGCCCGAGTCCGACCTACCTGTTTCCGGTCAGCTTCCGTCGCCCTGCTCCCGGGAAGCGGCCTCGGCCGCCTTCGCCGCCGCGCTCCCCGGACGCTTACGGGCCACCCAACCCTCGATATTCCGCTGCTGGCCTCGGGCCACGGCCAGCGAACCGGGCGGTACGTCCTTCGTGATCACGGAGCCGGCCGCGGTGTACGCACCGTCCCCGACCGTGACAGGCGCCACAAACATGTTGTCCGAACCCGTCTTGCAGTGCGACCCCACGGTGGTGTGATGCTTCGCCTCGCCGTCGTAGTTCACGAACACGCTGGCGGCACCGATGTTCGAGTACTCACCGATCGTCGCGTCCCCGACGTACGACAGATGCGGCACCTTCGTCCCGTCACCGATCGACGCGTTCTTGGTCTCGACGTACGTCCCGATCTTGGACTTGACCCCGAGACGCGTACCGGGCCGCAGATAGGCGTACGGCCCCACGGTCGCCTGCGCCCCGACCTCGGCACCGTCGGCAACGGTGTTGTCGACCCGCGCCCCGGCGCCCACCCGGGTGTCCTTGAGCCGCGAGTTGGGCCCGACCTCGGCCCCCTCGGCGAGATGGGTGGAGCCCTGGAGCAGGGTGTTCGGATGGATGGTCGAGTCCTGCTCGAAGGTGACCGTCACATCGACCCAGGTACTGGCCGGATCGATCACGCTCACCCCGGCGAGCATGGCCTCGGTCAGCAGCCGGTCGTTGAGAATCCGCCGCGCCTCGGCGAGCTGCACACGGTTGTTGATCCCGGCGATCTCACGATGATCGCCGGCCACGGACGCCCCGACCCGATGCCCGGCCTCACGCAGAATCCCGAGGACGTCGGTCAGATACTCCTCGCCCTGACTGTTGTCGGTCCGCACCTTGCCGAGCGCGTCGGCGAGGAGTTGCCCGTCGAAGGCGAAGACCCCGGAGTTGATCTCACGGATCGCCCGCTGCGAATCGGAAGCATCCTTGTGCTCGACGATCGCGGTGACGGCCCCGGACGCCCCGTCCCGCACGATCCGCCCGTACCCGGTCGCGTCCGGCACCTCGGCGGTCAGCACGGTCACGGCGTTGCCGTCGGCGGAGTGGGTCGCGGCGAGGGCGCGCAGGGTGGCCCCGGTGAGCAGCGGGGTGTCACCACAGACGACGACGACGGTCCCGTCGACGGTCCCACCGAGTTCCTCGAGTCCCATGCGTACGGCGTGACCGGTGCCGTTCTGCTGTGCCTGGAAGGCGGTACGGATGCCGGTGTCGGCCTCGGTCAGATGGGCGGTGACCTTCTCACGGGCGTGCCCCACGACGACGACCAGGTTCTCGGGGTCCAACTCGCGGGCGGCGGCGAGCACATGGCCCACCAGCGAACGCCCGCACAGCTCGTGCAGGACCTTGGGTGTGGCCGACTTCATACGGGTGCCCTCACCCGCTGCGAGTACGACGACGGCGGCGGGGCGATTGGCGCTCACGGGGTGTGCCCTTCGGCTGCGGAGGGGGAGGGGCGGACATCCGCAGGATACCGGGGCGTTTCGTGTGGGACATGAGAGTGGGCCCTGACAGAGCTGTCAGGGCCCACTTCCGGTATCGCTCCGGTATTGCTCCCCCGCCAGGACTTGAACCCGGACAGATGGCACCAAAAGCCACAGTGCTGCCAATTACACCACGGGGGAACGAACTAGACGGAACCGGACATTTGACCGGGCCGCCGAATTGGCACCCACCACTATGCCGTAACACCGGCCCTCGACGCGACGGTGTAGGTCGGCGCGCTCGGGGACGTCGCCGGGGGCGGAATCATCGCTTCCAGGGTCGAACGGTGTGCGATTCAGCAGTTCGAGGGATTCTGGTGGGTTTCGCTTCTGTTCGATTGGGGTCGTGGCCCTTGGTGTGGTGTAGGCCAGTCGTCGAAACTCGCCGGAAAAGGGAGGGGTGGCGCCCGTAGGCTGGACGCATGACCACTACGGGGGAAGACCACACCTCGGCCCTGACCGGGCCCTGGTGGTGGGCTAGGTGGCGCAGCGCGGTGCTTGACGCGGGCCTCGCGCTGGTGTCCGCCGGGGAGTGCGCGGCGGAGGGGGTTCCGTTCGCACGGGACGCCGGGATTCCCGTGTCCGTCGGGATCGTGTTCGGGCTTGTCGCCGGTTCTGTGCTGTTGTTGCGGCGGCGGTGGCCGATCGCTGTCGTGCTGGTCGCCATTGCCATTACGCCGGCCCAGATGGGCTTCCTGATGGGTGTGGTCGGGCTTTACACGCTCGCGGCTTCCGAGCTGCCTCGGCGGATCATCGGGGCGTTGGCGGGCATGGCGATGGTGGGGACGCTCATCGTGACGTTCGTGCGGTCGCATCAGGGTGTGGCGGACGGGGGGCTGAAGATCGGGGACTGGTTGGTCCCGGTCGTCGCCATCACCACGTCGTTGGGTGTTACCGCGCCGCCCTTGCTGCTCGGGCTGTATGTGGGGGCCCGGCGGCGGTTGATGGAGAGTCTCCGGGAGCGGGCCGACAGTCTGGAGCGGGAGCTTCAGTTGCTGGCGGAGCGGGCCGAGGAACGGGCGGAGTGGGCGCGTAACGAGGAGCGGACCCGTATCGCGCGGGAGATGCATGACGTCGTCGCGCATCGGGTGAGCCTGATGGTCGTGCATGCGGCGGCGCTGCAGGCCGTTGCCCGGAAGGACCCCGAGAAGGCTGTGCGGAATGCCGCCCTGGTGGGGGACATGGGGCGCCAGGCGTTGACCGAGCTGCGGGAGATGCTCGGGGTGCTGCGGTCGGGGGACGGGTTCGAGCGGCGGGCGCAGGGTGTGCCGTTGGCGGCGGTGGGGGTGGCCGCGGCGGTGGCCGCTTCTCGTGCCGCCGAGGGTGCTGACGGTGTGGGGGACGGGCCCTGCCTGGAGGAGCTGGAGGAGTTGATCGGGCAGTCGGCGGCTGCGGGGATGGTCGTGGACCTGTCGGTGGAGGGGGATGTGCGGCTGTACGGCGCGGAGGTCGAGCAGACCGCGTACCGCGTGGTGCAGGAGGCGTTGACGAACGTCCACAAGCACGCGGCGGGTGCGAAGACGCACGTACGGTTTGCTCATCGCGGCGGCGAGATCGCGATGCAGGTGGAGAACGAGCCGCCGCCCGAGCCGGCGTCGGCCTCGTCGGTGGGGTTGCCGTCCGGTGGCAACGGTCTGCTCGGGATGAAGGAGCGGGTCGCCGCGCTGGGCGGCGTTTTCGTGTCCGGGCCGACGGAGGCCGGGGGGTTTCGGGTGTCGGCGGTCATTCCGACGTGAGCGCTCCGCTGGTTGTGCGGTTCTTTCACTGCGGGTCCGGTGGGGGCTGGTCGCGCCCCGCGGCGGAGCCGCAAATAGATGCAGCCCCGCGCCCCTTTCGGGCCCTTTCTGGGCGCGGTTGCGCACCCGACTCGGTCCGAGAGGGGGCTCAGGGTGCCGTCAGGCGTATCGGTTCCAGCCCGGTGACCAGGGTGGCCAGGGCCTGGTCGACGTCGGGGCCGAGGTACCAGTCGCCGGTGTGGTCGAGGGCGTAGACGCGGCCTTCTGTGTCGATGGCGAGGAGGGACTGGGTCTCCCGTTCCTCGCCGAGGGGGCAGACCTCGGTGTCGAGGGCGCGGCCGAGGTCGGCGAGGGTGCGGGCCATGTGGAGGCCGTGCAGGGGGTCCAGGTGCAGGGCGGTGGGGGCGACCTGGCGGCCCGGGCCGGGGGGTGTGATGTGCAGACCGCCGAACTCCGCCCAGGCCTCGACCGCGGCGGGGAAGACCGCGTGGCGGTGGCCGGCGGGGGAGGTGTGGCCTCGTAGGGCGTCGGCCCAGATCTCCGCCTGCTTTATGTCCCAGCGGCCGGGCTGCCAGCCGGCGGCGCGCAGTGCGGCGTCGACGGGTACGGGGAAGCGGGACGAGGATCCCCCTGGCCCGAACGGATGCGGGGGATTGGGGGAGGACGTGCGGTCGGTGTGCATCTGCCCTTCGATCGTCGAGGTCATGGACCGGCGCGTGGGTGTGTCGGGTGTCTGTGGTGCGGCGCCGTCTTGCTCGGTTGCAGTGAGAGACGCGGGCGTCAGCCGGTCGGTGCCGACGGGTCGACTATGCGGACGCCGAAGTGGGCGCTGAGCGCTGTGCAGGAGCGGCAGGGCGCGGCGAAGCCGCCGTGGAGGGGGTCGCCGTCCTCGCGGATGCGGCGGGTGGTGAGTTTGGCTTGTTTCAGTGCCCTGCGGGCCTCGCCGTTGGTCATGGGCTTGCGGGCCGCGCGCCTGCTGCGGGCCTCGTCGGCGACGGTGATCTGCCGGGATATGAGGAGTGCCTCGGCGCAGCGGCCGGTGGCGCGGTCGCGCTGGGTGCTGGTGAGGGTGTCGAGGAAGTCCTGGACGAGGGGGTGCAGGGCGGGCGGCTGGTCGCCGCGGGCCGCCGTGCCGGTGAGGGTGGCGCCGCGTACGGAGAGGGCGGCGGCGACGGTCGGGAGTATGCCGTCGCGGCGGTGGCGGAGGGTGGGGACGCGGGGCATCTCGCTGGCGCTCCAGCCGACGCGTGGATCGCCGCCGGGTCTGCCGGTCGTACCGGGCATTCCGGGCATGGGTGTTCCCGTGGAACCGCCCGTGGAACCGTCCGCCGGCCTGCCTGCGGGCCTGCCTGTCTGTGTCCCCGTCTGTGTCGCGTTCATGATCGTCATCCCCTCCGGTGCCTCCCCCGTGCATCCCCTCGGCGGACACAGAGTGCCAAATGGCGTGGCTGGTGCGGAAGCTGGGGCGGTGTGACACGCCAGGGCTTCGGCGGACCGTCACGGCGGGGTGACGGCAGGTCACGGAACCGGAGGGCCGGTGGCCGGTGCCGGTGACCGGTGTCGGCGTACCGCATAGGCTGTCGGGCAACCGCGAACCGTGGCCTCGTCCGGGTGGCTGTCCGTACTGATGTGCTGGCGGTCGGGACGGGTGCGGGGGTACGGGATGTGACGTGCACGTGATGTGACAGACGTACGGACCGCACTGGTGTGCGGGCCCTACAGAACGCCGCAGGGGGCAACCGCCATGACGACAGGTCGGCTCGGGCAGCGAGCCGTGCCGCCGAACGCGGCCTATGCCGGGCAGGTCGTGCACTTCCCGGACCCGGTACGGGCCACCCGGCACCCGAGAGGGGTGCGGGTCGACGAACACGGCTATCCGGACTTCTCGCTCTACGCGCGTGCGGTGGCGGAGATCGCCGAGCCGCCCGAGGGCTTCGGCGTCGACGAACTGCGGCTGACGGACTACGTGTCGGCGAACGCGGCGCTGGCCGCGTCCGGGCACGAACTGTGGGACACGGTCCCGGCGGTGGCGACCCCGCACGGCTGGACCTGGCACCACGCGGCCGGCGGCCGGCGGCTGGAGTTGGTCCCCGTCGAGGTGAAGGCGCTGCTGCGGCACCACGGCGGCATCGCGACCTCGACGGTCGACCAGCACAAGCGCGGCACGCGGCCCTTGCAGGAGACGCGGCCGGTGCACTTCGCGCTGCCGAAGTCGGCGGTCGCGGTGACCGAGCAGCAGGTGCAGGGCGTCGAGGAGGACCTCGGCTACCGCCTGCCGGGGGCCTACCGCTCGTTCCTGAAGGCGGCGGGCGGCTGCGCGCCGGTGGGCGCGGCGCTCGACGCCGAGCTGGGGCTGCTGGTGGACCAGCCGTTCTTCACGGTGCGGGACGAGGCCGCGGTGAACGACCTCGTGTACGTCAACAAGTGCCTGCGCGACCATCTGACCAAGGACTACCTGTGCGTCGGGTTCGTGCAGGGCGGTCTGCTGGCCCTGAAGGTGAAGGGCGAGCGGCTCGGTTCGGTGTGGTTCTGCGCGTACGACGACGCGCGGGACGTCGATCCGACCTGGCCGCCGGACGACCGGGTGCGGCGGCTGCTGCTGCCGTGCGGCGACGACTTCGACCAGTTCCTGTCCCGGCTCGCGGGCAATCCGCCGGAGCTGGAGACGGTGGCGAACCTGATGGTGGACGGCGGCTTCGCACGTGTCGTGCCCACGGTGACTTCGGGGTCCTCGGGTGACTTCGGTGGGGGAGTGAACTGACCGATGGTGACCTTCGCGCAGGCGCAGGAGCGCGCCGAGGAATGGGTCAACGGTGATGTGCCGTCGTACCAGCACCGGGAGGTGCGGGTACGGGAGTTCGAGCTGGGTTTCGTGGTCTGGGCGGAGGACCGCGCCGAGGGCCCCCGTTCGGACGGGGGCGCCCAGCGACTGGTCCTCGCCCGGGACAGCGGCGAGGCCACGCTGTGGCCCGCCCTGCCGGTGGGCGAGGTGATCCGCCGCTACGAGGAGGAGTACGGCCGTCCGGACGCCGTCGAGGACGCGGTACCGGCGCCTCCGGCGAGGGTCGACCTGAACCAGACGTCCTTCCTGCTGACTCCACCGGAGTGGTTGCAGGAGGCGGCGGACAAGCTGGGGATTCAGGACCGCCGGGCGGGTGCCTCCGGCGGTGATGCGGGTGCCTCCGGCGGAGGTGCGGGTGGGGTGGCGGCCTCGGCTGCGCCCTCGACGCCCCCGTCCGACGCGGTGCCGCCGGGGGCCACACCCTGGACCGGCACCGACACGACCGGCGTGGACGCGGGCGAGGACCGCTCCGTACCGCTGCCGGCGACCGTGTTCTCACCGCCACTGGGCGACGAGGACCGCGACGAGGTTCCGCGTTCCCGGGACGCCTTCGACGGGGCTCCGGGCCAGTCGGGTCCGGGTCTGGCTCCGACATACGGGTATCCGCAGGGGCTCGGTAACGCCGGTAACGCTCCTGGTGGTTCGCGGGGGTACGGGTATCCGCAGGGGTCCGGTAGCGCGGGTAACGCCCCTGATGGTCCTCGGGGGTACGGGTACCCGCAGGGGCCCGGCAACGCAGGCAACTCCCCTGATGGTCCGCAGGGGTACGGGTACCCGCAGGGTGCGCCGAACCCTCCGGGGCGCGCGCTCGCACCCAACGCCGGCGACATCGCCGACGCGGCGACCAGCAAGGCCCCGCCGCCGCGCGGCGCCCGGGGTGCGGGCACCCCGCCACCGCCGGGCGCGCCGGGAACTCCGGGCGTGCGTCCGGGAGTTGCGCCTCCTCCTCCTCCGGTGGCCGGTTCTGCGGGTGGGTATGTGCCTACGCAGTTTGTTTCGGCGGTTGGGGCGGAGGGGGTTGAGGGGGCCGGGGGATCTGGTGGGCCCGGTGGGTTCAGTGGGCCTCGTGGGTCCGGTGGTGCGGGTTCTGGTGCTGTTGGGGTGTCTGGCGGGTTGAATCCGCCGGGTGCGCCGAGTGGCCCGGGCGCTTCGGGTGGCCCAGGTGGTCCGGGTGCCCCTGAGGCTTCGGGTGTTCCGAATCCGCCCGGTGCTCCCAACTCGCCCGGGGGTGCGCCTCCTGGTGGCGTTCATCAGGCCGCGACGATGTTCTCCGGGCCTGGTCGGCCCGGTGGGCCCGGTGCGGCTCAGCCTCCGGCGGGTTCCGGGGGGCCGGGTGCTCCTCTGCCTCCGGGTGCTCCTGGGCGGCTCGGTGTGTCCGGTGTGGCCGGGGCTCCGCAGCCGCCGGGTGCGCCGAATCCGCCTGGAGCCCCGTTGCCGCCGGGTGCCCCTGGGGCTCCGAATCGGTCCGGCGTTCCCAACTCGCCCGGGGGTGCGCCTCCTGGAAGCGTTCACCAGGCCGCGACGATGTTCGCCGACCCCAAGCAGGGCGGCGGCGCCAACGCACCCCGTCCGCCGGGCGCCCCTGGCGCTCCGCAGCCTCCGGGTGCCCCCGGCCTGCCCGGTGCGCCAGGCGTACCGTCCGCTCCCGGTGCTCCCGGTGCTCCCGGCGTCCCAGGCGTCCCCGATTCCGTGCACCGCGCCGAGACCATGCTGGCCGGTCCTCCGGTCGGCGCCCCAGGCGCGCCTCCGCCGCCCCAGGCTCCCGGTGTCCCTGGCCAACCCGGCGGACCCGGCAGCCCCGGTGCCCCGGGCTTTCCAGGGGCTTCGGCCCCCGCCAATGCCCCTGGTGCCCCAGGGACTTCCGGTGTCCCCGGCGGACCCGGCACGCCGGGCTTCCCTGGAACTTCGGGCCCTGCCGGTGGACCCGGCGGACCCAGCAGCCCCGGCGCCCCGGCCTTCCCTGGGGCTTCGGCCCCCGCCAGTGCCCCAGGCGCCCCCGGCTTCCCCGGCGCTCCGGGTACCCCCGGTTCCCCTGGTGCACAAGGTGCCCCCGGCTCCCAGGGCACTCCTGGTTTCCCGGGCGTACCCGGTGCCCAGGGCGCTCCCGGTATCCAGAGCGCCCCCGGGGCCCAGAACCCTCTCGGTACTCAGGACGCTCCCGGTATCCAGCGTGCCCCCGGCACGTCCCCGAGCGCCCCCCAGCCCCCCGCGCCCCCCGGCGCGATGGCCCCGCCCCCCGGCGGTCGGCCGGGGCCTGGCATGTCCGCACCGGGCGGTCCGCCCGTCCCCGGCATGCCCGCCCTCGGGCTCGCGGCCCCCGCCCAGTCGGCGCCCGGGAGGCCTGCCCCCGGTTTCCCGCCACCCCCTGCCCCCAACCTCTCCGCACCCCCGTCCGCCCCCTCCTACGGCTATCCCCCGCCCGGGCAGCCCACAGTGGGCCCCGGTTACCAGGCCGTTCTTCGGTATCGCGCCCCCGACGGGTCGGAGCAGCAGGTGATTCGGCGGTCCGCGCCGGGGACGCCGCATCCGGAGTGGCAGATCTTTCATGAGTTGCGGGCGATGAACATCCCGCAGGATCAAGTGCTCGAACTCCACACCGAGTTGGAGAGCTGTGAGCTGCCGGGTGCCTACTGTGCGCGCATGATCCGCGAGCAGTGGCCGAACGCCCGGATCACCAGCATCGCCCCCTACGGCACCGATCACGCCAGCCGTCAGCAGGGCATGGCCCAACTGCTCGCGCACCAGGGCGAGTTGCATCAGGTCGCGGATGGTCCGGCCCGGCCGGGGCCGGTACGCGCTCCGCTCCCGCCCGTACAGCCCGCGCCGCCGATCCCGCCGGAGGCGGTCGCGCAGGAGCTGGCCGGTGCGTTCGGGCCGGGAGTCTTCCGGTTCGATCAGGCCGCGGTGTCGCGGCAGGGGGTGCCGCCGATCGTGGCGCACACCCTGGTCGTCGCCGGACTGCCCGCCGACATGGGGCCGTTCTTCTGGGCGCAGGCCCAGCCGGGACGGCCGGTGCCGACGCTCGCCGAGCTGGCGCAGGAGCGCGGGGTGCGGCCGGCCTCGGACGCGGGCTCGTACCTCGTCATGGGCAGCGACTTCGGCAAGTCGATCTGCGTGCAGTACGGCACCGCCAACATCGTCGCCGTGCCCGTGGAGGCGGGGCCGGGCGGAGCACCCGTACCGCCGCAGTTCGTGAACACGGGGCTGCCCGAGTTCGCGCGCTGTCTCGCGCTGCTGGGCCGGATGTGGCGGCTGCGCTACGGCCTGAACCAGGAGCAGGCGGGCCGCTGGACCGTCGACTTCCAGGCCCAGCTCGCCTCCCTCGACCCGGCGGCGCTCGGCTCGCCGGAGAGCTGGTGGTCGGTGCTGCTCGAGCAGATGTGGGACGGGTTGCTGTGACCCGCTGAGTACGGGGGAGGGGGCGGGTCGCCGTAGGGCAACCCGCCCCCTCCCCTTTTCCGATTTTCCGACCGTGACCCGGCCCGGAGTGTCGCGTTAGGCACATTTCATCCCAATCCATCAAGATGTGCGCGAAATCATTACTTCGTACGTGGAGAGGGGTTGCAGGATGAGCAACGCAGTGATGTCGTCGCACGGTTTCGTGGCCGGACGGGGGCGCGGCTACCGGCCCGATCAGGTCGACGCGTACGCCGCCGCGCTCTCCGCGGAGCGGGACGCCGCCTGGGAGCGGGCCGCGCGGCTGACCGTGCTCGCCCGGCAGATGGACGCGGAGTCGGAGCGGCTGCGGGAGGTCGTCGCGGGGCTCGCTCCGCAGACGTACGACAGTCTCGGTGAACGCGCCCGGCGGCTCTGGGAGTTGGGCGCCGAGGAGGCCGGCGCCGTGCGCGAGCGGGGGCGCGGCGAGGCGCGGCAGCTGGTCGCGGCGGCCGAGGCCCGCGCGGACGCCCTGCGGGAGGGCGCCGACGCCGCCGCCCAGGCCGTACGCGCCGAGGCCGACGAACGCGCCCGGCACCGGCTGCTCGCCGCCCGCACCGAGGCCGACGAGATCCGGATCGGGGCCCGGCGGGAGATCAAGGAGGGGCGGGGCGAGGCGCTGGCCGCGCTGCGCGAGATGCGGCTGCGGACCTCCGGGCTGCTCGCCGAGCAGGAGAAGGAGTACGCGGAGAGGTGGGCCGCGGAGGAACGGCTCGCCGCCGAGCGCGAAGTCGCCCTGGACACACGGCACATGGAGCGCGTGACGGCCGCCGAGGCCGCGCTGTCCGAGGCGAAGCGGGCCTTCGCGGAGGCCGAGGAGTCGGTCGGGCGCATCGAGGACGACGCACGGGTCCGCGCCGCCGAGATCCTCACCGAGGCCCGCGTCCAGGAGGACCGCATCGCCCGCGAGACGGAGCGCGTGCTGCGGGAGCACGGGGAGGAGTGGGACGACGTACAGGCCCACATGGACCACGTACGCAGCAGCCTGACGACGCTCACGGGGCGGGCCGCGGCGGCCGAATAGCACGCCGCCCCGCCCCGCCCCGGGTCGGGCCTGGTGGCGCCCGGGCCTGTCCGGCGGATCACGCCGCGGGCGCGGGGGGCTCCGGTACTGCGGTCCCACCGATCTGCGGCGTCGTCGCCGGTTGCCGTCTCCCACCGACTCCCCCCATCTCCCCTGTCACCCCCGCCGCCCCCGTTCAAGGGGTGTCCTTGAGGACGGGGAAGCGGCGCGGTGCCAGTACCAGCAGCGCCACGAACGCCAGCGCCGCCGCTCCCGCCGCCCCGAAGTAGACCGCGTGCACCGCGTCCGCGATGGCCCGTCGGGTCGCCTCGGGTGCGGCGCTCGTGCCCAACTCCCTTGTCACCGAGTCCAGGTCGCTCGCGCCGCCCAGCCGGGACGCGAGTACGCCGTTGGCGACCGCGCCGAACAGGGCCGCGCCGATCGTCTGGCCGGTCTGGCGGCAGAAGAGGACGGAGGCCGTCGCCGTACCCCGCTCCGACCAGCCGACCGTCGACTGCACGCCGACTATCAGCGGGAGTTGGAAGAGACCGAGGGCGCCGCCGAGCAGCAGCATCAGGAGCGTGGGCTGCCAAGCGGAGCCGGGGTACGGGAGGAAGGGGAACGCCAGCAGGATCAAGGTCGCCGTGCCGATGCCGAGCATCGCCGTGTTGCGGAAGCCGATCCTGCGGTACACGTGCTGGCTCAGCGCCGCCGACACCGGCCAGCTCAACGTCCATACGGACAGCACGAATCCGGCTGCTATCGGGGCCAGGCCCAGTACCGACTGGGCGTACGTCGGCAGGAACACCGTCGGGGCCACCATCAGCAGGCCCAGCGCGCCCAGCGCCAGGTTGACCGCCGCGATCGTGGGGCGCCGCCACACCCACCCGGGGATGATCGGCTCCGCCGCCCTGCGTTCGATCACGACCACGAGGAACGTCAGTGCAAGTCCCGTACAGAGCAGGGTTGTTGACTGCCAGGACAGCCAGGGCCAGGCCACCCCACCCTGGACGAGGGCCGTCAGCAGGACGCCGCCGCACGCGAACACCGTCAGGGCGCCCGCCCAGTCGATGCGCGGGCGGGGGCCGGAGGTGTCGCGCTGCGGTTCGTGGAGGTGGCGGGCCAGGAGCCACATTGCGACCGCGCCGACGGGGAGGTTGACGAGGAAGATCCAGCGCCAGTCGGCGTAGGTCGCGAGCACCCCGCCGACCGCGGGGCCGGCCACCGCCGAGGTCGCCCAGACGGTCGACAACTTGGCCTGGATTCGCGGGCGTTGCTCCAGCGGGTAGAGATCGGCGGCGAGTGTCTGGACCGTGCCCTGGAGGGCGCCGCCGCCCAGGCCCTGGACGACCCGGAAGGCGATGAGCGCGGCCATGTTCCAGGCCAGCGCGCAGAGCAGGGAACCGAGGAGGAACAGGGCCGCGCCCGCTATCAGGACCGGTTTGCGGCCGAAGGTGTCGGAGAGCTTGCCGTACACGGGGAGGGTGACCGTGACGGCGAGCAGATAGCCCGAGAACAGCCAGGAGAAGACGGAGAAGCCGCCGAGGTCGCCGACGATCTGCGGTACGGCGGTCGAGACGATGGTGGAGTCGAGCGCGGCCAGGGCCATCGCGAGCATGAGCGCGGCGACGACGGCTCCCCGCTTCTCCGTTCCGGCGCTCCGGGTGGCGCTGGGTGTCGCGGATTTCGTACGGCGGCTGCTGCCCACCTGATTCCTTTCCCCATGCACCTATCTGCCGCCGACCACTCTGCCACTTGACCCGCACACGGCAACCCTGAGACGTGCTCCTCCGGAGGGTGGACAGCCCTTAGGGGAACCTCCGTACTTCGGCTCGGGGAGGGTTCGTACCGGCGGAGGACGAGACGGGGCGTCTACCGTCCTTAACCTGGCTTTATGCCGCTGAAGGGCGGTGTGCAGTACCTCCGGGGGTGGGGTTTTCCCCCGGAGAAGACTGCGCTGGGCGTCAGAGACCCGGACCCCCTCCCGACAGCAGACTCATACACGTACCGAAGAGCGGCGACGCACAACCGGCCGCTACCGGGCAACCGGCTACTACCGGGCGACCAGCTACTACCGGGCATCAGTGCGGCTCCGTGCTGACCGACTTAGGAGACATACCGTGACATCGGCTGTGACCATCACCAGGCGCGGGGGCACTGGAGGACGTACGGCCGTTGCCGCCCGGGCGCGGCAGGTCGTGAAGGCGTACGGGTCCGGTGAGACCCGCGTCGTCGCCCTGGACCATGTGGACGTGGACATCGCGCGGGGACAGTTCACCGCGATCATGGGCCCCTCGGGGTCCGGCAAGTCCACCCTCATGCACTGCCTCGCCGGACTCGACACCGTGACCAGCGGGCAGATCCATCTCGACGAGACCGAGATCACCGGGCTCAAGGACAAGAAGCTGACCCAACTGCGCCGGGACCGGATCGGGTTCATCTTCCAGGCGTTCAACCTGTTGCCGACGCTCAGCGCGATAGAGAACATCACGCTCCCCATGGACATCGCGGGCCGTAAGCCCGACAAGGGCTGGCTGGAGCAGGTCGTGGAGACCGTCGGGCTCAAGGACCGGCTGAAGCACCGGCCCAACCAGCTCTCCGGCGGTCAGCAGCAACGCGTCGCCGTGGCACGGGCGTTGGCCGCGCGGCCCGAGATCATTTTCGGCGACGAGCCGACCGGGAACCTCGACTCCCGTGCGGGAGCAGAGGTGTTGGGCTTCCTTCGCCGGTCCGTCGACGAGCTGGGTCAGACCATCGTCATGGTCACGCACGACCCGGTGGCCGCCTCGTACGCGGACCGGGTGCTGTATCTCGCCGATGGACGGATCGTCGACGAGATGTTCCGGCCGACCGCCGACACCGTCCTCGACCGGATGAAGGACTTCGACGCGCGGGGGCGTACGTCATGACTGTGCTGAAGACCTCGATGCGCAACTTCTTCGCGCACAAGGGCCGGATGGCCCTGTCGGCGGTGGCCGTGATGCTGTCGGTGGCGTTCGTCTGCGGAACTCTTGTCTTCACGGACACCATGAACACGACGTTCGACAAGCTCTTCTCGACCACGGCGCCCGACGTCACGGTTTCCCCGAAGGCGGCCAAGAACGACGGCAGCACTCCGCAGAACGGGGTGCCCGAGTCGATGCCGGCCTCCGTGCTGGCGCAGGCGCAGCAGGCCCAGGGCGTCAAGTCGGCGGAGGGCGCGGTCAGTTCGATGAACGTGACCGTCGTCGACAGCGACAACGAGAACATGGGGTCCAGCACCGGGGCTCCCACCATCGCGGGCAACTGGACGCGCAACGACCTGCGTTCGATGGAGATCACCGGCGGTCACGCACCACGCGGGCCCACCGAGGTGATGGTCGACGCCGACACCGCCGACAAGCACCACCTGAAGATCGGCGACGAACTGCGCACCATCGCGCAGACCGGTGACATCAAGGCGCGGATCGTCGGCATCGCCACCTTCAAGGTGACCAACCCAGGTGCCGCCGTCGTCTACTTCGACACCGCCACCGCACAGCGCGAACTCCTGGGCGCCACAGGGCGGTTCACCCAGCTCAACGTCACGGCGGCCGGCGGGGTCACCGACACCCAGCTCAAGCAGAACGTCACCAACGTCCTTACCTCCACTGGTGTGTTCAAGGTGCAGACGCAGAAGGAGTTCTCCGACGAGAACCGTGAGGGCGTCGGCGAGTTCATGAACGTCATCAAGTACGCCATGCTCGGCTTCGCCGGGATCGCGTTCCTGGTCGGCATCTTCCTGATCATCAACACCTTCTCGATGCTGGTCGCCCAGCGGACCCGCGAGATCGGCCTGATGCGGGCGATCGGCTCCTCCCGCAAGCAGGTCAACCGGTCCGTGCTGGTGGAGGCGCTGCTGCTCGGCTTCGTCGGATCGGTCCTCGGTGTCGGCGCGGGGGTCGGCATCGCGGTCGGCCTGATGAAGCTGATGTCGGCGGCCGGCATGAACCTCTCGACCGACGACCTGACGATCAAGACGGCCACCCCGGTGATCGGCCTGGTCCTCGGCATCGTCGTCACCGTCCTCGCCGCCTACCTCCCGGCCCGCCGCGCGGGCAAGGTCTCCCCGATGGCCGCACTCCGCGACGCCGGCACCCCGGCCGACGGCAAGGCGGGCGTGGTCAGGGGCTTGATCGGGCTGGTCCTGACGGGCGCGGGCGGTTACGCGTTGTACCTGGCCGCCACCGCCGACAAGGCAAAGGACGGCTCGCTGGTCCTTGGCGCGGGAATCGTCCTCACGCTCCTCGGGTTCGTGATCATCGGCCCGCTCCTCGCGAGCGGTGTCGTACGGGTGCTCAGCGCCGTACTGCTGCGGGGCTTCGGTCCCGTCGGCCGGCTCGCCGAGCGCAACGCGCTGCGCAACCCGCGCCGGACCGGTGCGACGGGTGCGGCCCTGATGATCGGTTTGGCCCTGGTCGCCTGCCTCTCGGTGGTCGGCTCGTCGATGGTGGCCTCCGCGACCGACGAACTCGACAAATCGGTCGGCACGGACTTCATCGTCGAGGGCAACCAGCGGATCGTGCCGCAGGCGGAGAAGGCGATGCAGAACTCGCCCGGCCTGGCCCACGTCACCCGCTACAAGGAGGTCGAGGTCACCCTGACCCCGCCCGGCGGCACGGCCGAGAAGACCGAACTGACGGCCGCCGACCCGACGTACGCCTCCGACCTGCGCCGCGCCACCACCTCGGGCACGCTGACCGACGCGTACGGCAAGGACGCCATGTCGGTGGGCTCCGGGTACGCCGAGGAGCACGGGGTGAAGGTCGGCGACACGATGACCGTCGCCTTCAAGGGCGGCTCGACGGCGAAGCTCAAGGTCGCCGCCGTCACGGACGACGACGTGGCCATCGACAAGGGCGCGCGGTACCTGTCCATCGCGACCATGGAGAAGTACCTGCCGGCCGACAGGATCCCGCCGAACGACCTGATGTTCGCCACGGCCGAGAAGGGCCAGGAGAAGGCGGCGTACACGGCGCTGAAGAAGGCCCTCGACCCCTACCCGCAGTACCAGGTCCGCGACCAGACCGACTACAAGCAGGAACTCAAGGACCAGATCGGCCAGCTCCTGAACATGGTCTACGGCCTGCTCGCCCTGGCGATCGTGGTGGCGGTGCTGGGTGTGGTGAACACCCTCGCCCTGTCGGTGGTGGAGCGGACCCGGGAGATCGGCCTGATGCGGGCGATCGGGATGTCACGGCTGCAACTGCGGCGGATGATCCGGCTGGAGTCCGTGGTGATCGCGCTGTTCGGCGCGCTGCTGGGGCTGGGCCTGGGCATGGGCTGGGGCGCGACCGCCCAGCAGCTGCTCGCCCTGGAGGGCCTGAAGGTCCTGGAGATCCCGTGGATGACGATCGGCGGCGTGTTCGCCGGCTCGGCCTTCATGGGGCTGTTCGCGGCGCTCGTGCCGGCGTTCAGGGCGGGGCGGATGAACGTGCTGAACGCCATCGCCACTGACTAGGGGGCAACGGGGGACGGGGGATACGGGGGGGTACGGGGAGCCCGGCGCCGGGGAGTCTGCGGACTTCTTGGCGCCGGGCTTCGTGTCGAGGTGCGTCAGCCGAGGTCGGAGACTCGGCCGGGGAAGAAGTCGGCGCTTTGGACGTACTCCATCGCCTTGGTGAACTCCGGGTCGCCGAGACGGAGTTCCATCTCCTGCGGGCTCAGGTCCTCCACGCGGGTCTGGATCCAGTACAGGTTGCCCAGCGGGTCGCGCACCCGCCCGACCCGGTCGCCGAAGAACAGGTGGGTGACCTCGGTGACCGACGTGCCGCCGGCCGCGACTGCCTGCCGGTGCACGGCGTCGGCGTCCTCGACGTAGAGGCGGAGGAAGCCGGGGGTCGGCGGCCACTCGGGCCGCGCGTCGAACATCATCACCACCGAGTCACCGATCCGCACCTCCGCATGCGCGACGCTGCCGTCCTCGCCGGTCAGGCACGCGAGTTCTTCCGCGTCGAACGCCCTCTTCATGAAGTCGATGAGCCGCACCGTGTCGCGGGAGATGATCCACGGCGTCACGGTGTGGTAGCCCTGGGGAACAGGTTTGACGGACATCCGGCTGCCTCCTGGGGTGTGGTGCGAGTGCCTCGACGTCGGTGAGGACGCTAATTCCGATCTAGGTCAGCTGGTGTCCTAGTACGCACCCGATGGGCCGCGTGGGTCGGACCGATTCAGGCGGCCGACGCCGCGCACGTTGTCCACAGGCGCCACGCCTGCCCACGTGGCGACGTACTCTGGACACCCCCCGGCCCGTCACACGTGTCGGGCGGTTCGCGTTGCCCGACCCGGACGAACCCACCCCTGACCAACCCCTCACGAAAGCCCCCTCATGAGCCTGCACGGTCTGCTCGACGTCGTCGTCAAGGACGCGGCCCTCGCGGAAGCGGTCAAGGCCGCCGGCGACGGCAACCGTATGCACGTCGACCTGGTCGGACCGCCCGCCGCGCGTCCCTTCGCCGTGGCCGCGCTGGCCCGGGAGGCCGGGCGCCCGGTGCTGGCCGTGACCGCGACCGGACGGGAGGCCGAGGATCTCGCCGCCGCCCTCAGGTCGCTGCTGCCGCCGGACGGGGTCGTGGAGTACCCGGCCTGGGAGACCCTCCCGCACGAGCGCCTCTCCCCGCGCAGCGACACCGTCGGCCGCCGCCTCGCCGTACTGCGCCGCCTCACGCACCCCACCACCGACGACCCGGAGACCGGCCCGGTCTCGGTCGTCGTGGCCCCCGTGCGTTCCGTGCTCCAGCCGCAGGTCAAGGGGCTGGGGGAGCTGGAGCCGGTGGCGCTGCGGACCGGTCGTACGGCCGATCTCAACACCGTCGTCGAGGCGCTGGCCGCCGCCGCGTACTCGCGCGTCGAGCTGGTCGAGAAGCGGGGCGAGTTCGCCGTACGCGGTGGCATCCTCGACGTGTTCCCGCCCACTGAGGAGCACCCCCTCCGGGTGGAGTTCTGGGGCGACGACATCGAGGAGATCCGGTACTTCAAGGTCGCCGACCAGCGGTCTCTCGAAGTCGCCGCGCACGGGCTGTGGGCGCCGCCCTGCCGTGAGCTGCTGCTCACCGACCAGGTGCGGGAGCGGGCCGCGGCCCTTGCCGAGGCGCACCCCGAGCTGGGCGAACTGCTCGGCAAGATCGCCGAGGGCATCGCGGTCGAGGGCATGGAGTCCCTCGCCCCCGTGCTCGTCGACGACATGGAACTGCTGCTCGACGTCCTGCCCAAGGGCGCCATGGCCGTCGTATGCGACCCGGAGCGGGTGCGGACGCGGGCCGCGGATCTTGTGGCGACCTCACAGGAGTTCCTTCAGGCCTCCTGGGCGGCCACCGCGGGCGGCGGCGAGGCGCCCATCGACGTCGGCGCGGCCTCCCTGTGGTCCATCGCGGACGTACGGGACCGGGCGCGCGAGCTGGACATGATGTGGTGGTCCGTGTCGCCGTTCGCGGCGGACGAGGAGGTCTCCGCGGACACCCTCAAGCTGGGCATGCACGCGCCCGAGACCTACCGCGGCGACACCGCGAAGGCGCTCGCCGACACCAAGGGCTGGCTCGCGGACGGCTGGCGCGCGGTGTACGTGACCGAGGCGCACGGCCCGGCGGCCCGTACGGTCGAGGTGCTCGGCGGGGAGGGCATCGCGGCCCGCCTGGAGGCGGACCTGACCTCCCTGACGCCCTCCGTCGTGCATGTGGCGTGCGGCTCGATCGACTTCGGGTTCGTCGATACGGCCCTCAAGCTCGCCGTGCTGACCGAGACCGATCTCACCGGGCAGAAGGCCGCCGGCAAGGACGGCGCCCGGATGCCCGCCCGGCGCCGCAAGACCATCGACCCGCTGACCCTCGAAACCGGCGACTACATCGTGCACGAACAGCACGGTGTGGGCCGGTACGTCGAGATGGTCCAGCGGACCGTGCAGGGCGCGACCCGCGAGTACCTCGTGGTCGAGTACGCGCCGGCCAAGCGCGGCCAGCCCGGCGACCGGCTCTACATCCCCACCGACCAGCTGGAGCAGATCACCAAGTACGTCGGCGGCGAGGCACCCACCCTGCACCGGCTCGGCGGCGCCGACTGGACCAAGACCAAGGCGCGCGCCAAGAAGGCCGTCAAGGAGATCGCCGCCGACCTCATCAAGCTGTACAGCGCGCGGATGGCGGCGCCCGGGCACGCGTTCGGGCCGGACACGCCCTGGCAGCGCGAGCTGGAGGACGCCTTCCCGTACGCCGAGACGCCCGACCAGCTGACCACGATCGCCGAGGTCAAGGACGACATGGAGAAGACGGTCCCGATGGATCGTCTCGTCTGCGGTGACGTCGGTTACGGCAAGACGGAGATCGCGGTCCGGGCCGCCTTCAAGGCCGTCCAGGACGGCAAGCAGGTGGCTGTCCTCGTCCCCACAACTCTCCTTGTCCAGCAGCACTTTGGGACCTTCGGTGAGCGCTACTCCCAATTCCCGGTCAACGTACGGGCGTTGAGTCGCTTCCAGACCGACACCGAGGCCAAGGCCACCCTGGAGGGCTTGCGGGAGGGCTCGGTCGACGTCGTCATCGGCACGCACCGGCTCTTCTCCTCCGAGACCAAGTTCAAGGACCTCGGGCTCGTCATCGTCGACGAGGAACAGCGGTTCGGCGTCGAGCACAAGGAGCAGCTGAAGAAGCTGCGCGCGAACGTGGATGTGCTGACCATGTCCGCCACCCCCATCCCCAGGACCCTGGAGATGGCGGTCACCGGCATCCGCGAGATGTCGACGATCACCACCCCGCCCGAGGAACGCCACCCGGTGCTGACCTTCGTCGGGCCGTACGAGGAGAAGCAGATCGGCGCCGCCATCCGCCGTGAACTCCTGCGTGAGGGCCAGGTGTTCTACATCCACAACCGCGTCGAGTCCATCGACCGGGCGGCGGCACGGCTGCGGGAGATCGTCCCCGAGGCGCGGATCGCGACCGCCCACGGCCAGATGTCCGAACAGGCGCTGGAGCAGGTCGTCGTCGACTTTTGGGAGAAGCGGTACGACGTCCTCGTGTCGACGACGATCGTCGAGTCCGGCATCGACATCTCCAACGCCAACACGCTCATCGTGGAGCGGGGAGACAACTTCGGTCTGTCTCAACTCCACCAGCTGCGCGGGCGAGTCGGTCGTGGCCGGGAGCGTGGGTACGCCTACTTCCTCTACCCGCCGGAGAAGCCCCTGACCGAGACCGCGCATGAGCGGCTCGCGACCATCGCCCAGCACACCGAGATGGGCGCGGGCATGTACGTCGCCATGAAGGACCTGGAGATCCGCGGCGCCGGAAACCTCCTCGGCGGCGAACAGTCCGGGCACATCGCGGGAGTCGGCTTCGACCTGTACGTACGGATGGTCGGCGAGGCCGTCGCGGACTACCGGGCCTCCCTGGAGGGCGGGGTGGAGGAGGAGCAGCCGCTGGAGGTCAAGATCGAGCTGCCCGTCGACGCCCATGTCCCGCACGACTACGCCCCCGGCGAGCGGCTGCGCCTGGCCGCCTACCGTGCCATCGCCGCCGCGAACACCGAGGCCGACATCAAGGCTGTACGCGAGGAACTCGTCGACCGCTACGGCAAGTTGCCCGAGCCGGTCGAGAACCTGCTGCTCGTGGCCGGGCTGCGGATGCTCGCGCGGGCCTGCGGGGTCGGCGACATCGTGCTCCAGGGCACCAACATCCGCTTCGCACCGGTGGAGTTGAGGGAGTCGCAGGAACTGCGGCTGAAGCGCCTGTATCCGGGGACGGTCATCAAACCGGCCGCCCACCAGATCCTCGTACCGCGCCCCAAGACGGCGAAGGTCGGCGGAAAGCCGTTGGTCGGGCGGGAGTTGCTGGGGTGGACCGGGGAGTTCCTGGCTTCGATCCTGGGGTCCTGAACCGGTACTGATTCCTGGGGTCCTGAACCGGTACTGATTCCGGGGGTTTTGAACGGCACTTGCGAGGAAGCCGTCCGCGGCAGGTTGGTGTCCGCGGACGGCTTCTGTTGTGCTTCGGTGGGTCCTCGCGACCTCCGGGGCTATGGCTGTTCGGGCCTGTCGCGATCCCGGTCACGGTCCATGCCGATCGTGCCCTCGACCCTCTGCTGAGCGTCGTCGACCTGGCTCGTGTACTTGTTGCCCGTCTTCTCGTTGATCTGTTTTTCCGCAGTGTCGGAGGCGTTCTGTCCCGCCTTGCCGCGCATCTGCTCCTTGATCTTGTCGAAGATGCCCATCCAGAGCTCCTTCCGGAGGTGAGTCAGCAACGACGATACGCGCGGTATGCGCGATACGCCCCTTGGGCGCCGGTGGGCGCCCCTGTGGTGGGGAAAGCCCGGCCGATAGCCTGGCGACCAGGAAAAACAGGTCGAACAGCGGAATTCCGTACACGGGGAGCAGGGGAGGGACGCAGCGTGATGCGTGTGAGGGGTGGGGGCGTCGCCGCCGTCGTACTCGTGGTGGGGTTCGGTGTCACCGGATGCGAGGGCACGACCCTGGGGTCCGCCGGGCCCGAGGAGAGCGCGAGCGGTGCGGCCGGCGGGGGCGGTGGTGGCGGGGGCGCGGCACTCGCCGCCGTCGACTCGCTGACCGTGAAGGGACGGGCACCCAAGACGGGGTACGACCGGGACCGCTTCGGCAGCGCGTGGGCGGACACCGACTCCAACAAGTGCGACACCCGCGACGACATCCTCATACGGGATCTCGCCGACGTGAGGTTCCGCAGCGGCGACGACTGCAAGGTGGCCTCGGGGGAACTGGAGCCGGACCCGTACAGCGGCAAGGACGTGGCCTTCACGCGGGGCCGCAGCGAGGTGGACATCGACCACATCGTCGCCCTCTCGGACGCCTGGCAGAAGGGCGCCAAGTACTGGGACGCCAGCAAGCGGATAGCCCTGGCCAACGACCCGCTCAACCTGCGTGCCGTCGACGCGAGCACCAACCGCAGCAAGGGTGACGGCGATACGGCGACCTGGTTGCCGCCGAACAAGGCGTACCGGTGCACGTATGTCGCCAACCAGGTCGCCGTGAAGAAGAAGTACGAGCTGTGGGTGACGGAGGCGGAGAAGACGGCGATGAAGAAGGTGCTGTCCGGGTGTGATGGGCAGAAGCTGCCGACGGGGGGTAATCCGACGGAGGCGCCCGCGCGGTTCCATGCGGGGTGAGTTCGGGGCGGGGAGGTGGTGAACCGGCGTTGGTGTGGGCGTCGGCTGGGGGCTGCCGCCCCCAGACCCCCGCTGTCGGCCTGAACGGCCTCGTCCTCAAGCGCCGGACGGGCTGGAAATGCGGGC